>NZ_JAMYPY010000030.1:0-54421 GCF_040320605.1 Mesorhizobium sp. M0659
CCTTGCCAAGGCAGTAAGCCAGTGTCAGGCGCAACAGGTCGCTCGCCGACCTGACGCCGCGCGGGCGCAGGAACGCCTTCGTCTCGCGGGCACTTGCTGCGATCAACTCTTCGCCGCCCAGAAGCTCAATCGTCTCGGCCCAGCCGTCATCAACAAGCGATTCGTGTGTCATCGCAGTGTAGAATCACACCCGATTCCGCAGGGCAATACCTATCTTAGCGCCTATGCCCTCAAGGGGGAGATTGGATGTCACGTCGCCCTTCGCCAATCTCCAGCGTTGCAGACAGGGCGCTATGGTCAGAGCTGCTGATCTCCCCCCTTGAGGGGGAGATGTCCGGCAGGACAGAGGGGGGTGCTGTCCCGCCGACGCTGCCAAGACGATCGCCCCTTTCCTGATATCTACAAGCGAGCTATCAGACCGCTGCCAGCGCCTGCGTCAGGTCGGCAATAAGATCGTCCGGATGCTCGACGCCGATCGACAGCCTGACCGTGGTCTCCAGCACGCCGATGCGCTGGCGCACGTCGAAGGGAATGCCGGAGTGCGTCATCGCCGCCGGGTGGCTGGCGAGTGACTCCGTGCCGCCGAGGCTCACCGCCAGCTTGAATATTTGCAGCCCGTTGAGAAATGCGAAGGCCGCCTTCTCTCCGCCTTTGATATCGAAAGAAAATGTCGACCCGGCGCCGCTGCATTGCGCCTTGTAGGCCCGTCCCGCTGCCGTATCCTCGCCCAGGAACGGCAGGTAATGCACCTTCTCGACCTTGGCGTGATCGCGCAGGAATTCGGCCACGAGCCGCGCATTGTCGTTGGCGCGCTCCATGCGGATGGACAGCGTCTCCAGCGAGCGGCCGAGCATCCAGCAGGAATGCGGGTCGAGTTGCGTGCCGATGGCGCCGCGCAGCGCCTTGATCGGCTTGGTCACCGCCTTGCTGCCCATCGCCGCACCGGCGATCAGGTCGGAATGGCCGCCGACATATTTGGTCAGCGAATAGACGGAGACATCGGCGCCATGTTCGATCGGTCGCTGGAACACCGGGCCGAGCAGCGTGTTGTCGCAGACGATGATCGGCGTTGATCCTTGGCTTGCGCCGATCTCGTCGGCAAACTTCCGGATCAGTGCGATGTCGACCAGGCTGTTGGTCGGATTCGACGGCGTTTCGATGAGAATGACCGAGACACGCCCCTTCGCCACCGCTGCATCAGCAGCGGCCCGCACCGCCTTGTCGTCGACGCCGTCGGCGAAGCCGACAGCGCCGATGCCGAAGCCGGACAGCGTGCGCGTCAAAAGCGTCTCGGTGCCGCCGTAAAGCGGCTGCGAATGCAGGATGACATCGCCCGGCCGGGCATAGGCGAGCAGCGTCGTGGCGATCGCCGACATGCCCGACGAGAACAGGATGCAGGCGTCCGTTCCCTCATAGACCGCCAGCCGGTCCTCGACGATCTCCGAGTTGGGATGATTGAAGCGCGAATAGACCAGGCCGGACGCCGTGCCGCTCGGCGGCTCCTTGCGGCCGGATGTGTAGTCGAAGAAGTCGCGTCCCTCCTCCGCCGATTTGAACACGAAGGTCGAGGTCAGGAACACCGGCGGCTTGACGGCGCCTTCCGACAGTTGCGGATCGAAGCCATAGCTCAACATCAACGTTTCCGGATGGAGCTTGTGGTTGCCGATGTGGGTTTTCGACGGGCGCGGCGCGGTCATGGCTTTTCCTGCGTTCTGGAGGAGTCTCGTCCAGCAATTTATGCGATCCCGGTCCACCAGTCCTTGCTATTTTCGGCCTCGCATGGCTGCATTCCGGCAACAAATTGCCGAGCGAGAGCAAAAGTGCAACAGAAGATAGCCGACGATTTCGACCGCAAGATCCTGCGCGAGCTGCAGGCCGACGCCCGCATCACCAACAATGAGCTGGCGGAGCGCATCGGCCTGTCGCCGTCGCCATGTTTGAGGAGGGTACGCCGGCTGGAGGAGGCCGGCATCATCAGGGGCTATACCACGCTGGTCGACCCGGCCGCCTTCGGGTGGAACATGGTCGCCATCGCCACCGTCCGGCTCAGCCGCCAGAACGAGGACGAGATCGTCATGTTCGAGGACGCCATCCGCGGGTGGGAGGAGGTGCTGGAATGCCACCTCGTCACCGGGTCGCGCGACTATGTGCTGAAGGTGGTGACCGGCAGCCTCGAACAGTACGAGCGCTTCATCAAGGAAAAGATCGCGCGGCTGAAATGCGTCGCCTCGATTGAGACCAGCTTCGTCATGAACACCATAAAGGAACGGCGCCTCTGACATTTGGTCAAAGGCGCCGCTCTCGAGGTCGAAATTGCCTGGCCAGGCTTATTTGATCGCCTTGTCGGTGATGGCCGTGGTGTAGGCGCCGGTCGGCGCCTTGGTGATGATCTTCTGGTCGAGCAGCGCCTTGGCGGTGCGCTCGTAGGTCGCCGGGTCGAGCTTGCCGTCGGCATTGTCGATCAGCTTGGCGACTTCGCTCATCATCCGCTTCTGGTGGTTTTCGTCCTGGCCACCGCCGTCCATGACAATGCCCGCGGCCTCGTCATTGTTGTCGATGGCATATTTCCAGCCCTTCATCGAGGCGCGCACGAAACGCACCATCTTGTCTTCGAAAGCCGGATCCTTGAGCTTGTCTTCCGAGGCATAGAGCCCGTCCTCAAGCAGGTCGTTGCCCATCGCCGAGTAGTTGAACACGGTGAGCTGGTCCGGCTTGTAGCCGGCATCGATCAGCTGCCAGTACTCGTTGTAGGTCATGACCGAAATGCAATCCGCCTGCTTCTGGATCAGCGGCTGCACGTCGAAGCTCTGCTTCAAAACCGTGACGCCATCCGGGCCGCCTTCGGTCTTCAGGCCGAGCTTGTTCATCCAGGCGTAGAAAGGATATTCGTTGCCGAAGAACCAGACGCCGAGCGTGTGACCCTTGAAATCGGCTTCGGTCTTGATCGGGCCATCCTTCGGGCAGACCAGCTCCATGCCGGCCTTCTTGAACGGCTGGGCGATGTTGACCAGCGGCACGCCCTTTTCGCGCGCGGCGAGCGCCCCGCCCATCCAGTCGACGATGACGTCGGCGCCACCGCCGGCGATCACCTGCTCGGGTGCGATATCGGGACCGCCCGGCTTGATGTCGACGTCGAGGCCTTCTGCTTCATAAAAACCCTTGGCCTTGGCGACATAGTAGCCGGCAAACTGCGCCTGCGTGACCCATTTCAGCTGCAAGGTCACCTTGTCGGCGGCCATTGCCTGGAACGCGGCCAGCGACATCGCGCCGGCCAGCATCGGAATGATCAGTCTTTTCATGTTTTTACCCTCTGAAGTTAACACCCGAACCCACCGCCCTATCCACCACGGACAGAGGGATGCCAAAACGTGACGGCTCTCTCGACGAGAGCGACCACGCCATAAAAGACCGAACCCGCCAGTGCTGCAACTGCGATTTCGGCCCAGACCATATCGATGTTCATCCGCCCGACCTCGGTCGAGATGCGAAAGCCCATGCCGACCACAGGCGTGCCGAAGAACTCGGCGACGATGGCGCCGATCAGCGCCAGCGTCGAGTTGATCTTCAGCGCGTTGAAGATGAAGGGCGCTGCCGCCGGCAGCCGGAGCTTCAAGAGTGTTGGCCAGTAGCCCGACGCATAGGTGCGCATCAGGTCGCGCTCCATATGGCCGGAGGCGGCAAGACCGGCAACCGTGTTCACCAGCATTGGGAAGAAGGTCATGATGATGACGACCGCGGCCTTGGACGGCCAGTCGAAGCCGAACCACATCACCATGATTGGCGCCACACCGATGATCGGCAGCGCCGAGACCATATTGCCGATCGGCAGCAGACCGCGGCGCAGGAACGGCACGCGGTCGGCCGCAATGGCCACCAGGAAGCCGGCGCCGCTGCCGATGACATAACCGAAGATCACCGCCTTGAAGATGGTCTGCCTGATATCGGCGCCGAGCACCGGCAGGGAACTGGCGATGCGCACACCGATGGCGCTCGGCGGCGGCAAAAGGATGAAGGGAATGCCGGCGCCACGCGTCATCGCTTCCCATATGATCAGGATCCAGGCGCCGAAGATCGCCGGTATGATGAGGCGCAGCGCCATCCGCGCCCCTTTTGCCATCGGGCGAAGCCCCGACAGCACGGCGACGCAGCGCCATGCCAGCAGCCAGGCAGCGGCGAGCAGCAGGAAATACGGCGCCAATGCCATGCCTTCGAACCCTGTAATGCCCGAGATCAGAATCCAGGCGACAAGGTGAGCGCCGATAAACAGCACCGCAGCCTCGGCCACCGCCGAAATCCTGAGCATCGAGATCAGCCCCGCCAGCACGGCCAGGCCGATCATCGGGGTCTTTATACCGAAATAGGGGTAGTCGAAGCTTGCCGTCGGGTCTGCAAGGGTGGCCGCTTCCGGCTTCGACATCGCGCCGAGCGACAGGGCTACAAGACACAGCGCAATGGCCAGCACGGCTTGCCAGGAGGGCTTCAGCCAGTTCATGCCGGCCTCCCGCCCATCGCGCGGTCAACCAGGCTCCCGGCTATGCCGACCACCATGACCAGAAGGGCCGCCACCACCGAGCCCGCCACAAGGGCGGACCAGATGTCGATGGACTGGCTGTAATAGGCGCCTGCCAAAAGCTTGGCGCCGATGCCGGCGACAGCACCGGTCGGCAGTTCGCCGACAATGGCGCCGACGAGGCTCGCCGCCACCGCCACCTTCATCGACGTGAACAGGAACGGCACCGAGGCCGGCACCCGCAGCTTCCAGAAGGTCTGCGAGACACTGGCATTGTAGGTGTGCATCAGGTCGAGATGCATGAGTTCGGGCGAGCGCAGGCCCTTCACCATGCCCACCGTCACCGGGAAGAACGACAGGTAGGTCGAGATCATCGCCTTTGGGATTAGACCGCTGATGCCGATCGCCCCCAGCACGACGATGATCATCGGCGCCACCGCCAGAATGGGAATCGTCTGGGAGGCGATGATCCACGGCATCAGGCTGCGGTCGAGCGTCGCCACATGCACGATGCCGACCGCGATGACGATGCCGAGCGCCGTGCCGAAGGCAAAGCCGAGCAACGTCGACGACAGGGTCACCCAGGCATTGTAGACGAGGCTTCGGCTCGATGTGATGGGCCGCAGGAAGGTGTTCTCGAAGAAGTTCACCGCCACCTGATGCGGCGCCGGCAGCGTCGGCTTGGGCTGCGACAGCGTCTTGCCGATGAATTCGACGGTGCCGTGGGTTTCCCCGGCGCGCCGGTCGAGGTCGCGCTGGAAGGGCGCGTTTAGGATGACGGCGAAGACATACCAGAGCACCACCACGCCCAGGAGGATGGAGGTCACGGGGATGAGTTTTTCGCGGAAGGTGTCCATCAGGCGCGCTCCCCTTCTCCTCTCCCCGCCGGGAAGAGGGTGGCCGGAGCGAAGCGGAGGCCGACCACCTCCGCGTTCGTCATCCTAGGGCGGAGCGACGCGAAGCGTCGTGCAGACCCTAGGATCCATTCCGTGACGTTGGCCGAGGGGTATAAGCGGTTGAGAATGTTCGCCTTCGCGGGCGCAGCGGCGTGTGCACCGTTTTGCACCGTTGCGGACCGTATAGGTAACGGTATGGATCCTAGGGTCTGCGCCGCGTCGCTTCGCTCCTTGCTTCGCCCTAGGATGACGAAGGCGTGGCGGCGACGTCCGCACTCATTCGCTACCCCCTCAATCATCATAGCTGTGCCCTGCCCTCAAGCCATCGCGCACGCGGGCCGCGATCGCCAAAAATTCCGGCGTCTCGCGGATGTCCAGTGGCCGCTCCTTTGGCAGCGTCGATTCGATGATGTCGGTAACCCGACCTGGGCGCGGCGACATGACGACGATGCGCGTCGACAGATACACCGCCTCGGGGATGGAATGGGTGACGAAGCAGATCGTCTTGTTGGTGCGCGCCCACAATTCCAGAAGCTGTTCATTGAGATGGTCGCGCACGATCTCGTCCAGCGCGCCGAAGGGCTCGTCCATCAGCAACAGGTCGGCGTCGAAGGCGAGCGCGCGGGCGATCGAAGCGCGCTGCTGCATGCCGCCGGAAAGCTGCCAAGGGTATTTCTTCTCGAAGCCGGAGAGGTTGACGAGCTCCATCGTTCGCTTGATGCGCTCGGCCTGCTCCGCTCTCGAAAGGCCGATGATCTCCAGCGGCAGCGCCACGTTACGCTCGATCGTGCGCCACGGGAAAAGGGCTGCCGCCTGGAAGACGTAGCCATAAGCGCGTTTCTCGCGCGCCTGTTCCGGCGTCATGCCGTTGACCGAGATCGTGCCCGATGTCGGTTTTTCCAGATCGGCGATGACGCGCAGCAAGGTGGTCTTGCCGCAGCCAGATGGGCCGATGAAGGAGACGAACTCGCCCTTGCCGATTGTCAGGTCGACTTTGGAGAGCGCCTCTACCGGACCGTCATTGGTCTGAAAGGTAAGGCCAAGTTTGCTTGCCGAGACGACGGCTGGCGATCGTCCCGTCATCGCTTGCTGCCTGCTTCTCGCAGCCGCCCAGGATGAAATGCCGTTGCATTCGCGTTGATGTTGCTTTCCACTCGTCCAATCCCACCCAATCGACGCCCGGAGCCTTGCCGATGTCGCCCAAACCCACTTGTCACCTTATCCGTCCTGAAAGCACTTATGAAGGCAAGCAGGGATTGACCTATTTTGCCGGCATTGCAGCCGAGACGGTCGGCTCGTCCGGCATCTGCATGCATCTGCTCACCCTGCCGCCTGGCGCCCGCGCCAAGGCGCATCTGCATGAAAGCCATGAGACGGCGATCTATGTGCTCTCGGGCGAGGTCCACACATGGTATGGCGACAGGCTCGAGAACCACATCGTCGTCAAGGCCGGCGACCTCTTCTACATCCCGGCCGGCGTACCGCATCTGCCGGCCAATCTGAGCAACGCCCCGTCCTCGGCCGTCATCGCCCGCACCGATCCCAATGAACAGGAAAGCGTCGTCCTGTTGCCGGAACTGGATGCGCTGGTGGCCTGACGCTGACGGGACTGCCGTCATTTGCACCGCGCCACTTCGCCCATGACATTGCCGTCGTCGTCGGCCACCGTCAGCTTCTTGGCGTTCTTGGCGCTGCGCTTGATGGTGAATTTGGTCGGCTCCTGTCCTTCTTCGCCTTCCGCCTCGCATGTTGCCGTCACCACCAGCGACCCATCAGCCTGCGCCTGCTTGTCCGTGAAGGTGCAGGCGCTGGCGGCGGTGACCAATGCCTCGTCGGTCAAAAGCAGCATCCGATCGGCGGCGACTTCCTGGCCATTGCGGTTGATGCAGCCATATTTGTCCCCATAGGGTTTCGTCAGGTCGATGCCTGCCGCAAGGGCCTGACCCGCAGCCAGAACGACTATCATCGCAACAGACGGCCCCAAACCGCGCGCGCTCATTCCCCCAGCTCCAACGTCACGAACACGGTTGCAACGGCCCCATTTCTTCAAGACCGGGAATGGTCACGAAGAACCCACCCTCGCCCTTGTTGGTGACCACAACGGTTTCAGCCGTCGTCCCCGCCTCGCCTTCGGCGGAACAGGTCGCATCAAGCGATTGCGTGCCCGGCGCCCACGTCAATTGCTGCGCGAACCGGCAGCCGCTGCCATAGGTCTCGATGCCTTCGGCGGTCAGCACGATATAATCGTCCCGGCCCTGAAAACCGGCCTTTGCAAAGACACAGCCGGCATCGTTGCCCCAGGAGCCGGCCAGCCTCTCGGCCCCTGTTGCCGGACCAGCGACCACCATCGCCACGACCAGTGAAATGAGCGCCCCCGGGCTCCGCAACGTCAAACGCCTGTCGCCGGAATGCCGGTGCGTTCCACCTTGCGCGGCGCGGTAATGTCCTTCCAGGTCGACAGAGCCCGGTTGACCGCCGCGTTCGGCTCGCGGGCGACGAATTCGCCATGGCCGGGCTTGGCCTTGACCTCCGCTTCCTCGACCGACAATTCGCCGCGCGAAAAGACGAAGCGCGGCAGGCCGGTCACCTCAAAACCTTCGAAGACGTTGTAGTCGATCACCGATTGCTGCTTCTTCGAGGTGATGGTCTTCTTGGCGCTGGGGTCCCACACCACGATGTCGGCGTCCGCGCCTTCGACGATGGCGCCCTTCCTAGGATACATGTTGAGGATCTTGGCGATGTTGGTCGAAGTCACCGCGACGAACTCGTTCATCGTCAGCCGCCCGGTGTTGACGCCCGTCGTCCACAGCACGGGCAAGCGGTCTTCAAGCCCGCCAGTGCCGTTCGGGATCTTGGTGAAATCGCCGAGGCCGTTGCGCTTCTGCTTGGTGGTGAAGGCGCAGTGGTCGGTCGCCACCACCTGCAGCGATCCCGCCTGCAGGCCGGCCCACAGCGAATCCTGGTGCAGCTTGTTGCGGAAGGGCGGACTCATGACGCGGCGCGCCGCATGGTCCCAATCCTTGTCGAAATACTCGCTTTCATCCAGCGTCAGATGCTGGATCAGCGGCTCGCCGAAAACCCGAATGCCCTTCTGGCGGGCGCGGCGGATGGCTTCGTGGCTCTGCTCGCAGGACACATGCACGACATAGAGCGGCACGCCGGCCATGTCGGCGATCATGATGGCGCGGTTGGTCGCCTCGCCCTCCACTTCCGGCGGCCGCGAATAGGCGTGTCCCTCGGGGCCATTATTGCCGGCGGCGAGCAGCTTTTGCGACAGCGCCGCAACCACGTCGCCATTCTCGGCATGAACAAGCGGCAGCGCGCCGAGATCGGCGCAGCGCTGGAACGACGCGTACATCTCGTCGTCGTCCACCATCAGCGCGCCCTTGTAGGCCATGAAATGCTTGAACGAGGTAATGCCTCTGTCGACGACGGTGGCCATCTCGTCGAACACCTGCTTGCCCCACCAGGTGATCGCCATGTGGAAGGAGTAGTCGCAGGCAGCCTTCGAGGTCTTGTTGTCCCACATCTGCAACGCTTCCAGCAGCGATTGCTGCGGCGCCGGCAGGCAGAAATCGACCACCATCGTGGTGCCACCGGAAAGGGCCGCACGCGTCCCGGACTCGAAATCGTCGGCCGAATAGGTGCCCATGAACGGCATTTCGAGATGGGTGTGCGGATCGATGCCGCCCGGCATGACGTAACAGCCGCTGGCGTCGAACTCATGGTCGCCATGCAGGTTCGAGCCGATGGCGACGATCTTGCCGTGCTGCATCAGCACATCCGCCTTCCAGGTTCGGTCGGCGGTGACGATGGTGCCGTTTCGGATGACTTTGGTCATTGTCGTGTTCCCTTGTTCTCTTCGCGCTTCTTGTGAGCGTCGTTTTGAATACAGATCTTAGTTCACGCCACGATCCCCGCTGTCTCTACCACCGCATGGAACAGCACGTTGGCGCCGGCGCCGGCCCATTCCTTGGTGATTTCCTCAGCCTCGTTGTGTGACAACCCGTCAACGCAGGGGCACATCACCATGGCGGTCGGCGCAACTCGGTTGATCCAGCAGGCGTCGTGGCCGGCGCCGGAGACGATGTTGCGGTGGGAATAGCCGAGCCGATCGGCGGCGTCGCGGATCGCCTTGACGCAGCCGGCATCGAAGGTGACCGGATCGAAAGCGCCGACCTGCTCGACCTTGTACTGGATGTCGAGCGCCTCACAGATCGTGTCGATGCCTTCGCGTATGCGCCCATCCATCGCGTCCAGCACTTCCTTCTCGGGCGAACGGATGTCGATGGTGAAGACGGTGCGCCCGGCGATGATGTTGCGCGAGTTCGGAAACACCTCCATGTGGCCGACCGCGCCGACGGCGTCGGGCTGGTAGTCCATGGCGATCTCGTGCACCAGTTCGACCACGCGCGCCATGCCTAGACCGGCATTACGGCGCTTGGGCATCGGGGTCGAGCCGGTATGCGCCTCCTTGCCGGTCAGCGTTACCTGCAGCCATTTCAGGCCCTGGCCGTGGGTGACGACGCCAATGTCGATGCCTTCGTCCTCGAGGATCGGCCCCTGCTCAATATGCAGTTCGAAGAAGGCGTGGATCTTGCGACCGCCGACCTTCTCGGTGCCTTTCCAGCCGATGCGCTCCAGCTCCTCGCCAAATTTCCTGCCCTGTTTATCAGTGTGCTGATACACGTCCGCCTGATCGAGCACACCGGCGAACACGCCGGACGCCATCATCGCCGGGGCAAAGCGCGAGCCTTCCTCATTGGTCCAGTTGGTAACGACGATCGGATGCCTGGTCTGGATGCCGAGATCGTTAAGCGAGCGGATGATCTCCAGCCCGCCGAGCACGCCGAGCACGCCGTCATATTTGCCGCCGGTCGGCTGCGTGTCGAGGTGGCTGCCGACATAAACCGGCGGCAGGCTGGGATCAGCGCCTTCCCGGCGGGCAAACATGGTGCCCATTTCGTCGAGCCCCATTTCGAGCCCGGCCGCCTCGCACCAGCGCTTGAACAGATGCCGTCCCTCGCCGTCCTCGTCGGTCACGGTCTGGCGATTGTTGCCGCCGGCAATACCGGGGCCGATCTTCGCCATCTCCATGATGGAATCCCACAAACGGTCTGAATTGATTCGCAGATTCTCGCCTGGGGCGGCCATGCTCTAAAACCTCATCGGTTGCGGGGCGGCGGCGTCCCCCTCCCCCTCGAGGGGAGGGTGGCCGCGAAGCGGTCGGGTGGGGTCGCCCGCGACGCGCGCGACCTTCTCTTTGACCACCTGCGCGACGTGCCAAGCGCTGTTTATGACATCGGGCTCGTCAACACGGAAGACTTCAAATCCGAGCGATCGCAGATAAGCATCGCGAACGGCATCGTGCCGCCTACCCCTGTCGTGTTCGTGCATGTCGCCATCGACCTCAACGATCAGCTTCACCGCCAAGCAGGCAAAATCCACGATGTACGGCCCAATCGGGCACTGACGGCGAAACTTGATGCCGGCTGATTTCAGGTCCCGCAGTTCATACCACAGCAGCGATTCTCCCTTGGTCGCGTGAACTCGAAGCGCTCGCGCCTTCTGGCGCATTTCGAAGCTCACGCGGGTACGGGGCATCAGGAGCGGCCTTGGAACAAAAGAGCAGGTCGGCGTCCGGTCGCACCGACCCCACCCGACCGCTTCGCGGCCACCCTCCCCTCGAGGGGGAGGGCTATCCGCGCCCGGTTTGTCAATCGATCGCCCTCAGCACTTCTCTGACATGGTCGATCAATTCGTTGATCTGGCCCTTGGTGATGATCAGTGGCGGCGACAGCGCGATGATGTCGCCGGTGGTGCGGATCAGCGCGCCGCGCTCGAACGCCTTTACGAAGGCCGAGAAGGCCCGCTTGGTCGGGCTGCCTGCGATCGGCGCCAGTTCGATCGCGCCGATCAGGCCGATATTCCTGATGTCGATGACATGCGGCTCGCCCTTCAGCGAATGCAGCGCATCTTCCCAGTACGGCGCCAGTTCCTCGCCGCGGGTGAGCAGGCCCTCTTCCTTGTAGGTGTCGAGCGTGCCGAGTGCCGCGGCGCACGCAATCGGATTGCCCGAATAGGTGTAGCCGTGGAAGAACTCGATCATGTGCTCGGGGCCGGTCATGAAGGCGTCGTGGATTTCCTTCTTCACGAACACCGCGCCCATCGGGATGACGCCGTTGGAGACGCCCTTGGCGGTGGTCATGATGTCGGGCGTGACGCCGAAATAATCCGCTGCGAACGGCGCGCCGAGACGGCCGAAACCGGTGATGACCTCGTCGAAGATCAGCAAAATGCCGTGCTTGGTGCAGATCTCGCGCAGCTTCTGCAGATAGCCCTTCGGCGGCAGGATGACGCCGGTGGAGCCGGCGACCGGTTCGACGATGACGGCGGCGATGGTCGAGGCGTCATGCAGGGCAACGATGCGCTCCAGCTCGTTGGCGAGTTCGGCGCCATATTCCGGCACGCCCTTGGAGAAGGCGTTCTTTTCCGGCAGATGCGTGTGCGGCATGTGGTCGACGCCGCCGAGCAGCGTGCCGAACATCTTGCGGTTGGTGACGATGCCGCCGACCGAAATGCCGCCGAAATTGACGCCGTGATAGCCGCGTTCCCGGCCGATCAGGCGGGTGCGCGCGCCCTCGCCCTTCACACGGTGATAGGCGATCGCCATCTTCAGCGCGGTTTCCACCGATTCCGAACCGGAATTGGTGAAGAAGACATGGTCCATGCCCTTGGGCGCGAGGTCGACCAGGCGGTTGGCCAGTTCGAACACGATCGGGTGACCCATCTGGAAGGCCGGCGCATAGTCGAGTTCGGCGGCCTGATGCTGGATCGCCTCGGTGATCTTGGGACGGCAATGGCCGGCATTGACGCACCAGAGGCCCGCGGTGCCGTCGAGCACCTTGCGGCCGTCGCTGGTGGTGTAGTGCATGTCCTTGGCGGACACGAACATGCGCGGCGCCTGTTTGAACTGCCGGTTTGCCGTGAACGGCATCCAGAATGCGCTGAGATCGTTCGGCGTGACTTTCAGCCGGTTGGACATGACCAAGACTTCCCCTTGTAACCTGTTTCGGTGCGGCTAACGCTTGGTCTTTCCAAAGCTTGGTCTTTGCTGCGTTTTCATGCTACGCAAATTTTTGACCGATTGGACAAACGTTAGCACCGCCCTGTCGGCGGTCAAGGGATTACTAGCGGAAATGCGGCCTGCGAAGTGCGCTCCACGGGTAAGAGAAAAACTGGTCCAGAGAATTGGTCCAGATGACCCGCTCGGCCAAGGCTTGCAGGGGTGAGCGGCGCCATGGAAGGCTCAGCCCCTCGCCGCACCCGCATCCAGCAGGAAAAGCGCGAACTGATCCTGGAAGCAGCGCTCGAAGTCTTCTCCACCAACGGCTTTCGCGGCTCGACCATCGACCAGATCGCCGAGGCCGCGGGGATGTCGAAGCCGAACCTGCTCTATTATTTCCGCCGCAAGGAAGACATCCACGAAACGCTGATGGAGCGGCTGCTGGCGACCTGGCTGGCGCCGCTACGTGAACTCGACGACATCGGCGACCCCCTGACCGAGCTCAGGAGCTACATCCGGCGCAAGCTCGAAATGGCGCGTGATTTTCCCAGGGAGAGCCGGCTGTTCGCCAACGAGATCCTGCAAGGCGCGCCGCGCATCATGCCGCTGCTGGCGGGTGAGCTGAAAACGCTGGTCGACGAGAAGGCCAACGTCATCAAGGGCTGGATGCGCGCAGGAAAAATCGCCCGCACCGATCCCTGGCACCTGATCTTTTCGATCTGGGCGACGACCCAGCATTACGCCGATTTCGACGTCCAGGTCCGCGCCGTGCTCGGCGCCGACCGCGGCGGCGACGGCCGCTTCGAGGATGCGGCGCGCTTTCTCGAACAGCTGTTTATCGATGGGCTGAAGCCGAAGCCCTGATAACTGCCGCGGTGCTCAGTTGCGTGATGCTCAGTTCCTTGGAGGTATTGCTTTCCATTCGTCATAAGATGCCTGATGAAGAACTCCCCTAAACGCTACGAGCTTGCCCTGTTGCGGTGTGATCTTTAGCTTCGTCGGCATTTTAGGTGTGATGGCTCCGCCGAGTGGAGCAATAGCAAAGCCATTCACCACTATGCCGTTGTCCAGGGTGATGCCTTTGTTGAACCCACCCCGATGCGGCACTCCACCGTTCATCTCGATTATGATTTCACCCTCTTCGTTGTCTATCAAAACAAGAAATGAGGGATTCGGCTCCATGAGGTGAGAAGCCGAAATTACGATGTCCACGGCAACAGACGGATTACCTGAAAAGCTATAGGTGAGATTGGAGAATCCCATATGCTGCGGGGTGAACGTATTATTTCCTTGGATGACATTCACGATCTGAACAATCGCTGCTTCAATCCCATTGGCGAACATATCGATGTAGACGTTCTGAAGAAGTACAGGCGGCATCGTGGAGCCATCCACACGAACGGGAATGATTTTGCACTCGCCCTTCGTGGCTTTATATAATGCGTTCTGCCATTCGAGCTTGACCATGTTGCTCTGAAGACTTTTTCCAGAAACAAAGAAAAAAACAAACTTTGGCGAAGTCAGGCCTTCGTTCATTTTATCAATGATGCCATCGCCTGGCTGTATTGACCAGCTGTCGTAAAAAACCTTGTCCTGCCCAAAAATTTCGCGGAGCCGAAGTGCAACCGGTTCAATAACGGGCTTGTCCGCGTGATTATGACTTAAAAAGATCATCTATGTGCCTCCCCGGAAATTGTCTCGGAGAGGTAGGAACTTGCATTCACAACGTCAACTAGGCACTGCGCCGTTCGACAGGCAGCGCGTCCACCAATGCCTGCAGCTTGGCGACCGAATTCTGCTCGGCCAGCGGCGTGTAGACGATCAGCTTCATGTCCGAGCCGTCATCGATCGACAGGCTCATATGCTCGAACGCCATCGCGCCGGCGATCGGATGGCGCAGATACTTCTTGCCGGAGAGACGATGCACCACATCTCGCTGCGGCCACCACTCCCGGAACTCCGGGCTCGACCGCATCATAAGCGCGATCAGCCGCTCGAAATCCGGGTCGCCGGTGTATTTCGCGCTCTCGGCGCGAAACGCCGCAAGGGTGGCGCGCGCCAGCTGTTCCCAGTCGACCAGCAAATGGCGCCGGTGCGGATCGGTGAACACGCCATGGAGGATGTTACGGGCGTCGCCCTCCAACAAGCCGTAATCGCCGAAAATGGCAACCGCCCCGGCGTTCCAGGCCAGCACATCCCAGCGCGGCCCGACAATATAGGCCGGTTGCAGGACGAGACTCTGCAGCATGTGCAGCAGGGGACCTTCGACCTTGACCGGGGTAATGCGCCGCCGCTCGGGCTGCTGGCGGCCGGCCAGCGTGAACAAATGCCGCTTCTCGGCGGCATCGAGGCGCAAGGCCTCGCAAAGCGCCGTCAGTACCTCCACCGAAGGCCGCACATCCCTGCCCTGTTCCAGCCAGGTGTACCAGGTCGTGCCGACGCCGGCGATCATCGCCACTTCCTCGCGGCGCAGACCGGGCGTACGCCGCCTCGCGCCGGCCGCAATGCCGGTGGCTGACGGCGAAAGCCGTTCGCGGCGCGAACGCAGGAAGGCGCCAAGCTCGCGCCGGCGGCTGTCTTCGGGCGATGGTGCGGAAGCATCCATGAGGGCGCAGTATAGCAGTATCGATACCAGGATAAAGTTTGAACTGTTTGGCGAGCGCAAAGCGCACCATCTTGGCATCCAGAGCGAATATGGAGGCTCCCGACATGGACCTGAAAGACAAGACAATCCTCATCACCGGCTCGACCGACGGCGTCGGCCGCGCCGTCGCGCAAAGGCTGGGCGACGGCGGCGCGCGCGTGCTGGTGCATGGCCGTGACGCGGCTCGCGGCAAGGCAACCGTCGCAGAAATCGAATCCGCCGGCGGCAAAGCCGAGTTCCTCGCCGCGGACCTCGCCTCGCTAGCCGAGGTCCGCCGCCTCGCCGAGGCCGTACGCGCAAAAACCGACCGGCTCGACGTCCTCATCAACAATGCCGGCATCGGCACGGCCGGCGCCAAGCGACAGCTCAGCGCCGACGGCTTCGAACTGCGCTTTGCGGTCAACTATCTCGCCGGTTTCCTGCTGACCTCGGAACTGCTGCCGCTGCTCAAGGCGAGTTCGCCGGCGCGCATCATCAACGTCGCTTCGGCCGGCCAGCAGGCGATCGATTTCGGCGATGTCATGCTGACACGTTCCTATGACGGCGTGCGCGCCTATTGCCAGAGCAAGCTGGCGCAGATCCTGTTCACCATCGACCTGGCCGGAGAGTTGAAAGGCAGCGGCGTCACCATCAACGCTCTGCATCCGGCGAGCTACATGAACACCACCATGGTCCGCCAGGCCGGCGTGACGCCATGGAACTCGGTCGAGACCGGCGCCGACGCCATTCTCAACCTCGCGACATCGCCCGCCTTGGAGGGCCGCAGTGGCCTCTATTTCGACGGCCAAAAGGAATCCCGCGCCGAAGCACAAGCCTATGACGCCAAGGCCAGACAGCAATTGCGAACCCTGAGCCTCGACTTCGTCGGCCAGGCTTCCCCAAAATCGAAGGAACAGCATTCATGACCGGCAAGATCGAACACACGGTCGTCATCGGCGGCTCATCCGGCATCGGCCTGGCAACGGCGCGAAAACTGCTTGGCCCGGGCATGAAGGTGACCATCACCGGACGAAACCAGGACAAGCTCACCAGCGCTTGGAAGAGCCTCGGCGGCGCCGCCGAGAAAGCTGCCTTCGATGCTTCGAAGCCGGACGAAGTCCGCCAGTTCTTTGGGGAACTCGGACCGTTCGATCACCTCGTGCTGGCTGCCAGCGGCGGCAAGGCACTTGGGCGGTTCGAAACCCTCGACCTCTCAGACATCGCCGGCGGCGTCGACGAGAAAGTCCGGCCGCAGCTGTCCTGTTTGCAGGCAGCCTTGCCGACGCTCAACAGATCGGGATCGGTCACTTTCATCTCGGCGGTGTCGGCACAATTGTCGGTGCCCGGCGTGGCCGGCATCGCCGCCGTCAACGGCATGCTGTTGACGGTGGTGCCGATCCTGGCGGTCGAACTGAAGCCTCTGCGCGTCAACGTCGTGGCGCCCGGCGTCATCGACACGCCATGGTGGGATTTTCTGGCCGAAGACCAGCGGCAGGCGGTGTTCAGCGAATATGCCGGCAAAACCCCGGTGGGCAGGATCGGCCAGGCCGAAGACGTCGCCGGCGCAATCGCGTTCCTCGTCTCCAACGGCTTCATGACCGGCCAGGTGCTGACCTGCGACGGCGGCCTGCGCTACGCGGCGTAGCAAATGGTGTTGCAATGGCTTCCCGCCGCCACTGCGGCCACCAAACTACTGGCTCGCCACCACGCCGACACCAACGGACACAACGATGAAAATTACCAAAATCAAAACGCCAACTGAATTTGCCCTCTGGTAGATGGCATTTCCGGAGCCGAGTTTTGTCCTCAGAAAAAGGAGGACATCTGGGGACATTGCCGCTAGAAAAATCACTAGAAAACTGAAATGCCCGATAAATTCAGGCTGAAACCGCTTTTCCACAAAGGGGTACAATATGATTGACGCATATACGAGATAGAAGACGAGCGTGAATCGAGTTGGTGAGCTTGTCAAACCAAGTGACGAAAGAGCGCTTTTCTCTTCAGATTCGTGTAGAAAATACAATACACTCAAGATGCTTGCTGTGAAATAAATACTTAGCAGAGCGTACGAATTTCTGGCGCTAATTGCATGGACATAATTTAGGGCAGCTACCAAGGCCACCGTCAGGAGCCCCACCACAAGCAACCATCTCAGCGCAACGCGTCTTTTACCTTTAAGAATGTACATTGATTGCCCCACACGTCGCATCAAGGATCAATACCGTAACGGTCTTAACTCTAAGTATCGAAGACAATGATAAATGGCGACGCCATGGTGGCAGCGCCATTGCCGACTAGAGCGACTGCGCGATCAGCGTCAGGAATCCGCCGGCGAGCGCGACATTGCCGACAAAGCCGTTGATGCGCGAGGCCCGGTCCGGGCCCTGATGGTCCCAGAAATTGTGGAACATCGGCGTCGCGACAATGAGAAACAGCACCAGCACAGCACTGGCGATCGCGGTCCACAGGCCGGCCATCACCAGCGCGCCGGCAATGGTCTGCAGGACGATGCCGGCCCACAACGCCAATCTCGCCTGCGGCACGCCGCGCGCGGCCATCAGCCCGGTCAGGAACGCCTCGTTTTGAACATTGCGCAGTCCCGCGACAACGAAGGCGCCGCCAAGCAACAGGCGGCCGAGAAACAACAGGGTCGAAGGCAAATCGACAGGCATGAAATCTTCCCCGTACTTAAGCATGAAACAGGTGGAGCGCCGCCCTTTCCACGGCGCTCCATGACTAACCGGACGGTCAGGCTGCTTTGGCAGCCGGCATCGGGTGAATGGCGTGGAACGGGATGCAGAGCCGGTTCCAGGTGTTGATCATGCCGATCGCGACCGACAGCTTGACCAGTTCCTCTTCCGAGAAGTGCTCTAGCGTGCGGGCATAGAGTTCGTCCGAAACGCCATTGTTGGCGATCAGGGTCGTTGCCTCGGTCCAGGCAAGCGCCGCGCGTTCGCGCTCGGAAAACAGCGGCGATTCCTGCCAGGCCGAAACCAGATAGAGCCGTGTCTCGGTTTCGCCATCGCGCCTCGCCTCGCGGCTATGCATCTCGACGCAGTAGGAGCAGCCATTGATCTGCGAGGCGCGGAGCTTGATCAAATGCAGCAGGCTCACTTCAAGCCCGCATTCGTCGACCGCCTTGTTGAGCGCCGACACGGCTTTCATGATCTCAGGCGCCTTGGCGAAGAATTGCAGTCTCTGTTTCATCGTCTTTCCTTTCACATCTGTTTGGCGGGGGATTAAATCTGTTTGGTCGAAGCGGGTTTCTGCGGCCGCTGATGGCGCGCGACAAAGGCACAGCTGGCGGCAAACGATCGCGGATCGCCTTCGGCCTTGTAATCAGCCACGATGTCGGACAACCGGGTTTCCGCGAGGGCCGCGCGATAGGCGCGCTCGGCCTTCAGCATCGCGGCATTGATGCCGCACGGCTTCACATAGGCCGAAGCATCGATCTTGACCGGGCCGCGCTGGCGGATCTCGCCGCAGCGGAAGGCCGGCTCGCGACCCTCGACCGCAAGCACGATATCGAGCAGCGTGATGCGCTCGGCCGGACGCGCCAGCCGGTAGCCGCCCGCCGGTCCCGGCACCGATTCCAGGATGCGCGCAGCCGTCAGCTGGTTCAGATGTTTCAGCAGATAGCTCGGCGACAGGCCGAAGGACTCTGCCAAAGCAGCACCCGGCATCGTGCTGTTGCCCTCCACGCTGGCCAGTGTGGCCGCGCAATGGATGGCCGCTTCTACACCCTCGCCCAGCTTCACGATGTTGCGCTCCTATTCATGGATATATTTTATCCTAGATAAATTTTATCTGCAATAGGAAAATGCGGAAATTCACATATAGCAATGGCTTCACAGAACTTGGGCATCCCGCTCTGCGGCCTGCACACATTTCCGGGCGGCTGGTCTGTGGCGATAGCGTGTATGGCGGCTTGGCGCATGCATTGTCTTATATTGCGCTGATCGACCCCCACTCCGTCTCGGCTTCGCCGAGCCACCTCTCCCCCGATCGACGGGGGAGAGGAACGGCGCCAAGTTTTTTGCCGTCCAACGTTCGTCCAGTAAAGCTCCCTTCCTTTCCCTCCGGAGGGAGGAAAGGCGGCGCTGCGAAGCAGCGACGGATTGGGGGAACCACGTGGCAACCAAGCCCTCACGCCGACCAGTCACAGAAGATGAGTGCACAACGTAGACGTCGATCGGGGCGAGGAACCCAAGTCTACTCCGCAGCCATCTTGGCCATCGGGTTGTTCGGGTGTGTCGTCCAGTTGGCATAGACCGGCGACACCGGCTTGCCGGTGCGCTGGTCCATCACGCCGGCGGCCAGCGGCTCCATGGTGATGCAGTTCTCGACCGGGCAGACATTGACGCACAGATTGCAGCCGACGCATTCGGCCTCGATCACCTCGAAATGCCTGACGCCGTCGACCATGTTGGTGATCGCCTGGTGCGAAGTGTCCTCGCAGGCGATGTGGCAGCGGCCGCATTTGATGCAGGCGTCCTGGTCGATATGCGCCTTGGCGATGTAATTGAGGTTGAGATACTGCCAGTCGGTGACGTTGGGCGTGGCGCGGCCGACAATGTCGTTGAGCGAGGCGTGGCCTTTCTCGTCCATCCAGTTTTCGAGACCGGCGATCATCTCCTGCACGATCTTGAAGCCGTATGTCATCGCCGCCGTGCACACCTGCACATTGCCGGCGCCGAGCGCCATGAATTCAGCCGCATCGCGCCAGGTGGTGATGCCGCCAATGCCGGAGATCGGCAGGCCGCGCGTTTCCGGATCGCGGGCGATCTCGGCCACCATGTTCATGGCGATCGGCTTCACCGCCGGGCCGCAATAGCCGCCATGCGAGCCCTTGCCGTCGATGGTCGGCTGCGGGGCGAAGCTATCGAGGTCGACGCCGGTGATCGAGTTGATGGTGTTGATCAGCGACACCGCGTCGGTTCCGCCGGAGAGTGCGGCGCGCGCCGGCTTGCGCACATCGGTGATATTCGGCGTCAGCTTGGTGATGACAGGCATGCGGGTGTTGGCCTTGCACCAGCGCACCACCATTTCGATGTATTCCGGCACCTGGCCGACAGCCGCGCCCATGCCGCGTTCCGACATCCCGTGCGGGCAGCCGAAATTGAGCTCGATGCCGTCGGCTTCGGTCTCCTCGACCACCGGCAGGATCGCCTTCCAGCTTTCCTCGACGCATGGCACCATCAGCGAGACGACGATGGCGCGGTCGGGCCAGTCCTTCTTGACCTGCTTGATCTCGCGCAGATTGACCTGCAAATCGCGGTCGGTGATCAGCTCGATATTGTTGAGGCCGAGCAGGCGCCGGTCCGCCCCCCAAATCGCGCCATAACGCGGGCCGTTGACGTTGACCACCGGCGGGCCTTCTTCGCCAAGCGTCTTCCAGACGACACCGCCCCAACCGGCTTTGAAGGCGCGGATGACGTTGTAGGCCTTGTCGGTCGGCGGCGCCGAGGCCAGCCAGAACGGATTGGGCGATTTGATGCCGACGAAATTGTTGCGGATGTCTGCCATGACAGGTCCCTTTCAACCGAGACGAAGGAGCATTTCCACGGGTGCGAGAATGCCGCCTTTAAGCGCGGGGGTGAGATTGGCGATCTTCGTGCCGGCGTTCTCGCCCATGATAAGATTAACGCCAGGCGGCGGCTTTTTTCCTTCCGCCTGCGCCGCAGCCATGCGCGACCGTATCGTATCGAAAAATTCGATGGCGAAGGCGCCACGAGGGCGCTCGGCGGTTACAGAGAACCCTGCGGCGGCGGCAGCCGAACGATAGTCGTCGGGCGTGGCAACGAAGGACATGCTCTCGTCCGATGCCCATGGCAGCGGATAGGTCAGCGCACCTGCCTTGAGCCGCATCACATCGTAGACGGCAAAGACGCCGCCCGGCTTGAGCACACGCGCCGCCTCGCTCATCAGCTTTTTCTTGTCGGGAAGATTCATGCCGACATGCAGGATCATGGCCGTATCAAAGCTTTTGTTGCTGAACGGCATGTCCAGCGCGCTGCCCTGCACGAACCGGACTTTGTCGGCCATTCCCACCCGCTTCGACAGGCTGGTCGCGATGTCGACATAGCTTTGCGTCAGATCGATGCCGGTGACATCGGCGCCGGCATTGTTGGCGGCGAAGCGGGCTGGACCACCCACGCCGGAACCAATGTCGAGCAGCCTGGCCCCCGGCTTCAAACCCATCTGGCCGATGAGTTCCCTGGTGGCGGCGATACCGCCAATGTGGAACTCGTCGACCGCTTCGAGATCGCCAGCGCGTAGATGGGCAATTTCCACGCCGGTCTCGGCGAGCACGGCAAGAATGTGCTGCTCAAGATCCGAGACGTCGTAGTGACGGGCGATGCCTGATTCCACTGAGGCCATGATCTCTATCCCTGTGCCAGACTCCGGTTGATGCTCTCCGCCGCATCGCGGCCTTGCGCGACGGCCGATACCGTCAAATCGTCACCGCCAAAAATGCAGTCGCCACCGGCCCAGACATTGGCGAGCGAGGTGCGCCCTTCCGCATCGACCTTGATGCGGCCGGCTTCGAGTTCGATCGATACACCACTACCGTTGAGTGCCGCCGGCACAAAGCTCTGGCCGATCGCCTTGAACACCTGGTCGGCGGCCAGCGTCAGCCGCTCGCCGGTGCCGACAAGCCTGTCGCCGTTCATCGCGGTGTATTCGAGTTCGATGCCCGACACTTTGCCACCTTCGGCGATGACCCGCTTCGGCTGCAGCCAGTGGCGGATGGTGACGCCGTTGGCGGCTGCCAGATCCTGCTCGAACTCGGAAGCGTTCATGTGTTCCTGGCCGCGCCGGTAGCAGATCGTCACCTCCTCGGCGCCGAGCAGCTTCGACTGCACGGCGGCGTCGATCGCCGTCATGCCGCCGCCGATGACGACGACGCGCCGGCCGACCGGCAGGCTCGCGAGATCGCTGGCCTGGCGTAGCTCGGCGATGAACTCGACCGCATTCACGACGCCATCGGCCTCCTCGCCATCTGCGCGCAGCGCGTTGACGCCGCCAAGTCCCATGCCAAGAAACACCGCATCGTAATTCCGGATCAGATCCGACAGCTGGTAGTCGCGGCCGAGCGCCCTGCCGTTCTGGATATCGATGCCGCCGATCCCCGTGACATAGTCGACCTCGGCCTGGGCGAAATTGTCGATGCTCTTGTAGGCGGCGATGCCGTATTCGTTGAGGCCGCCGGCCTTCGGGCGGGCTTCCAGTATGGTCACCTCGTGGCCATGGCGGGCGAGCCGGTGCGCCGCGGCTAGGCCGGCCGGACCGGCGCCGACCACGGCGACCGACTTGCCGGTCGATTCAGCGCGCGAATAAAACTGCTTGTGCTCGGCCATGGCGACATCGGTGGCGTAGCGCTGCAGGCGGCCGATCTGCACCGGCTTGCCTTCCGCCACCTCGCGCACGCAGACCTCTTCGCACAGCGTCTCGGTAGGGCAGACGCGGGCGCACATGCCACCCAGTATGTTCTGGTCGAAAATCGTCTTGGCCGAACCGATCGGGTTGCCGGTCGATATCTGGCGGATGAACAGCGGAATGTCGATCGAGGTCGGGCATGCATTCATGCACGGCGCGTCGTAGCAGAAATAGCAGCGATCGGATTCGACCAGCGCTTCGTGGTGATCGAGCGGCGGATGCAGATCGGAAAAATTCTCGGCGTACTGGTCGGCGGCAAGCCGGCCGCCGGCAATGCCGTCCTTGAACTGGCCTTCTGGCATCGTCAGTTCCCCATGTTTTCGTTTTGGGGAAGGCTAGCACGTTTTATTTTTTTATCAATTGGTCAATTTTCGACCCAAGCTACTGAAAAGATTAGCTCATAATATGGTTTTTCGAATCATGTTATGGCCTACATCACGGGCGAAAGGCCGGAGCTCGTAGCGCCGCCATGGATCCACCTGATCTCTTCGGCAACCAGTTGCTGCAGCAGCCACAGATTGCGGTCGCGGATGCCGAATTCCTCGAGGTGGCTGACGGTGTTGTAGAGATACTCCGCGCCCGAGCCGACATGGCCGCAGGCCCGCGCCAACACCCGCGCCACAAGGTCCAGCGGCTGCCCGAGCGAGGTTCCCCTGCCCGTCACCCCGACCCAGAAGCCGAGCGCCCTTATCCGGCCCTGCTCCGTGCGCACGGGAACCCACCGGACCGAGCTGACACTCTCATGATCGTCGATCTCACGCCGCAGCAGTCTTTCGATCTGCTGCGGCTTGTCGCCGTCGGGCAGACGGTAGATGACGCCGTCGCATCGGCCGCCGCGTTCGAGCGCCATCATCAGCCCCGGCTGCGCGACGCTGCCGCGCCAGCGCACCATGTCGAGGCAGAAGGAGCGATGCCAGCCAAACGCAGTTGCGCGCTGGCGTTCGACGGATTCGAAAGCCGGCTTCCAGATCAGCGAGCCATAGGCGAACACCCACAAAGGCCCCTCGTCTGCTTCTTCAGACAGCCGCAAGGCAAATGTCCGGTAATCCTCATCGTTCAGCTGCGTCCAACTGCAGTCGGGTCCGGGATCGACCTCTTCGCGATGACACAGTGACACAAGCTCAGGCGTGAGCGACATAAGGCGCATGAAACGACTACCCCTCGTTTGCCCCAAGGAAAGTCGAAAACCGCCCCAAGTGCAAGCCGCCGGTGGGGCGAAGTGCGGAACGATGTGTCAACGCAGCCGTTGAATTTTCTCCGGTTCGCTGTCGGATTCGCGTCGCTGAAAACGTCCTTTGATAGATCGGACGACGATCGATGCATAGGTGAGGAGACCGAGAATGCCGAGATCCCCAATGCCCTTCTTCTGGTACGAGTTGATGACCAGCGACCTCGATGCGGCGCAAGCGTTCTACACCACCGTGGTCGGCTGGCGGGCCGAGCCCTTCGACAAGGCGCCCGGCATGCCGCGCTATATCGTGGTGAACTCCGCCGGGCGTGGCGTCGGCGGGCTGATGACCCTGCCCGAGGAAGCGGCCAGGGCGGGTCTGAAGCCGGCCTGGTTCGGCTATATCCACACCAGCGATACCGATGCCTCGACCGAGGCACTGAAAGCCGCCGGCGGGGCTGTTCACCGCGAACCCGACGACATTCCCGGCGTCGGCCGCTTCTCCGTCGTCGCCGACCCGCAAGGCGCCGCCTTCATGTTCCTGCAGCCCAATGGTCCCGACCAGCCCGTCCTTCCGGCAACGACGCCGGGCCATGTCGGCTGGCACGAGCTTTATGCGGCCGACCGCCAGAAGGCCTTCGATTTCTACTCAAGCCAGTTCGGCTGGACCGATGCCGGTACCATGGACGTCGGCGAGATGGGCATCTATCAGACCTTCTCGGCCGGCCCTGAATCCGGCGGCGGCATTATGAACAAGCCGCAACAGCTGCCGGTGCCGGTCTGGCTGTTCTACTTCAATGTCGACGCCATCGACGCAGCCGCCAAACGCGTCACCGACAATGGCGGCAAAATTGTCATGGGTCCGATGCCGGTTCAGACCGGCCAATGGATTGCCCAGTTCACCGATCCGCAAGGCGCTTATTTCGCGCTGATCGCGCCCGGCCGCTGATCCCCTCCGGTACTCGCCTGCACGGAACTGCTCTCATCGCGCCGCCGGTGCGATGAGAGGCGTCCGGGCGCGGTCACTCCGGCGCCAGCACCGCGACCTTGAGGTTCTCTTTCCTGGCGCCGCTGAGCTGGATCGTGGCTGCGCCAGGCGTCAGCTTGAAGCGCACGCTCTTGCGGATGCCGGGGCAGGTCTTCACGCCGCTGAAACCCGCTGATTTCACGGCCTGGCCATCCTGAATGACGTCGACCCAGGCCTCATCGGACAGGCTGATCTGGAGCTCTCCTTCCGCTGGCACGGCCACGTTTGCCGTCGCGCCGAACGTGCCGGCTGCCGGCGCGCGTTGCGGTGAGACGGTGAAGCTGACCGCATCGACCGGCTCCAGCGCCATATCCGCGGCTTCGCCGAAAGCAAGAGAGGCACCGGACTGCGCGGCGGGCGCTGCCGGAAACAGTTCCTGCTCGCGTGTCACCGGCCATTTGAAGGCATCGCAGCCGGCATCAGCGGCCATGGCGAAGCTGGTGCTTGCGAGGATTGCGAACAGGCTGATGGCGACTTTTTTCATGGCTAAGGAACCCGTTTGGTTTGGAGTGTCTACATGCAGGTGTACAACTTAAACGAGCTGTATGCAACCATAACGAGAACGAATTTCGGAGTCCAGACTGGAAGTGATTTCCAATCACCGATTGTTGATGGCAGTCCACGCGAAGTGAATGGTCCAGCGCCGGGTGATAATTTATGGCCGGGCCGCAGGGTTGGAAAAATGGAGTTTAGATGAAGCTTTTTGACGGTCTCGCCAGATTTCAGCCGCAGGCACTCGGCGTCCTGCGCATCATCACAGCCCTGCAGTTCATCGAGCATGGTTCGCAGAAACTGTTCAATTTTCCGGTCAGCGCCGAGCCTCACGCTCTTACCGGCCTGACGGCGACGGCAGGCATCCTGGAGTTCGCCGGTGGCATCCTGCTGGCGCTCGGTCTGTTGACCCGCCCGGTCGCGTTCCTTCTGACCGGCGAGATGGCCATCGCCTATTTCATGGCGCACTATCCGCGCGACTTCTTCCCGGTCAACAATGGCGGCGATGCGGCGATCTCCTTCTGCTTCATCTTCCTCTATCTGGTGTTTGCCGGCGCCGGCGCTTTCGCGCTCGACAACCGCCGCAGCACCTGACGCGCCTGATGCATGTCGCCCAAAAGTGCGCAGCGGTTTGGGATAACGACTTGCACAAAAACGACTTGCACAAAACAAAAATCTGAAGCGCCTTGGCGAAGTCGAAGCGCTTCAGGCGCGCATTCGCTCGAAGTTCGCGTCAAAGAGCGGCGCCGCCTGAACGCGCGCCGCGTGGCGCTTGCCCAAAAGTTCGATTTCGAAGCCGTCGCTCTCATCGGCGATCTCCTTCGGCACATAGCCGATGGCGACGGATTTTTTCGAGTGATGCGCATAGCCGCCTGACGTGACCCAGCCGCGCACCGCGCCATCGAACCAGATCGGCTCGTCGCCGATGACATCGGCATCGTCGGCATCGAGGATAAATGTGCGCAGCCTGAGCTTGCCGCCCTGCTTGCGCTCGGCCAGAGCGCCGGTTTTGCCGATGAAGTCGGCATCCTTGCCATAGGCGACGAAACGGTCGAGCCCGGCCTCCAGCGGCCCGTAGATCGGCCGGTATTCGCGCGCCCATGAGCCGTAGTTTTTCTCCAGCCGCAGCGCATTGAGCGCGCGCGAGCCGAACAGGCCGAGGCCGAATTCCTCGCCTGCCGCCATCAATGCCCGGAAGGCAGCGCGCTGATATTCCGGCGCCACCCAGATCTCGTAACCGAGATCGCCGGTGTAGCTGACGCGGCCGACCAGGCATGGCGCCGTGCCGATGTCCATTTTCGCGACCGCCATGAACGGGAACCCGGCATTGGAGACATCCGCGCGGCTGACCTTCGCCAGCACCTCCCTCGCCTTGGGTCCGGCGATCGCCAGACCGGTCAGTGTCTGCCCCAGCGCCTCCATGCGCACTGAGCTATCCGCAGGCAGATGCGCCTCGAACCACCGCATATGATACTGCTCGGCAATGCCGGAGCCGGCGATGAACCATTCGCCGTCGCCGATATTGGCAAGCGTGAAATCGCCGATCAGTTTGCCGTCATCCTTCAGCATCGGCGCCAGCGTCATGCGGCCGGGCTTGGGCAGCTTGCAGGCAAAAATCCGATCGAGCCAGGCGGCCGCCCCCTCGCCCGTCATCTTGTACTTGGCGAAGTTCGAAATCTCCGCCATGCCGACGCTCTCACGAACCGTCGCTACCTCATTGGCGACATGGGAAAAATCGCTGGACCGCCGCCACGAGAACTCGTCCTTGACGCCCGCGGGCGCATACCAGAGCGGCACTTCCAGCCCATAGGACACACCCCATTGCGCGCCTTTGGCCGACAGCAAATCGTAGATCGACGTCGTCTTGAGCTGCCGCCCGGCGGGCAGTTCCTCATTGGGGAAGCGGATCGAGAAGCGGCGCGAATAATTCTCGCGCACCTTGGCGTTGGTGTAGGCCATCGTCGCCCAGTCGCCGTAGCGCGCGACATCCATGGCCCAGATGTCGGCGCCTGGATCGCCCTCGATCATCCAGTTGGACAGCGCCAGGCCGACGCCGCCGCCTTGTGAAAAGCCCGCCATGACGCCGCAGGCGACCCAGAAGCCGGGAAGGCCACGCACCGGCCCGACCAGCGGATTGCCGTCCGGCGCGAAGGTGAAGGGCCCGTTGATGATCTGCTTGATGCCGGTCCTCTCGAAGGCCGGGAAATGCCTGAAGCCAACTTCGAGCGACGGCGCGATACGGTCGATGTCCGGCTCCAGCAATTCATGACCGAAATTCCACGGCGTCTGGAATTCGGACCAGACCTTATTGGCCTTCTCATACGTGCCCATCAGCATGCCGCCGCGCTCCTGGCGCAGGTACAGCTCACCATCGAAATCGACGGCATGGATGATCTCGGTGCCGGTCTTGGCGTTCCACGCAGCGACTTCGGGCATATCCTCGGTGATCAGGTACATGTGCTCCATCGCCAGCACCGGCAGCTCCAGCCCGACCATGCGGCCGACCTCGCGCGCCCATAACCCGCCGGCATTGACGACATGCTCGGCCACCACTTCGCCCTTGTTGGTGATGACGCGCCACATGCCGTCGGGCCGGCGCACAATGTCCTCGACCTTGGTGAAGCGCTCGACCTCGGCGCCCAGTTTCCGCGCGGCCTTGGCATAGGCATGCGTCACGCCGGAGGGATCGAGATGGCCGTCCTCCTTGTTGCGGACGGCGCCGACGAATTGTTTCGGGTCGAGCAGCGGCATCAGCTCGGCCGCTTCATTGGCCGATATTTCTTCGAGGTCGATGCCGAGGTAACGCCCCTTGGCGACGACGCCGCGCAGCCAGTCGAGCCGCGCCTCGGTTGCCGCCAGAAGCACGCCGCCGGTCAGATGTACGCCGGTCGCCTGTCCCGACAGCTCCTCGATCTCCTTGTAGAGCGAGATCGTGTATTTCTGCAGCTTGGCGACGTTGGGGTCGCCATTGATCGTGTGCATGCCGCCGGCCGCATGCCAGGTCGAGCCGGAGGTCAGCTCGTCGCGCTCCAAAAGCACGACATCGGTCCAGCCATGACGCGCCAGATGGAACAGCACCGAACAGCCAACGACACCACCGCCAATGACCACGACCTTTGCATGCGATTTCATGAGTTTTGCTCTGTTATCAACGAGTTGGGAACGTAGGATCAATCGGAAAAGGAAGCGCCAAGCGACCCCCCTCTGGCCTGCCGGCCATCTCCCCCTCAAGGGGGGAGATCAGCAGCGTCTGCATCGCCGCTTTCTTTTCAGCGTTGGTGATTGGCGAAGGAAGACGCAACAGCCAATCTCCCCCCTTGAGGGGGAGATGCCCGGCAGGGCAGAGGGGGGTGCCGCGCGCCGACGCTAAAGTCACGGGTCGCCCTGCCCGATCGCTTCCTTGCGCCTGGCCACATACGCCTCCAGCGCCTCGCGCACGGCGATGTCCATCACCGGCTCGACATAGTCTTCCAGCGCCTTCTTCCACAGCCGGGTCGCGCGCGCCGTCGTGTCGAGGCCGCCGGCCTCCTGCCATGCCTCGTAATTCTGCCAGTTGGACAGTATCGGCTGGTAGAAGGCGGTGGCATAGCGTTCCAGCGTGTGCGGTTCGCCGAAGAAATGGCCGCCGGTCGGCACCGCGCCCAGCGCCTCGACCGCAAGCTCCGCCTCGTCGACGACGATCGGGCGCAGGAACTCCATCATGTGCTGGATCATCTCGACATCGATGATGAGCTTTTCGAACGATGCCGTCAGCCCGCCCTCCTGCCAGCCGGCGGCATGATAGACGAGGTTGCCGTGGCCGAGCACAGCGCCCCACAGCGCCATCAGCGTCTCGTAGGCGCCTTGCGCGTCCGCCGCATTCGATGCCGACCCCGGCGTCGTGCGGTAGGGCAGACAATAGCGCCGCGCCAATTGCCCCGAGGCGATATTGGCCTTGGTGTTCTCCGGCGTGCCGAAGGCCGGCGCGCCCGACTTCATGTCGACGTTGGAGGTGAAGGCGCCGTACATCACTGGCGCGCCGGGGCGCACCAGTTGCGTAAGCACCACGCCGAACAGCGCCTCGGCATTCTGCTGCGCCAGGGCGCCGGCGAGCGTCACCGGGCTCATCGCGCCCATCAGCGTGAACGGCGTCACCGCCACCGACTGGCCGAACTCAGCCATGGTCATCAGCCCTTCGGCCATCATCTCGTCGAAACGCCGCGGCGAGTTGACCGAGATGATGGTGGTAATGCCGGGATCATCGCGCATCTCGTCCAGCGTCAGCCCGCGCGCGATTGCCATCATCTCGATGCCGTCCAGCGCCCGGCCTCGTCCGATCGCCGAGACATGGAACGATTTGTCGGTCAGCGTCAGATTGGTGAAATAGGTATCCATGTGCCTGGTGTTGGCCGGCAGTTCCACCGGCGCGCAGACCTGGTTGCCGAGCAAGTGGATGCAGTTGAAATGCTGCGCCAGCCGGGTCAGATCGGCATAGTCGTGCAAGTTTCCGGCGCGCCGGCCGCGCTCCATGTCGTGCACATTGGGCGGCCCGGCGACGAGGGTGAAATTGATCGTGTTGCCGCCGAGATGAATGGTGTTGGCGGGGTTGCGCGGCGTCAGCCGATAGCTGGACTGCGTGGTCTTCAGCGCCTCGGCGACAAGGCCCCGGTCGATGCGGACATTCGCGGTCGCATGGTCGACTTTTGCGCCCGCCTTCTCGAACAGCGCCAGCGCCCGCTGAGACATCACCTCGATGCCGAAATTTTCCAGAATGTGCATCGACGCCTGGTGGATCGCTTCGACCTGGTCGACTGAGAGCATCGCCATCGGCGGATAGGGATTGGTCACCCGCCGCAGTGGAAGTTGCGGGATGGCGGCGGGCCCCCGGTTGCTGGTTCGCTCCGCGCCGCGCTTTCGTCTTGGTTCATTCATGCCTGGCATCAGAGCGCCGGCATCCGGATATCGCTGTCAGAAATCCGCCCTTCGCGGGCGCGATTTTAGCCAAGGCGGCATTTTTGAATTCTGATGGAGATAAAGGCGACGCGAAAGGTCGGAATAATGATACAGGCCCACCGAGCGCAGCCAGGCCGGCAAGCCGTTAAGAAACGCCGCAAGATTCCCTTTATGATTTCGGCCTATTCGTTTTCCAATGCGTAGTTCGAGTTTGAGTAAAATTGTAGCGGTTGGCGTGCTGCTGGCTTTGCCGGCCTGCGCGACGCCGCCCAACCATATCAACGATGTCTGCGCCGTCTTCGACCAGAACGACGGCTGGTTCGACAACTGGCAGTCGGCCGCCGAGCGCGCCTCGCAGAAATACGGCGTCCCTGTCCCCGTGCTGATGGCGACGGTGCGCAAGGAATCCGGTTTCAAGAGCAATGCCAGGCCGCCGCGTACCAAACTGCTCGGCTTCATTCCGTGGAAACATGTCTCGTCGGCCACCGGTTTCTCGCAGGCGCTCGACGGCACCTGGTCGCAATATCAGAGCGAAACCGGCAGCTGGGCGGCACGGCGGACCAAGTTTGCCGATGCCGTCGATTTCGTCGGCTGGTATCATTCCAAGACATCAGACACGTTCGGCGTCGCCCGCAACGACACCTACAATCTCTATCTCGCCTACTATCTCGGCTGGACCGCCTACGGCCGCGGCAACCGTGGCGATGCCGGCGTGCAGGGCTATGCCAGGGCGACCGAAAAGATGGCCCGCGACTATGCCGAACAGCTGCAGCAATGCGGCAGCTGACGTTGCCAAGCGGTCTTGCAGCCACGCAGTTTGCGATCGAAGCAGAACTCAGCCATTCATTCGCTTGGGATCAGGTGGAGGATCGACCTCCCTCCCTTTACCGCTGCCGTCGACAGCTTTCGGTCAAACGTCGCCAATTGGCCGTCACGCGCCTTGGCGAGTCCCAACAGATAGCTATCCGTTACCTGTGCCGGGGTGAGGATCCTGGCTGCATCGATGTCGTTGGAACCGACAAGGCTGATCTCGTCAGGCCAGAACTGATGTCCTGAAAGGGCATGCAGCTTGCCGACAATCTGCGCCACCACGGCGGGCGAACCCGGAGAATTGGGGTATTTCGGGTTGCTTACAATCCTGATGACGCCATTCTCGGTAATGGGACATGTTGCCCATGATAAATGCCCGGTGGATTGAAACCACCGATGGGCATCTTCATGCGCGACGTGAGCCGGATCGATCAACGCAATCAAGACATTGACGTCGAGCAGGAAGGTCACGGCAATTCGTCGCGAAGCGCATTGACCATTTCGAGATCGACCATCGGGCCGTCGGGCCGCGATGCAAGCAAGGGGATGCCGTTGCGTTCACCGCCGGTCGGTGGCCTGCGCAGTGAGCGGCGAGCCAGATCGGAAATGACATCGCCAACGCTGCGATCCTGCTGTCGCGCCATGGCCTTGGCCGCAAGTAGGACATCGTCATCGATTGCAAGTGTGGTTCTCACAATATGCTCCCTATCGCGCATCAAACATCACGCATCACATAAAGCAATGGACAGCAATATTCAAGCGAATGTAGCCTGTCGTTCCTTGAGCTATGGCGACGCTGCGGCAATGCGCCAACGAGCGGCATTGCCTCTATGGCTGGTCAGCTCGGCTTCTTGCCATGCGGGCGCTTCGGCGGTTCGCCGGCGAAACCGGGGCCGATCCCATCCGGTGCGTCTTCCGGCACGCCCTCATGCGCTGCGTGTTCCCTGTCGAACTTGATCACCGGCTCCATCGTCGCCAGCACATCGTCCGACAGCCAGCACAGGCTCATATGGCCATCGCCGAGATGCTTCACCGGCGGCACCTTGGTCTCGCAGAGATTGTCCGGCACCAGCCTCTTGTAGCCGCAGCGCGTCTGGAACGGGCAGCCGCTCGGCGGGTTCATCGCCGACGGGATATCGCCTTCGAGCACGATGTGCCGTTTGACCACGCTGGTGTCGGCGATCGGGATAGCCGACAGCAGCGCCTCTGTGTAGGGGTGATAGGGTGGCGCGAAGATCTGGTCGGTCGTGCCCTGCTCGACGATGTAGCCGAGATACATGACGACGACCCGGTCGGCGATGTAGCGCACGACGGACAGATCGTGGCTGATGAACAGCATCGTCGTCTTGTTCTTGCGCTGGATGTCCATCAGCAGCTCGGTCACCGCCGCCTGCACCGAGACGTCGAGTGCCGACACCGGCTCGTCGGCCACCACCACCTTGGCATCGCCGGCAAAGGCACGCGCCACGCCGATGCGCTGCTTCTGGCCGCCTGAGAGCTGACGCGGCTTGCGCGTCTCGAAGGCCCGCGGCAGCTTCACCAGGTCGAGCAGCTCCAGCATGCGCTTGCGCCGCTCGGCGACATTGTTGCCGACTTTGAATTTTTCCAGCGTGCGGATGATCTGCGAACCGACGGAGTGGCTGGGATTGAGTGTATCGAACGGGTTCTGGAACACCATCTGGATCGACGACACCGTTTCGACGCTGCGCTTCTCGATGCCGGTCGACTGGATCTCCTTGTTGCCCAGCGTCACTGTGCCGGCACTTGCCGTCTCCAGCCCCAGCAGGACCTTGGCCAGTGTCGACTTTCCGCAGCCGGACTCGCCGACGATGGCGACGGTCTCGGATTCGCGCGCCATGAACGAGATCGTCTCATTGGCCTTGACCACGCGGCCTTCGCTGGAGCCGAACACTTCGCTGCCGCCGACCTTGTAGTATTTTCTCAAATCCTCGATCTTGAGCACCGGGGCGCCGGGCACGACCTTCTCATTGACCTTCTTGGCGCCGGGCGGCAGCGCTTCCCAGTCGATCTCGTTGAAGCGCACGCAGCGCGAGAAATGCCCTTCGTGACCGGCGACCTCGATCATCGGGATTTCGGCGGCATTGCAGACGCCCTCGACGAAATGGTGGCAGCGCGGCCCGAAATTGCAGCCCTTGGGCCGCTCATGCGGCAGCGGCAACTGGCCGGGGATAGAGATCAGCGGCCGCGAATTCTTGTCGGCCCCCGGCAGCGGGATCGAACGGAACAGCCCTTGCGTATAGGGATGGCGCATCCGGTCGAAGACGTCCTTGATCTTGCCGGTCTCGACCGCTTCGCCCGAATACATCACCGTGATGCGGTCGCAGGTCTCGAGGATGAGGCCGAGATTGTGCGACACGAAGATCATCGACGTGCCGAACTTCTCGCCCAGCCCCTTGACCAGTTCGACGATGCCGGCCTCCACCGTCACGTCGAGCGCCGTCGTCGGCTCGTCGAGCAGAAGCAGCGCCGGTTTCGACAGCAGCGCCATGGCAATGACGATGCGCTGCTGCTGGCCACCGGACAGCTGGTGCGGATAGGAACGCATCATCCGTTCGGGATCGGGCAATCTCACCGAGCGCACCATTTCGAGCGCCCTTTTGTAAGCCTCTTCCTTCGACACCTTGTCGTGGATCAGCGGCACTTCCATCAATTGCTGGCCGACCTTCATCGCCGGATTGAGGCTCGCCATCGGCTCCTGGTAGATCATGGCGATCTTGTTGCCGCGGATGGAGCGCAACTCCTCGTCGGACAGCTCGCCCATGTCCTTGCCCTGGAACTTGATCTTGCCGCCGACGATCTTTCCGATGTTGGAGAGGTCGCGCATGATGCCGAGCGACACGGTCGACTTGCCGCAGCCGGACTCGCCGACGATGCCCATGGCTTCGCCCGGCATCACCGTGCAGGAAAAGTCCATGACGGCAGGGATCTCGCCCTTGCGGGTGAAGAAGGAGATCGACAGGTTCTCGATCTCGATGATCGGCGCAGCGCTTGGCCCAAGGGTCGGGTTGCCGGGATTTCGAACTGCCTCATTCATGGGTCGCTCCAATCCTATTTTCATGCTCGCGGGGCCGAAACCCGCAGATCAGTCTTTCATCGATTGTTCGCGCAGCGAGTCGGCAAGCAGGTTCAAGCCCAGCACGAACGACATCAGCGCGATTGTCGGCGGCAGCGCCGGGTGGATGAACGAGCGCAGCAGGCGGCTGGCGTCCTTGATCGCGGTGCCCCAATCCGGGCTCTCCGGCGCCAGGCCCAGCCCGAAATAACCGAGCGTGCCGAGCAGGATCGTGGTGTAGCCGATGCGCAGGCAGGCATCGACGATCAGCGGTCCGCGCGCATTGGGCAGGATCTCCCACAGCATGATGTACCAGGGCGATTCACCGCGCGTCTGCGCCGCCGCCACATAGTCGCGCGTCTTGATGTCCATCACCAGGCCGCGCACGATGCGGAATACGCCGGGGCTGGAGGCGAACACCACCGCCACGAAGATATTGAGCTGGTTGGGGTCGATGTGGATGATCTTGAACGGATCGGCATCGAACACCAGGCCGGCATAGACCCAGCCGCCGATGATCAGCGTCAGCCCGAGCAATATATAGAGGCGGTCCGGCCGGTTCTTGTAGCGCGTCCAGAACAGTACGGAAAAGAAGATGATCGGGAACAGGAAGAACAACCCGGCCATGGCGTAGGGGATCGGCGTATCCATGATGCCCGGCGTCACCAGCAGGTAGAACAGCAGGATCACCGGGAAGGCCAGCACCAGATTGGCCAGGAACGACAGCACGGTGTCGATCCGGCCGCCATAGTAACCGGCGGGCAGACCGAGCGTGATGCCGACCATCAGCGCGAAACCGGTCGCCGCCGGTGCGATGATCAGCACGATCTGGCTGCCATAGACCATGCGCGAAAAGACATCGCGGGCGAGCTTGTCGCCGCCGAAATAGTAGATGAGTTTCGATACCGGCTCGAGCGCGCCCGGCAGCGCATCCTTCATGATCGGGACCTGGGCGAGCGGATCGAAGGGCGCGACGGTCGACGCGAAGATTGCCGTGAACAGCCAGAACAGGCAGATGCCGACACCGACTATGCCGACGCCGCTATCGAACAACTGGCCGTAGAGGCCGAGCCTTTTCTTGTAGGTGAAGCTCACCCCCATCACCAGGGCAAGCCCTAACCAGACCGGCCAGAAACGCCCAATCACGCCGAGCACGACATTGAAGGCACCGATATATTCGACCTGCATCTGCCCCAGCCCCCTATTGAACTCTGATACGCGGATTGAGGAACGCGTAGCCGACATCCGAGATGAGCTGCGTGATCAGCACGATGAACACCGAGACCAGTGAACAGCCAAGCAGCAGATCGATGTCGTTGTTGCCGGCGGCCTCGACCAGCGTGTAGCCAAAGCCCTGGTAGCGGAACATCACCTCGACGATGACGACGCCGGTAAGCAGCCAGGGAAATTGCAGCATGATGACGGTGAAGGGCGCAATCAGCGCATTGCGCAGCGCGTGCTTGACGACGACGCTGCCGAAGGAAAGCCCTTTCAGCCGGGCGGTGCGGATATATTGCTGCGTCATCACCTCGACCATCGAGGCGCGTGTCATGCGGGCGATGTAGCCGATGCCGTAGATCGCCAGCGTCATCACCGGCAGGGTGAAATTGTAGAAGGTGATGCCCTGGCTTGCCGAGGCGGCCGAACCGTTCAGCCAGCCGAGCCAGGAGGCGAAGATGACGGTGAAGATGACGCCGGACACATATTCGGGCGTCGCCGTCGACGCGATCGATGCGACGGACAGCGTTCGGTCCGTTCGCGAGCCCTCGCGCATGCCGGCCAGGATGCCGATCAGCAGCGAAATCGGCACCATCACCAACAGCACGCAGAGCATCAGGATACCGGTGGCGGCGAGTGCGGGGAAGAGCTTTGACGCAACGGAGGTTTTGAACTTGGTCGAGCAGCCGAAATCACCTTCCAGGATGCCGGAGAATTTCGGCTCCAGCGGATCGTTGCAGAAGGAGAAACGCTGCGTCGGCTTGCCGGTCGCCGGATCGGTCACCGGTTGCTTCGGGACGACGCCCAGCCATTGGCCGTAGCGCACGAAGAAGTTCTGCCGGTAGCCATGGTTGACCAGCCAACTTTCGAGCTGTTCGGCCGATGTGTGCATTTCGGTCTGGCTGATCGCCAGCTTCTTCAAATTCGGCTCGAGGTTGATCAGGAAGAAGACGATCATCGTCAGGCACAGCATCGTCAATGCCATGGTGCCGAGACGCCGGATTACGAAAGAAAGCATGGCGGTCCCCTGCCGGTCTGGTTGGGGTTGGAGCCAGTTCGAAAAACCAGCTTTGCCGTTGCCGGCAGAGTTGGCCGTCAAATAGGCACTCGGATGCAATCAACCCAGTTTTATTGAACGGTCTTTCAGGAGAGTCCGCAACTTTTTGCTGCGGCGGCTTCCGGTTCTGGACCATGCAAGGCGTGACGGGAAGGAGCGAAGCGCCCCTTCCCTGACGTTCCGATCACGCCTGGTCGAGCCAGACCTTGCCGTAGTCGCGCTCGAAGGTCGGATGCATCTTGTAATTCTGCACCGCCTTGACCGAGTGGCTGTAGAGCTTGCGCCAGTATGGCTGGATCATGATGCCGGAATCCTGCAGGATCTGCTCGATGTCCTTCATCATCTCCTTGCGCTTGGCCGCATCGGCAACGGCCAATGCTGCATTGAGCTTGGCATCCCATTCGGGGTTGGAATAGGCCGACTCGTTCCACGCCTCGCCAGTGCGATAGCCGATCGCCAGAACCTGAACGCCGAGCGGGCGCATGTTCCAGTTGGTCATCGACAGCGGGTACTTGGTCCAGTCGTTCCAGAACGTCGAGCCCGGCAGCACCGTGCGCTTTACCTTGAGGCCGGCGTCGCGCATCTGCGCGGCGATGGCGTCGCCGGTATTCTTGTGCCAGTCTTCGTCGACCGTGATCAGCTCATGCTCGAAGTCGGCCTGGCCGGCTTCCGCCATCAGCGCCTTGGCCTTGGCCGGATCGCGAGCGACTTTGGGCAGCTCGTAATATTCCGGGTGGATTTGGCAGACATGGTGGTTTTCAGCCACCGTGCCGGCATTTCCGTAGCCAAGCTGCAGGACGACATTGTTGTCGACCGCGAGTTGCAGCGCGTTGCGTACCTTCTGGTCGCCGTAAGGCTTGTTGTTGATGTTGGTGCGGCACACGATGGTCGACGCGGTGACGATTTCGGACTTGACCAGGTCCAGTCCGTCGAGGATTGACACATAGTCGGCCGAGGTCTCGAAATTGGTATGGACTTCGCCGGCCTCGAAGGCACTGACCATGGCTGCCGGATCGGTGCCGTAGTCGACGAATTCGATGCCGTCGAGGAACACCTCGCCGTCCCACCACTTGTTGTCCTCGCGGCGCTTGTAGACCACCTTCTGGCCGACATCGTAGGAGACGAGCTCGAACGGGCCGGTACCGATCGGGCAGGCTTTGAAGTCGCCGCCCTTCTCGTCGAAGCTCTTGTGCACGATGAGGCCGGGATAGTCGCACATGTTCGGAATGAGCGCGATGTCAGCCTTGCCGAGCTTCAGCTTGACGGTGTGGTCGTCAACCTTGGTCACGGCGCTTTCGTCGAGCTTGTCGTCCTTGACCAGCGTGCCGAGACGGCCAGGCATGGAATTGCCCTCGGCCTTCTTGTCGGCCCAGCGCTTGAGGTTGAAGATGACGTCATCGGCGGTGAAGGCATCGCCATTCGACCAGGTCACACCCTTGCGCACATGCAACGTGTACTCGGTGGCGTCGTCGTTGACCTCCCAGCTCTCCAGAAGGTACGGGCGGAACGTGTATTCGCTGGTGTACTTGACCAGCGGCTCAAGCGCCTGACGCTCGGCATTGGCGATTTCCGACCAGTCGGCCTTGCGCGGATCCTTGGGATCCTTGACCCATTGCGCGACTTTAAGGATGCCGCCCTTCTTGCCCTGCACCTCTTCGGCCCTGGCTTGGGTCGGCACGGCTACGCCGAGCATGCCGTAGGCCATCGCAGTCGACGCGCCGAACACGCTCGCCATGGCGAGGAACTCGCGGCGATCGACTTTGCCTGCCTTGGCTTCTTCGGCCATGGCCAGGATGTGATCGGGAACGCGATCGCCATTACTCTTGTAATTTGTCATACCTTAACTCCCATTGTTGGCTTTCCGCCTTTTAACATTCCGCATCCCTGCCGTGATGTCAAAGACGGCATGGCTACGGAACCTGTTAGGGAATGTGCAACTTTGAAAAGGGAGCGGTTCGCGTGATAACGACAGACTTGGCGCAAAAGTGCTAGCGCGCCCAGATTCCGCCGGAATCTGCTTAGGCGAGTAATTGATACATTTGGGCGGGTTGAGACAGCGCCAGTTCCGGTGGCGGTAAGGGCCAGGAACTCAATATTCCTTTTCGTAGAATATGCCGCCCTTGGCCTCGCCGCCATCGTTGGCCTCGCCGCGCAGCTTGACGCCGCGTCCGACATTGAGGTCGATCGTCGCCTTGCCCGATCCTGGCCTGTCGCCTTTCTGGATCGTCACATAGGTGCGGTCATTGAGGTACTTGCCCGCCGACACGGCGGTGCCGCCCTGGTCATCGGTGGTCACATCCAGGTCATCGACGCCGATTGCACTGCGCAGGTTTTCGAGCAGCGAGGTCGAGCCGCCGACGCCGGCCAGTTGGCCGGCGGCCTCGGCCAGTTGCGCGATCTGCAGCGGCGACAGGTTCGACATAGAGCGGCCGAAAATCAGCTGCGCCAGCACCTCGTCCTCGGGCAGCGCCGGCACCGATGAGAAGTCGAATTTCGGATTGGTCGCTTCGCCCGAGACGACGATGGTGACGGTGGCGCTGGTCGTGGTCGATGTCGCGGTCAAGTTGAGGTAGGGTACCAGCGACCCCGAAAAGCCGACCGTGCCTTCGGTAAAGGTCAGCCGCTTGCCGAGGATCGACAGCCGCCCACGCTGCAAGGTGAAGGTGCCGACCGCCTGCGGCGAAGCCGCCGGGCCGGTCAGCCTCAGCGAACCGCCGAACTCGGCATCGACACCCCTGCCCTGGATGAAGATCTGGTTCGGCGCATTGACCGTGACGTCGAGGACAAGCCCACTGCCGCCACCACCGCTGGCCGCCGCCGGTCGCAAGGCCTTGTCCTGCGCCCGCACGCTGGCGGGGGCGTTCTTGTGCTTGACACCGAGCGCTGCCAGCGAGCCCGGCAGCTTATCGGGAACGGTGATGACGGTCTTGGCCAGGTTGACGGTGCCCGAAATCACCGGCGCCGAGGTGAGCGGCCCCTTGATGGTCAGGTCGCCGCCGAGATTGGCTGTCACCACCCTGCCGTCGGTATAGCGGCCGTCAACCAGCTTGATAGACAAATCGGCTGGGAAACCTTGCGCCGGATTGATGCCGAGTGTGCCGGAGGCCGACAGGCTGCCGCGTGTCGACAGCGTGCCGGTTAGCCGGTTGACCCGGGCAACGCCGTTGCCGATCGAAATGTCGGCGGCAATGTCATTGACGGCAAGGCCGGAGCGCGCGTCGACCAGGCGGGCGCCCGACGTGCTGACCGTGCCGCCGATCACCGGCGACGCCGCCGGGCCGCGCACCTGGATATTGACGTTGGCGGTGCCGCTGAGCGACAGCCCTTGCGCCGCAAGCTTGGCGGCCAGGAAGGAAAATGGCACCTTGCCGTTGAAGTCGAGCACCAGCGCTGGTGTGCCGGCCGTCGTCACCGTACCGCCGCCCTTGAGGCCAAGCCCGGCGCCGTCGCTGATGTCGGCGTTGAAGGTGAGCTTCTTGCCGGCGAATGTTCCCGACGAAGAGATATTCATGCCGCCAAGACCGGCGCTGCGCGTCTGCGAGGTCTGCACCCCACCAGCATCGATATCGAAAGCGACAGTCGGATTGCCCGGCGCGCCGGTTACCTTGACTGTTCCCGAAATCGAACCGGCGGCCTGGAGGCCCGGCGAAAAACTGTTGGCCAGCGAAGCCGGCACCTTCGACAGCGCGGCACTGATGTCGAGTGCCTGCCCGACCTTGCCGGTCACCGTCGCCGTGCCGCCACCGAGATTGAGCACCAGCTTGTCCAGCGTCGTGGTGCCGTTGGCGATGCTGACGGTCGAGGCCTGGGCGATGGCCGCCTTGATGCCCTGCACCGTGGCCTGGCCGGAAGCGAGTTCGATGGTGGTGGTGCCGCCAGCCACCTTTACCCTGCCCGCAGCCCTCGCCGGAATGCCCTTGACGGTGGCGCCGCCGGAAAACCCGGTCCAGTCGCCGTCGCGCTTCAAATCGACATCGATGCCGCTGATGGCGGTGCCGCCGGAAATGACGCTGTCGGCGCGAATCTTGCCCGAGATGACCGGCGCGGCGAGATAGTTGGCGACCAGCGCATCGATCGACACCGTCTTCGCCTGCAGGTCGCCGCGCGTGATCGAAGCGGTCGCAGCCTTGACAGCGACGTTCGGGCCATCCGCGGTCTTGGAGAATGCAATAGTGCCGCGCACATCGCCTTCGGCCTTTTCCAGCGCCAGCGCCGCCAGCGGTCCGATATCGGGCAGGTCGAGCGCGATGGTGCCGACCGGCACGAAAGCCTCGTCGAGCGCAAGGTCGCCGGAAATCCTGTTCTTGCCGAGTGACAGCAGCAGGCCGTTGATGGCGCTCTTGCCGTCGGCAGTCGCCAGCACCGCGCTGCCTTGCAGTGCCTGCCCCGCGACATTGCCGGTCAGTTGCACATTGGCTGCCGGGTTCGCGGCATCGGCCTTGCCGGTCGCAATCAGCTTAAGTCCGGTGATTTCGCGTTCCGCCACCAGCAGGCGGTCGCTGTTGACCGTCAGCGACAGGTCCGGCGCCAGGCTGGGCCCCTGCGCGTTGAGTGCAAAGCTGATCGCGCCTTTGGCATCTTTCGACAACAGCGAGATGTCGGCCAGTGCACCCTTGATATCTGCGCTAAGCTTGTTGTCGGCGAGGCTGGCCTGACCGTCCGCGGTCAGTGCGCCCGACGCCAGCGTGACCGGATTGGCGCTGACATTGCCATTGGCATCCCGCTTCAGCGTGGCGCTGAGCTGCGTGCGCTCTGCCAGCACGCTGCGCGCCGCAGCCGGCAATGCCGCCGACAGCACGTCGGCGTCGAGGTTGAGGTCGATTGCTCCATCGGCAATGCCGACACGGCCATTGAAGGCACTGCCCAGCGCATCGCCCTGCACCGAGCCGCTGTCGATGGTAATCGCATCGGCCGCCAGGCTGCCCGCGACCTTGGCGGTGATTTTGCCGACGATCAGCGGCGCGATGGTCGGATTGTCTAGACCGATCTTGTCCGCCGTCACCGTGCCCGAGATCGGACCGGTTCGGCTTTTCATATCAAATGCATCGGAATGCAGCGCAAGCGCAATGCCCTCGACCTTGGCGTCATCCGTCGCCACCGAAGGCAGTACCGCCGAGATGTCGAGCTTGGCTTGCGCAGCCTGCCCGGCCGCCTTCACCGACAGCGCCTGCAATTCGAGCTTGATCGGGCTTTCCGCGCTGCCCAGCGTCAACGGCAGGCTCGGACCGGAAGCGGTCAGGTCGAGCGCGAAATCGCTGGCGCCGTTCGGGTTGACGGTGCCGGCGGCCTTGCCGGAGATTTTTTGGCCCGACAGCGTCGCCTGATCCAGCACGACGCCGCCGGCCGTCGAATAGCTGCCGGCCGCATCGACATCGAGCGGTCCGAGCCCGGCCTGACGGGTCTGGCTGGTCTCGGCGCCGGCCAGTTTTGCATTAAAGCGAATGTCGGGATTTGCTGACGGCCCGGTGATTTGCGCCGTGCCGTCGAGCGTGCCCGCGGCATCGAGGCCGGGCGAAAAGCCATTGGCAAGCGCAGCCGGCAGCGCCGAGAAGGTCGCCGCCAGATCGAGCGTCTGGCCCGCCGTGCCCGACAGCGTCACCGAGCCGCCGCCGAGATCGACTACCAGCCTTTGAATGTTGGTTATGCCATCGGCAATGGTCAGGCTCGACGGCTCGGCGATCGCCACCTTGATGCCGCGCACCGTCGCCTCGCCGGACGCGATCTCGACGCTGGTCGCGCCCCCGGCAATCTTCGCCCGCCCGGCAGCTGTCGCCGGAATGCCTGATATGGTTGCGCCGCCGGTGAAATTCGTCCAGTCGCCGTCACGCTTGAGGTCGACGCCGATGCCACTGACGACGGTCGTTCCCGAGGTCACGCTCTCGGCCTTGATCGTGCCGGAGATCGCAGGGCTGTTGAGATAGTTGGCGATCAGTGCGCTGACGGTGACTGCCTTGGCTGCCACATCACCGCGCGCGATCGACACGCTGGCTGCATTGATGGTGACAGTGGGAGCCTCGCCGTCTTTGGCGAACACCACGGTGCCGCCGATATCGCCGGCCGCCGTCTGCCCGGCCAGCGACGCCAGCGGCGCGATATCGGGGGCGGAGATCGTCAGCGTCCCCAGCGGCAGGAATTTTTCATCGAGCGTGAGGTCGCCCGACACCTTGTTGTCGCCCAGCGCTACGCTGAGCCCCTTGATGGAGCGCTTGCCATCGCTCGTCACCAGCGCCGCCTTGATGGCGAGCGGCTGTTCGTCGACCGCGCCGGTCAGCGAGATATCTGCGGCCGGGCTCACAATGTCGGCCTTGCCCGATGCGGTCAGCTTGATGTCCTTGACCGTGCGGCCGGAGGCCGTCAGGCTGGCACTGTCGGCCGAAACCGAGAAATCCGGTGCGTTGCGCGCGCCGCTTGCCGTCAGCGCGAAATCGACCCCGCCGGCGATCGGCACGCCGACCAGCGAAGACAGCACCGAGACGTCGCCGAGCTTGCCCTTGATGTCGGCCTGGATATCGCTGCCTTGCGCGCTGGCGGTGCCGCTGGCGCTCAGCGAACCGGAAGTGAGTTCGATCGAGTTGGCGGCGAAAGAGCCCTGCGGATCGCGCGTCGCGGTCGCCGAGAATTTGACCCGTTCGCCAAGCAGTGAACTGATCTGCGGCGGCAGCGCCGTCGACACCGCATCGGCATTCATCTTGAGCGTCATGGCGAGGTCGGCCAGCGCCACCTTGGCCGTCAGCCCGGCATTGAGCGCATCGCTGCGCAGCGTACCCTCATCGAGCGAGATCTCATCCTTGCTGATCGAGCCGGAAAGAGAGGCCGTCAGCTTGCCGGTGACCAGCGGGGCCAGCGTCGCGACGTCGGTCTTCAGCCCGGCCGCCGCCAGCGACACGCTGACCGGGCCGCTGCGGTTCTCGATGTCGAAACCGTCGGAATGGATCCGCGCATCGAGATTGTTCACCTGAGAACCGCCCGCAACCACCGAGACGAGCGAAGCGCTGGCGTCAATCATCGGCGCCTTGCCGTCACCGAAGGCGCGCGCGGTCACATTGTTGATGGCCACCATGATCGGCTGCGCCTGGGTACCGGCATTGACCGTGACCGGCTTGGCTTTGACCACGAGTTCGACCGAAAGGTCGCTGGCGCCGTTGGGGTCGACCATGCCGGCAGCGGTACCATGAACTGCGTCGCTCTCGATCGCAGCGCGCTCGATGTCGACGCCGCCGGCCGCGGTCGCGGTGCCGGCTAGGTCGAAGCTGGTCTTGCCGGCAAACAGCGACTTGAACCGTTCCGGCAGGAAGCCTTCGAACGAACCGTCGCCCTTGGCCTCGATCCGGTTGCCCTTGTCGGTGAGCTGGTGCCGGCCGGTGAGCTGGGTAACGATCTGACCGTCGACCATGAAGGTGCCGATGCCGCTCCAGTTGGCCAGCGGCCCGGTGCCCGAGACGACGATGTTGACCGGCGGCGCGCCGGGTAGCTTGAGCAGGTTGGCGATGATGCCGCCGGCCGGCTCGGAAGCCTTGAGATCGAGGTCGAGCTTGTTTTCATCCGGCGCGAAGTGGATGTTGGCGTCGACATTGCCTTGCTTGCCGTCATGGCGGGTAACGTTGAGCACCGTCTGGATCGCCAGTGGCGACGCATCGACCTTGGCCGATCCCTTGGCCGCAAGTTCGGCAATGCCGCTGCCGGCAAGTTGCTGGCCGAGCGCGATCTCCGGCAAATCGATCGCTCTGATATCAAGCGAAACCGGCAGGCCGCCCGACCCGCTCTTGCTCGGCTCGGTGCTCGCCACAGGCAGCCGTGCCAATTCTATCCGTTCGGCCGCTATGCGGTCGGCGCTGAAATTCTTCGACAGCAGCGCCAGCGGCGACCAGTCGATGGCCACCTTGCGGGCCACCAGCCAGGCGCCCTCGCGGTCTTCCAGCACGACATGGTCGACCGTCAGCGCGCCGGACCAGATACCGTTAATGCCGCTGACCGTGACTTTGCTGTCCCTTGACGAGGCCATGTCAGAGATGATGCCGGCGAGATTTTCGCGGCCGCGCTCGGTCTTGGTCAGCACGACCAGCGCGCCGATGCCCGCCGCCGCCACGATCAGCAGCGTGTAGAAAAACAGGCGAAGGATGCGTTTCAAAATCTTCATCGTCAGAACGCCTGTCCGATCCCGGCATAGATGCCGAAACGCGGGTCGCCACGGTCGCGGTTGAGCGGCACGGCGGCGTCGATGCGCAGCGGCCCGAACGGCGTGATGTAGCGCAGGCCAACGCCCGCGCCGACCTTCACGTCGGAAAAGTCCGGCGTCGCTGTGGTCGAGACAGTGCCGGCGTCGACGAACGGCACGATGCCGATCGTGTCGGTCAGCGCAATGCGCATTTCGACCGATGTTTCGAAGAAGGAAAGCCCGCCGATCGGCTGATTGTCGATGTCCTTCGGTCCGATGCCCTGATAGGCATAGCCCCGCACCGAGCCGCCACCGCCGGAATAGAAGCGCCTGTCGGCTGGAACGTTCTGAAGGCCGGTGCCGACGATCGAACCCAGCGCGACGCGTTCGGCAAGCACGAATTTCGAGGCCGTGTCGAGCGACTGATAGGCCGACCCCTCGCCCCTGAGCTTGAGGAAGGCGGCGCCGCTCAGAATGTCGTAGCTCGGTTCGGCATAGGCCAGAACCCTGAAGCCGCTGGTCGGATTGAGCCGGTTGTCCCTGTTGTCATAGACATATTGCAGCGGAATGCTGGCGATCAGGTATTTGTGCTTGCCGAAGGCGTCGGTGATCCTGGAATAGTCCAGCGCGATTTCAGCCGAAACCGTCTGCTTCTTGTCGATCTCATAGGACAGGCCGGTGCTGCCCTTGACCGAGAAATGGTCGTAGGCATCGGGATGTTCGAGGACGGTCTTGACGCTGGCGATGAATTTCGAGGCCGGCCCGACCACGCCCGGCTTCTCGAACATGATGCCGGCATTGTAGTTGAGCTCGCTGAGATCGTTGCTGCCGATGCCGCTGATCTTGCCCTCGATGCGCAGCTTTTCGGCCCGGCCGAACAGATTTCGGTGGCCCCAATAGCCTTCCAGGCCTAGCCCTTCGGTGTTGGAGAAAGTGCCGCCAACGCCGAAATAGCGTGGTTTGCGCTCGCTGACCTGAACGCCGATCGGAATGTTGCCGTCGGCGTCGAGACTTTCGGCTTCCTTCAGCGTCACGCTGTTGAACACTTCGAGCCTCAGCAGCCGGTCGCGGGCATCGTCGATCTCGTCGGGCGAATATTGCCGGCCGCGTTTCAGCCCGGTCATATATTCGGTGAACTCGCGATTGACCTTCTCTGTGCCATCGACGGTGGTGTCGCCATAACCGGCAACCGGCCCGGCGGCCACCGTCAGCGTCACGTCGAGCGTCGAGGTGGTGTGCTCGGCCACGACCTGCCTGTCGGTGATCCGGGCCAGCGGCCGGCCCTCCTGCTTCAGCGCCCGCACGATCAGCGCCTCGGCCTTGAGCACGGCGCCCGAGCCGGCATCGCCGCCGGCTATCAGGCCGAAATCGGCGCTCGCCAGCCCGGCGGCATCGCCCTCCAGCCGAATATTGCCGAGCGTGAATTTGGGCCCGCTCGAGATGCTGATCACCACCGGGATCGGCTGCGGACCCGTAAATTCGGCATCGGGCGGCAAATCGTCGAGCGCCTTGCCCTGGATGGTGATAGTGACGACGCCTTCATAACGGGCGTCGGCATAAAGCGCGGCGACCAGCTGTTCGCGGTCGCTACGCGCCTTCGCCAAAAGGCCGAGCGAGCCGGAAACCGGGCGGTCTTCGTCGGATTTCAGCGACGAGGCGTTTTCGAGCTTCTTGACCAGGTCCTTGTCGGCATCGGGCGCTTCGATGGTCACCGCATAGCGCAGCGGGTCGACGATATCGGCGTCCTCGTCATTCGAAGAGCCCCACAATTTGATGCCGAAGAGCTCGAAGGCGGCCGCCGACCCCGATTCGGCAACGAGCACGGTCGAGCACGCCAACGCCACAATCAGCGCACGCGAAAGCGTGCGCCGTGGCGCACTTACCTTCGACATCTGCGCTTCATACGCCGGCATCAGGACAACCTAGGTTACAAAACTAAAATTGGAATGAAGTTTTGAAGCGCTCGTAAAGGGGCCACAATCCAATTGTCTGAAATAGGCAGGGCTTGGAATTCACACCTTCTGCGTTTTCGCAAGAAAGCGTGATCCCTTTCCCGTGGATGAACTATCGGCATACCGGTCATTGGCCGGTTTGGGAACCGTTGGCGGGCGGAAACCTGCCCGTCCTCGTGTTGACAAGCTTGACTGAAGCTTGAACATGCCGCGGACGTAGCAGTGTCTGGAGGGTGTTATGGCGATGCGCGCGGCGGCTCGTGGTCTGTCGATCTTGATTCTTCTCATTTTCGCCTGGGGGTCTGTAGCGCAAGCGGCCGAAGCCCGCCGGGTGGTGACCTCAAATAATTCCGACTATTTCGGCTTCGATCTCAGATCGGACCAGAATGTCAGCCTCGATCAGTGCAAGACGACATGCCTCGGCGACCCCGCCTGCCGCGCCTTTACTTACAACAACAAGGCCAAATGGTGCTTCCTAAAGTCCGACTATAACCAGTTGAAACCCTTCAGCGGCGCGGTCGCGGGCAAGGTCGTCAATGTCGATGGCGACCCCGATATCGGCGCCCCGCCGGAACTCGCCTTCTTCCCCAACTGGATGGCCGACCAGGCCCAGCAATACCGCAACAAGCTGACCGATCCGGCCTATGACAAGCCGACCGACGGGCTGGAATCACTCCGCGCCGCCGCCGAACAGGCTGCACTGACCGGCGACCATGGGCAGGCCATGAACAAATACGAGGCCGCGGTCTCGGTCCTGCCTGACGACGGTCAGCTTTGGCTCGGTCTGGCGCGTGAAACGCTTGCCATACAGCCGGCCAGCGGCACCTCCGAATCCTACAATCTGCCGGTCAAAGGCACCTCCGCCGCCATCAACGCCTACAAGTTGCTGCGCACCACCAAGACCCGCGCCGAAGTGCTGGCGCTGCTCGGCAACGGCCTCGACCGCCGCGATCTCTACCGTCCGGCCCTGCAGGCTTATGAAGCCAGCCTCGCGCTGGTCAGTTCGCCGGCGGTCAAGGCCGAATATGAGGATCTCAAGGCCCGCAAGGGCTTCCGCGTCATCGATCACTCGATCGACGCCGACACCAGCGCGCCGCGCATTTGCGCGCAGTTTTCCGAGGAGCTGGTCAAGACCGGCGTCGACTACGCCCAGTTCGTCACCGTCGACAACCAGCCGCCCAAGGGCGTCGAGGCCAAGGACAAGCAGATCTGCGTCGAAGGCCTGGAGCACGGCCAACATTACGAAGTGACCTTCCGCGCCGGTCTGCCGGCCGCCATTGGCGAGGTCACCGCCGCTCCGGTCGTGCTGTCGATCTATGTGCAGGACCGCGCGCCGTCCGCCCGCTTCACCGGCGACAGCTTCGTGCTGCCCGCCGGCGCCCGCCGTGGCATCCCCATCGTCACCGTCAACATGAACACCGCGCAGATGAAGCTCTACCGTATCGGCGATCGTTCGCTGGCGCAGCTTCTGTCCGGCTATCAGTTCCTGAAGCAGCTCGACGGCTATGATATCTCCAGCATTTCCGACCAGATGGGTGAGCCGGTCTGGCAGGGGCAGCTGGATATCGCCAACGACCTCAACAAGGACGTCACGACTTCGTTCCCGGTCGACGAAGCCTTGCCGCAGCGCAAGCCCGGCGTCTACGTGCTGACCGCGCAAGCGGTAAATGAAAATGACGAGGACAATTACAATTCGCTTGCCACGCAGTGGTTCGTCGTCTCCGACATCGGCCTGTCGACCTATACCGGCCAGGATGGCCTCAATGTCTTTGCCCGCTCGCTCGGAACCGCCAAGCCGATCGCCGGCGCCGAACTGACGCTGCTGGCCAGGAACAATGAAATCCTCGGCACAGCCACGTCGGACGCCGAAGGCCATGCTGTCTTCAACCCCGGCCTGACGCGCGGCGACGGCGGCATGGTGCCGGCCGTTCTGATGGCCAAGCAGGGCGACAACGATTTCGTCTTCCTCGACATGGGCCGCGCCGGCTTCGATCTGTCCGATCGCGGCGTCGCCGGACGCGCCGCACCGGGCGCGCTCGATGTCTATGCCTGGACCGAACGCGGCATCTACCGCGCCGGCGAGGATGTGCATGTCGCAGCCCTTGCCCGCGACGTCGCCTCCAAAGCGGTGGAAAACCTGCCGCTGACCTTCATCTTCACCCGTCCCGACGGCGTCGAGAACCGCCGCATCGTTGCCGATGGCGTCTCGGCCGGCGGCTATGCCGTCGACCTGCCGCTGGAAGCCAACGCCATGCGCGGCACCTGGACGGTGTCGATCTATACCGATCCCAAGCAGGCGGCCGTTTCCAGCCAGATGTTCCTGGTCGAAGACTTCGTGCCGGATCGCATCGAGTTCGACATGAAGTCCGACAAGCAGGAGATCGCACAGGGCGAAACCGCCAACATCGACATTGACGGCCGCTTCCTCTATGGCGCGCCGGCCGCCGGCCTCGCGCTCGAAGGCGAGCTGACGCTGTCGACGGCGCGCGACTGGGACCGTTTCGCCGGCTATTCGTTCGGCCTTGCTGACGAGCAGTCGGCCGAGCCTTCGGTCACCCCGTTCACCGGTCTGCCGGTGGTCGGCGACGACGGCAAGGCGACCTTCCCGGTCACGGTCGACCAATTGCCCGCGACCACCAAGCTGGTCGACGCCAAGGTCACGGTTCGCATGCGTGAAACCGGCGGCCGCGCCATCGAACGCTCGCTCAACATCGGCATCCGCCCGCAAGGCCACATGATCGGCATTCGTCCGGATTTCGCCGACAATGAGGTGCCGCAGGGCGGCACCGCCAAGTTCAGCCTCATCGCGGTCGACCCCGACGGCAAGCGCGAGACGCTGAAGGGCGCGCAGTGGTCGCTGGTCAAGGTCGAACGCAATTACCAGTGGTACCGCAACAACAATTCGTGGAACTACGAACCGGTCACCTTCACCAAGTCGATCGCCAACGGCCAGGTCGATCTCAGCGCCGATGCCGAGGCGACCGTGACGATGCCGGTCGACTGGGGCCAGTACCGGCTCGAGATCGAGACTGCCGATCCCGAGGGCCCGGCGACCAGCTATGAGTTCGACGCCGGCTGGTATGTCTCCTCGACCTCCACCGAAACGCCTGACGGGCTCGAGATCGCTCTCGACAAGGACAGCTATGCCGTCGGCGACGTGGCCAAGCTGAAAGTGTCGCCGCATTTTGCCGGCGAACTGCTGGTCACCATCGGCGCCGACAAGCTGCTCAAGACCGTCACGGCAACCGTGCCGGCCGGCGGCAGCACGGTCGAGATCCCGGTCGGTGACGACTGGGGCGCCGGCGCCTACATCACCGCAACCCTGTTCCGGCCCGGCGATGCGCAGGAAACCCGCATGCCGGCGCGCGCCATCGGCGTAAAATGGCTGACGGTCGACCCAGGCTCGAAAAAGCTCGCCGTCACCCTGACGCCGCCGGACAAGACGATGCCGCGCCAGCAGCTGTCGATCCCGGTTTCGGTCGCCGGCGTAGCGCCGGGCAGCAATGCCTATGTCACGGTCGCTGCCGTCGATGTCGGCATTTTGAACCTCACCAACTACAAGGCGCCGGATCCGGAGGGCTGGTATTTCGGCCAGCGCATGCTCGGGCTCGAAGTCCGCGACATCTATGGCCGTCTCATCGACGGCTCGCTCGGCACCACCGGCAAGCTCAGGACCGGCGGCGACGGCGCCTCGATGCAGCCGCAAGGCAGTCCGCCGACCGAAAAGCTGGTCGCCTTCTTCTCCGGCCCGGTCCAGCTCGACGCCGACGGCAAGGCAAGGATCGACTTCGACATCCCGCAGTTCAACGGCACCGTGCGCGTCATGGCCGTCGCCTGGACCAAGGAGGCCGTCGGCCATGCCACGACCGATGTCATCGTGCGCGATCCGGTGGTGATCACTGCCGGCCTGCCCCGCTTCCTGGCGCCTGGAGATGCAGCTATCATGCGGCTCGACGTCGCCGACACCGACGGTCCGGAGGGCGACTATGCCCTGTCGATCGCCACGACCGGCGACCTCTCGACCGGCGACAAGCCCTTGCCCGAAAAGCTGACGCTGGCCAAGGGCAAGCGCCAGACGCTGACCGTGCCGCTGATTGCACAGACGGCGGGCAATGCCTCGATCACCATCAAGCTCGCCCATGGCGACGGCACCGCCGTCGAGCAGACGCTGTATGTTCCGGTGCGTCCGGCGCAATTGCCGGTCACCACCCGTCTGGTCGTCGACCTCAAGGGCAATGGCGGCTCGCTGCGCGTCGACAAGGAGCTGCTCGCGGCAAGCCTGCTCGACGGCGCCTCGATCAGTGTCGGCGTTTCGCAGGCTGCCGCCTTCGACGTGCCGTCGCTGCTGATGACGCTCGACCGCTACCCCTATGGTTGCGCCGAGCAGACCACCAGCCGCGCCATGCCGCTTCTCTACGTCAACGATCTGGCGTCCGGCGTTGGCATGCAAAGCGATCCCGAACTGCACGGCCGCGTGCAGGCCGCCATCTACAAGGTGCTGAGCTACCAGGCTTCGGCCGGCAGCTTCGGCCTGTGGGGTCCGGGCTCCGGCGATCTGTGGCTTGACTCTTACGTCACCGACTTCCTGACCCGGGCGCGCGAGCAGAACTACGACGTGCCGGCGCTGGCGATGAGCCAGGCGCTGAGCAATCTGCAAAACTCGGTCGGTTACGACCAGGACGTCCAGGATCGCGGCAGCGAAATCGCCTACGCGCTCTATGTTCTGGCCCGCAACAAGAAGGCCTCGGTCGGCGATCTGCGCTACTACGCCGACACCAAGCTCGAAGCCTTCTCGAGCCCGATGGCCGTCGCCCAGTTGGCGGCGAGCCTGGCGCTCTACGGCGACGCGCAGCGTTCGGAAGCAACCTTCCAGACGGCGCTGCAGCTGGCCAAGTCGACCACCGAATACGACTACTACCGGTCCGACTATGGCTCGCGGCTGCGTGATGGCGCCGCGATCCTGGCGCTCGCCGCCGAATCGAAGCCGGTGCCGACCATCGTGCCGGAGCTGATCCGGCTGGTGGCAAGGGAACGCGCCGATGCCCGCTGGACCAGCACGCAGGACGAGTCCTGGATGCTTCTGGCGGCCCGCGCGCTGAAGTCGGGCAACGACTCTATCACGCTGTCGGTCAACGGCGCGCCGCATGCAGGTGGATATTCCAACCACCTCAGCGGCACCGACATTGCCGACAGCCCGCTGACCATCGCCAACACCGGCGCCACGCCGCTGCAGGCGGTCGTCACCACGGTCGCCTCGCCGGTAGAGCCCTTGCCGGCCGGCGGCGACGGCTTCACCATCGACCGCACCTACTACAAGCTCGATGGCACCGAAGCCAACGTCACCGAGGCGACGCAGAACGAACGCTACGTGGTCGTGCTCAAGGTTTACGAGCAGAACCGCTGGCCTTCGCGCCTGCTGATCACCGACCTGTTGCCGGCCGGCTTCGAGATCGACAATCCGGGCCTTGTTTCCAGCGCCCAGCTGTCGAACTTCACCTGGCTGGCGCAAACGGACGCAGCCCATCTCGAATTCCGCGACGACCGTTTCGTCGCGGCATTCAATCCCAATGACGGCGATGGCGACCGCAACATCATGCTGGCCTACGTCGTGCGTGCGGTAACGCCGGGCACCTATGCCCATCCGGCAGCCACGGTGGAGGACATGTACCGGCCGCAATATTCGGCCCGCACCGCCACCGGCATGATGGAGATCAAGGCGCCGTAAGGCGCCTTGACGAAGATGAACACGCCGATCTCCGCGACCATCTCCTTCTCCCCGCTATGCGGAGAGAAGGAGCCGGCAGGCGGATGAAGGGCACCACCATGCTCTCCAGAAAATTTCTCCGTCGAACAGGCATCGCCGCCGCCTCCCTCGTCGGCTTTGCGGCGATCGCTGCCGCTTCTCTCTGGGAACTCGACCGCGCTTTTCCGCCGCCGCTGCCCGGAAGGCTCACCGTCTCCACCGAGGTCCAGGACCGCGACGGCCAGCTGTTGCGCGCCTTCGCCACGCCGGACGGTTACTGGCGGCTCGACACTCATCTCGACCAGGTCGACAAGCAGTTCGTCGACATGCTGGTCACCTATGAAGACAAGCGCTTTTGGGACCATGATGGCGTCGATGTGCTGGCGCTGGCGCGCGCCGCCGGCCAGTTCGCCACCAGCGGCCATATCGTCTCCGGCGGCTCGACCCTGTCGATGCAGCTTGCCCGGCTGATCGAGCCACGCGAAAACCGCAGCCTCGGCTCGAAGATCAAGCAGATGCTGCGTGCCATCCAGATCGAGCGGCGGCTGTCTAAGCAGGAGATCCTCGAACGCTATTTGACGCTGGCGCCTTATGGCGGCAATCTCGAAGGCGTGCGCGCCGCGTCACTCGCCTATTTCGGCAAGGAGCCGAAGCGGCTGACGGTCTCGGAAGCCGCCCTGCTGGTTGCGCTGCCGCAATTGCCGGAAAAGCGCCGGCCCGACCGCAATCTCACCATCGCTCATGCAGCCCGCGACCGCGTGCTGACCCGCATGGTATCAGCTGACCTGCTTGGCGAGCGCGAGGCCGCGCGCGCAGCGCTCGATGATGTCTCGGGCTTGCGCCGCAAACTGCCGGCACTGGCGCCACATGCCGCCTATGCCATGCTGCCCAAGGCCGTACCCGGCAAGCCATTGCAGCTGACGATCCGCAAAAGCGTCCAGCAAGGGCTGGAACAGGTGGCGCGCGATGCCGCGATCAAGCTTGGCCCGCGCCTGTCGGTCGCCATGGTGATGGCGGACGCGCGCACCGGCGACATTCTTGGCGAAGTCGGCTCGGCCGATTTCTTCGACGCCAGCCGCTCCGGCTGGATCGACATGACCAAGATCGTGCGTTCGCCCGGTTCGACGCTGAAGCCGTTCATCTATGGCCTCGCCTTCGAGCAAGGGCTGGTGGCGCAGGAAATGCTGATCGAGGACAGTCCGGTCGATTTCGGCGGCTACCGGCCAAAGAATTTCGACATGGGCTATCAGGGGGATGTCTCGATCCGCCAGGCGCTGCAGCTGTCGCTCAACGTTCCGGCGATCCGCGTGCTCGACTCGGTCGGCCCGGCACGGCTGATGGCGCGCTTCCGCCAGGCCGGCGTCAGCCCGGTGCTGCCGGTCAACGAGGCGCCGGGCCTCGCCATCGGCCTCGGAGGCGTCGGCGTAACGCTGCGCGATCTCGTCCAGCTCTATACCGGCCTCGCCAATGGCGGCAAGGCAAACACGCTGCATGACGGCACCGAGCCGGCCAATGCCGAGCGCACCACCGCCACGATCCTCGACGCCCAGGCGAACTGGCAGATCACCGACATATTGTCGGGCGTAAAGCCGCCCGAGGGCGCCTTGCAGCGCGGCATCGCCTACAAGACCGGCACGTCCTACGGCTACCGCGACGCCTGGTCGGTCGGCTTCGACGGCCGCTACGTGCTGGGTGTGTGGGTCGGCCGCGCCGATGCCGGTGCGGTGCCCGGCCTGTCCGGCTATGTCTCGGCCGCCCCCATCCTGTTCGAGGGCTTCGTCCGCTCCGGCCTCACCGCCGTCCCGTTGCCCAGCCAGCCGGCCGGTGTCCTCAAGGCCAGGCGCGAAGACCTGCCGGTGACATTGGGGCGCTTCGGCGCCGGCGCCGACGGACTGGTGCAGGCAGGCCCGACGGAACCGGCGCCGACGATCATTTTCCCGCCCAACGGCGCCCGCGTCGATCTCGCCACCAATTCCGCCGAGGCCTCGCCGCTGGTGCTGAAACTGCAAGGCGGCCGCGCGCCGTTCCGCTGGCTGGCCAATGGCAAGCCGCTCGTCGGCATCGACCGCCGCCGCACCGCGACCTGGCTGCCCGACGGCGCCGGCTATTCGACGCTCACCGTCATCGACGCCGTGGGACGCGCAGCCAGCGTGAAGGTGTTCGTTGAATAGATGGCGCCAAGCGATTCAGGGGATTGGGCTTCTTCGCCTGAAACCCGGCGCGAGGCACCCCCCTCTGGCCTGCCGGCCAATGGCCGGC
>NZ_JAMYPY010000031.1:0-48089 GCF_040320605.1 Mesorhizobium sp. M0659
TCCCCTGTAGTTTGTGGGGTGGCGCAGCCGGGCCAGGCCGCCGCCGGGCGGGCCCCCCCGGGGGCGCTAGCCAGTTTCCCCAAACCCCCCGGCCGCCGCTTTGTCCCGGGGCGCCCCTCGCCCAATTCCGCCTTCCCGTCGCGGCCCGTCAGTTGCTGGTGATGCTGACGGCGTCGCCCTCGACCAGCAGCGGCGGCGCATAACCCAACGGCTTGTCGCCGGTCACGGCGCCGCCGGTAACCCGGGCTTGTATGTCGGAACCGAAATAGGCGTACGGGAATGGCGGCGGTGTCTTGCTGACCGTATTCAGCCGCGCGCGAATCTCGGCGGGTAAAGTGAAATCCAACGCCGCCAGATTGTCCTGCAACTGCGCCAGCTTGGTGGCGCCAAGAATCACGGTGGCGATGCCCGGTTGCGTTGCCACCCAGTTGAGCGCGACCTGCGCCATGCTGCGTCCGAGTTCGGCGGCAACTTTTTCGAGCTCCGCCACGATCGCCCAGTTGCGCTCGGTGAACTTCTGGAACCCCGGATGAGTGGTGTTGCGAAAGCCGTCGAGCCGGCCGGCATGGCCTTCCTGCGTCGGCCGGTACTTGCCGCTGAGCAGCCCGCTTGCCAGCGGGCTCCACACCATGATTCCTGCGCCATGGCGGGTGCCGAAGGGCACGAACTCATTTTCGATCGAACGCTCCACCAGCGAATATTCAAGCTGCAGGGCCGACACCGGCTCGTAGCCGCGCCACTCGGCGATCGTCTGCGCGCGGGCAGCATACCAGGCCGGCACATCGGACAGGCCGACATGGCGAATTTTGCCCGCACGCACGAGATCATCCATCGTGCGCATGACCTCCTCGGCCGGCGTCAGCCCGTCCCAGACATGGAGGAGGTAGAGGTCGATATAGTCAGTGCCCAACCGCTTCAGCGAGGCGTCCACGGCGCGCAAGATGTTCTTGCGGCCGTTGCCACCGGCGTTCGGATTGCCGGGCTCCGCGTTGAAGGTGAATTTCGTGGCGATCACCGCTCTGTCGCGCAAGCCTCGCTCGGCGATGAATTCGCCGAGCCAGGTTTCGGCTGTGCCGCCGGTGTAGAGGTCGGCGGTGTCGAAGAAATTGCCGCCGGCCTCGACATAGGCGTCGGCCATGGCGCGCGCGGTTTCCCTGTCCGCGCCCCAGCCCCATTCGGTGCCAAAGGTCATGGTGCCCAGTGCCAGCCGGCTGACGCGCAGGCCGCTGTTGCCCAGTGTGTAATAGCTCATGGTCATGGTGTTTTTCCTATCCTGATTTCTTGACGCCGGCTCACTGGCCAGGCGTCATCTTGACCCAGGGATTGCCGCGCTCATGCGTGGCGCGGAAAACGAAGCCGTCGACTTTCCAGCCGGTCCCGGAGCGAACCAGATGGTGCTCGTAGGTGCCCCAGACTTCCCACAGCGGGTCGCCATTGCCTTCCATCCGGTTCCAGGCATAGCCGTTCGAAGAGACGGTCGCCGCGTCCGCCTCAAAGATCACCTGGTGATTGGTGCGCAGATGCAGGCTGGTCTTGCTGCCCCTGAGGTTGCCGGCCCAGGTACCGATCAGATTGTCGGAGGGGATGGTGGCGGCAGGCTGTCCTGACAGGCTGCTGAAGTCGACGGTGACACGGTCGGCGAAATAGGAGCGGGCAAGCTTCCAGTCCTGCGCATCGACGGCACGGTCGATGGCATCGGCGATGCGGATGACGGCGCGTTCGTCGGCGAGCGCGCGCCAACCGGACGGCTCGGCGCCGCCGGCATCGACCGGCGCTAGGGCAAGGCCTGCGGCGAAGGTAGCGTGTTTCAAGGCATCCATCTCTCTTCTCCTTTGTGCATCGGTGATGGCAATATGGATCAGCCTGTCGGCATCGAGAAGATTGAAGTGTTCGCAAGGACTATGCGATATCATGCATGAATGGACCGGGATCTGCTCAGTCATTTGCCTGTCATCGTCGCCGTTGCCCGACGCGGCGGCTTTGCGCTAGCTGCGGCCGAACTGGGCATGTCCCCATCCGCCGTCAGCCATGCGGTGCGCCTCGTGGAGCAGCGGATCGGCCAGCCGCTGTTTGCGCGCACCACGCGCAGCGTCTCGCTGACGGAAGCCGGCAAGGCGCTGGTGGAGACGGCAGCCCCTGCTCTCCAGGATATCGCCGACCGGATGGACCGCATCCGAGCCATCAAGGGCCGGCCCTCCGGCTTGCTCAGGTTGAACGTTCCCAACATCGCCGTTCCACTTGCCGTCACTCCCGTGGTCGCCGCGATGGCTGAACGCTATCCTGATGTGACCATCGAATTGCTCACCGACCAGGGGCTGGTGGACATTGTCGGCGAGGGTTTTGATGCCGGCATCCGGCTGGGCGAGATGATCGCACAGGACATGGTCACGGTCCGGCTGACGCCGCCATTCAACGCCGTGATCGTCGCCTCCCCCGCCTATGTCGGCCGGCATGGCCGTCCGCGCGGTGTGACGGATCTTTCGGACCACAATTGCGTCGGCTACCGGCTTGTGCGCTCCGGCGCACTCTATCGCTGGGACCTGACCGAGGACGGCAAGGATGTCGTGGCCGAGACGAAGGGTACGGTCATCGTTACCGATTCGCTGGCCGCGATCGACCTTGCGCTTGCCGGCGTCGGGCTGATCTATGTGTTCGAGCCGCTGGTGCGCGCGGAATTGGCCGCCGGCCGCCTCGTTCAGATCCTGCCGCAAACGGCGATCGAGGAGCCCGGCCTCTTCCTCTACTTCCCGCGCAGGGCGTCGATGGCGCCAAAGCTCAGGGCCTTCATCGACACCGCACAAGAAATCGGCCGAGCATCCTTGCGGACACCCGGCCGAGTTGCCTGAGCTGAGAAGCCCTTTTCGGGGCTATTTTTAAAACTACTTCTTCACCGCCGCCGCGACTTCCGCCGCGAAATCGGTCTCTTCCTTTTCGATGCCTTCGCCCAGCGCAAAGCGCAGATAGGCGGAGATCTTGGCCGGAGCGCCGATGTCCTTCTCGGCATCCTTCAGCGCCTGCTCGACAGTGATGTCGGGATTGAGCACGAAGGCCTGCTTGAGGAGCACGACTTCCTCGTAGAACTTGCGCAGGCGGCCTTCGACCATCTTTTCGATGATCGCTTCCGGCTTGCCGGACTGGCGCGCTTGGTCGGCGAAGATCGCCTTCTCGCGCTCGACCGCTGCCGGATCGATCTGCTCGGCGGTCAACGCCAGCGGGTTGGTGGCGGCGACATGCATGGCGACCTGGCGGCCAAAGGCGTTGGCGGCATGCTCATTGCCCGTCGTCTCGATCGCGACCAGAACGCCGAGCTTGCCAAGACCATCGGCAACCGCATTGTGGACGTAGGTTGCGACAGCACCGTGCGGGACGGTGAGCTTGGCCGAACGGCGGAAGCTCATGTTCTCGCCAATGGTGCCAACGGCGTCCTTGATGGTGTCAGTGACCGACTTGTCCGAACCCGGATACTTTGCGGCAGAGACAGCCTCCGTCGTGCCATAAGCAAGCGCGACCTTGGCGACATTGCGAACGATCTCCTGGAACTGCTCGTTGCGGGCCACGAAATCGGTCTCGGAGTTAACCTCGACGATGGCGGCCTCGCGGACGCCGGAGTCGACGCCGATCAGGCCTTCGGCGGCAGTACGGCCAGCCTTCTTGTCGGCCTTGGAAATGCCCTTCTTGCGCAGCCAGTCGACGGCCTCTTCGATGTTGCCGTTGGTCTCGGTCAACGCCGCCTTGCAGTCCATCATGCCCGCGCCGGTCAAGTCGCGGAGTTCTTTGACCTGTGCAGCCGAAATGCTCATTGTCGCCTCTTTGTTTTAAATGCACCGACGCACCACCGGTACTCGGTGATGCGTCTGTCTAGCGTGCCAAATATGAGAATGATGAAGGCCGCAACCGGCCTTCGATTGTCAAGCTTCCGGAGCGTCCGCAGCCGGGGCCGGAGCCGGATCAAGCGCCGGTTCGACCGGAGCTTCGACCGAGGCGCCGATGTCGACGCCGAGCGCGCCCTGCTGGCGGGCGATGCCGTCGATGGCAGCCTTGGCGATCAGGTCGCAATAGAGCTGGATGGCGCGCGCCGCGTCGTCATTACCGGGGATCGGGAAGTCGATCTTGTCCGGATCGCAGTTCGAATCGATGATGGCAACGACCGGGATGCCGAGGCGCTTGGCCTCGAGGATGGCGATCGCTTCCTTGTTGGTGTCGATGACGAACATCAGGTCGGGCGTCGAGCCCATGTCCTTGATACCGCCGAGCGCCTTGTCGAGCTTCTCGCGCTCGCGGTCGAGGTTCAGGCGTTCCTTCTTGGTCAGGCCCTGGGCTTCGCCGGCCAGCATCTCGTCGAGCTTGCGCAGGCGCTGGATCGAATTCGAGATCGTCTTCCAGTTGGTCAGCATGCCGCCGAGCCAACGCGAGTTGACATAGTATTGGGCCGAACGCTGTGCGGCGTCGGCGACGATGTCGGACGCCTGGCGCTTGGTGCCGACGAACAGCACGCGGCCGCCCTTGGCAACGGTGTCGGAAACCTGCTTCAGAGCCTGGTGCAGCAAAGGCACCGTCTGCGACAGGTCGATGATGTGGATGTTGTTGCGGGCGCCGTAGATGTAAGGCGCCATCTTCGGGTTCCAGCGGTGGGTCTGGTGGCCGAAGTGAATGCCAGCTTCCAAAAGCTGGCGCATGCTGAAATCAGGCAGTGCCATTCTTAGTTCCTTTTCCGGTTAGCCTCCACGGACACAGGCATTTTTGGACTTTGTCCTCGAACGCCACCGGAGGTTTCAGCCGGATTTCTCCCGGGCAGACACCAAAGTCCGTGTGTGGAATGAGCGCGCATATAGAGGGGAAGCGCTGCAAACGCAAGCGGTGAGGTGCTTCATCGCTCAGCGTGCGGCAATCAGCGCTCCGGTGCCGATCATGGCGCTGCCGGCGAACCGGTTAATCAGCCGCATGCGTTCGGGCGTCCTGAACCAGCCGGATGCCCTGCCCGCCAGCGCGGCGTAGATGCCCATGGTGAGAATATTGGCGCCGACGACGACTGCCACCACCAGCAGGCCGTCGGCAAACGTCATGGTGTCGAGGTTGAGGATCAGCGGCATGATCGAGGCGTGGAACAGGATCGCCTTCGGGTTGCCGAGCGCCACGGAGGCGCCAAGCAAGAACGAACGCGACAATCCGGTTTGGGGGATTCTTTGCGCGGCCGATTGCGCGGCCGCGGCCCGCCACATCTTGATGCCGAGGAAAATCAGGTAGGCCGCACCGGCGTATTTCAACAGGAGAAACACCCATTCGAAGGTCTGGGCCAGCGCCACCAGCCCGAGCAGTGCCAGGGTGACCAGCACGGCATCGCCGGCGGCAATGCCCATTCCGGCGACGAACGCACGCAGGAAGCCGCGTGCCACGCCGTTGGTGATCACCGTGAACATCGCCGGTCCCGGCGTGGCGGCGGCAAGTGTGATGGCAAGGCAATAAGCCAGGAATGCCGTTAGCGTCACGATCGGCCCTTTCCGTTGGGTACCCGTACGCGCCTGAAGATCGCAACGATCTCCTCGCGGCTGCATTCGATGGCGCCGAGCCGCACCGCCCGGTCGCGCTCGAAGCCGGTTATGTCATAGTGCGGCGCCGATGTCCTGGGCGGCCCTTGGTAGGACGAACGCTTGACGCCAAGCTCGGCGGCGAAACGATGCAGTTCGTCCGTATCGTCGGCCATCAGGTGGCACCAGCGATGGCCGGCCCATTTCCAGATTGCCGCATCGACATAGACCGCCATCGGGAACTGCCATCAAGCCTGCCGTGGCCAGCGCCGCATTGTCGCTATTTCGAGACGGGGCAAGGCTTGGTCTGATCGAACAGCGACAGGTTGACCAGCTTTCCGGTCATCGAGAACTCGCCATAGTCCATTGTGAGGTCGCGGGTGATGCCGTTCTCGTGCAGCTTGAAGCTGATGCGGTATTCCGGCACCTCTTCGCCCGATTTGTCGGTCTCGTCGAAATAGGCGATGTCGACCGGCCAGTATTTGTCGCCTGCAAGCTTGGCCAGCGCCGGCGCTTCGGGGTCGGCCTTGTCGCCCTCGGCCTTCTTGCCGACGATGACGGTGGTGGTCATCACCTTGTTGGCATCCTCCGAACCGTCGAACAGGCTGGTTTCGTAGAAATTCTCGCCCTTCTCGGCCTTGCCGATCAGTTCGACCAGATGCTGGGTCGGGAACTGGGTGGTGGCAAGTTCCAGGCTGTTCTTCTCGGGCTTGTCAATGTCGACTTTGAGGCCCTTGGTCTCTTTCGTGGCGGTGCCCTTGACCTCCTTGTCGAGGTTCTGGTCGACGAAGGATTTGGTCACGAACGAGAAGGTCTTGCCTTCGGCGTCCTCGAACGTGGTCGTCTGCTGGTCGGTCAGCCTGGTGTTGTCGCCGGTGGCGATCTGGGTGACGAAACGGAATTTTACCGTATAGCCCTCGCAGGGCGAGCCGTTGAACTCATAGACCATGCGGCCGGAAATCCCGGTGATGCCCGAGCGGTCCGACGCCTTGTCGAGGGTAAGATCGTAGACGGCGCGATGCGCCTGCAGCGCCGGCACGGCAAAGGCTGGAGCCATCGAGAACAGCACCGGAAAGAGAACGGCGTGGAAGGCAAGGCGCGTTGCGCGCATAAGGGGCTCCGATCGTCGCAGCTGATGGCAGGCCACAGGTAAAGATGGTCCAGCTTAAAAAAAGTCGTGGCGGAAGCGAGGCAAAAATAGCAATTTCGGCCCGGCCAGCGCGGCGTCTCCAAGCAATAGGGAAATACCATGAGTGAAACAATCGAAAAGCGGCTAAGCGATCTCGGCGTGACAATACCTGCCGCCGCAGCGCCCGCCGCGAACTATGTGCCCTATTGCAGGTCCGGCAATCTTTTGTTCACCGCCGGGCAGTTGCCGCTCAAGGACGGCAAGCTGCAGGCAAGCGGCCTGCTCGGCCGCGACGTCGATACCGCAACCGGCAAGGAAGGCGCAAAGTACTGCGCAATCAATGTCTTGGCCCAAGCAAAAGCAGCACTTGGCGATCTCGAAAAAATCCAGCGTTTGGTCAAGATCACCGTCTTTGTTGCATCTGTGCCGGATTTCGTCGAGCAGCATCTGGTCGCCAATGGCGCCTCCGATTTCCTGGTCGCCGCCCTTGGCGAGCGCGGCAAGCATGCCCGCTCCGCCGTCGGCACCGCCTGTCTGCCGCTTAATGCCGCAGTGGAAATCGAAGCCGTCTTCGAGGTCGCATGAGCAGGACCAAGACAATGACCGACCTTTCCTGGCTGACCGCCCGCCCGGTGGCGCATCGCGGCTTTCACGACATGAACAAGACGCGCTGGGAAAACACGCTGTCGGCCTTCGCGGCTGCCGCCGAGCGCGGCTATGCGATCGAATGCGACGTGCATCTGTCGTCCGACCGCGTCCCCGTCATCATTCATGACGGCGATCTCAGGCGGTTGACCGGCCAGGACGGCTTCGTCTGGCAGCGCACGGCGGCGGAACTGGCGGCGCTCAGGATCGGCGGCACCAAGGACCATGTGCCGACACTGCAAGAAGCGCTCGACCTGGTCGACGGCCGTGTGCCGATGGTTGTCGAACTGAAGGGCGTGCCCGGCTACGACGAGGGCCTGGTGGCGAGCGTCGGCAAGATGCTGGAGCGCTACAAGGGCAAGGCGGCGATCATGTCGTTCGACCACTGGCTGGTCCGCTATTTCCCCAGGGATGCGCCTGGCATTCCGGGTGGGCTGACCGCCTATGGCAGGGACAACCAGTTGATCGAGGCGCATTTTGCCATGCTGGCGCATGACCTCGCCTTCACCTCCTATGCCGCCGGCGATCTGCCGAACCCGTTCGTCAGCTTCGTGCGCGAAAGGCTGAAAATGCCTGTGATCACCTGGACGGTGCATGACCAGCCGGCGGTGGATCTCACCTTCAAATACGCCGACCAGATGACGTTCGAAGGGTTCGAACCCGATCTGGTCAAAGTCGCCTGATGGGAGTGCCTGAAACGTGACTTGTAGCGGCCCCGACAGAGCTTAAATAAGCCTCATGGATCAGGGTGACGAAGTCGATGGGCAAACGGCGAATGCGGAGTTCTCCATCCGCGTCGCCGCCGGCATCAATGCCTTCACATGTGCCGAGTGGAACGGCTTTACCGGCACAACCCGCAGCGACACAGAAAACGGCTATAACCCTCTCGTTTCATATGCTTTTCTGCGCGCGCTTGAAGATTCCGGCTGCGCCGTGCGGCGCACCGGCTGGCAAGGTCATCATCTCAGACTGGAAAATGCCCAAGGCAGATTGCTGGGCGCCGTGCCCTGCTATCTCAAATCGCACAGCCAGGGCGAATATGTCTTCGACCACGGCTGGTCCGATGCGTTCGAACGCGCCGGCGGCAACTACTATCCGAAACTGCAATGCGCCGTGCCGTTCTCTCCGGTCACCGGCCCTCGCCTGCTGGTCAGCAAGGGCGAGGACAGCGCCATTGTGAAGGCCGGTCTCGCAGCGGGCCTGAAGGCGGTGACGGAAAAGCTCGGCGTGTCCTCCGCGCATGTCACCTTCGCCAATGAAAGCGACGTTGCAACGCTGGAAGCAGCCGGCTTCCTGCACCGCACCGACCAGCAGTTCCATTTCTTCAACGAAGGCTTTTCGACCTATGACGACTTTCTCGCCACGCTGGCATCGCGCAAGCGCAAGGCGATGAAGAAGGAGCGCCGCGAGGCGCTCGCCAACGGTATCTCGATCGACCGGCTGACCGGCAAGGACCTGACCGAAAAGGCGTGGGACGATTTCTTCGCCTTCTATATGGATACCGGCAGCCGCAAATGGGGCCGGCCCTATCTCAACCGCAAGTTCTTCTCGCTGATCGGGGAGCGCATGTCCCGGGACATCCTGTTGGTCATGGCCAAGCGCAATGGCCGCTATGTCGCCGGCGCCATCAACTTCATCGGCTCCGATGCGCTCTACGGCCGCAATTGGGGCTGCATCGAGGACCACCCGTTCCTGCATTTCGAAGTCTGCTACCATCAGGCCATCGACTTCGCCATCGAGCGCAAGCTGAAGGTGATCGAGGCCGGCGCGCAGGGTGAGCACAAACTGGCGCGCGGCTATCGTCCCGTGACCATGCATTCGGCGCACTACATCGCACATCCCGGCCTGCGCAATGCTGTGGCCGATTATCTCCGGCGTGAGCGGCGCGAGGTCGAGCGGATGGGCGAAATTCTGGAAGAGCATACGCCGTTCCGCAAGGATCTTGAGGAATAGCGATCCGCGCCTGCCTCGCCTGACCGTCTTACCTGACCATCTTGCCGGTCCAGGACAGCTTCGCTACACCGGAGCATACTCCCGGAGCGCCGCCATGACCGAGGCCTACGACCCCAGCAATATCTTCGCAAAGATCCTGCGCGGCGAAATCCCCTCGCACCGCATCTACGAGGATGATGCCGTGGTCGCCTTCATGGATGTGATGCCGCAAGGCCCCGGTCACACGCTGGTGGTGCCCAAAGCACCGTCGCGCAATCTGCTCGATGCCGATCCCGCGACGCTCGGCCGGCTGTTCACCACGGTCCAAACGGTCGCGCTGGCGGTCAAAAAGGCTTTCGGCGCTGACGGAGTCACCATCCTGCAGTTCAACGAACCGGCGTCCGGCCAGACCGTCTACCACCTACATGTCCATGTCATCCCGCGGTTCGAAGGCATCGCGCTCAAGCCGCATACGGGGCAGATGGAGAAGCCCGAAGTGCTGACGGAGAACGCGGCGAAGATCCGAGCAGCGCTGAACGGTTGAGGTGGCGCGCGCCTCAGGGCGATGCGCTCAGCCACAATCCACCACGTCGGTTAGGAAAATATCAAACCACGCCGTGATAACGTGCTCCGTACCGGGATGCGTTTGGGTTTTCAAAATCGTGGAACATTCGGTTGCGACATCAGAGCCGTTGGTAAAAGCAGCTGCCGGGCGGGGCTTTCTGCGCACCTTGGCGGACGCGTACCGGCGACACCGCCTGCTGCACGCGATGGCCATCGCTGCCCTGCTTTTGGCAGCCGCGGTCGGCCTGCGCACCGGAAACATGCCGGATTTCGGCGTGCTGGAAGACTATTCCCAATACCTTCTTTTCGCTTTCTGGATCGGTGGCTGCGCCTTCGCACTCGGCAGCTTTTTTCACCTTGCACTCATCAAGCGGGATCCTGAGCCGCTCGGCACTTTTCTGCGATCGATCGGCGGCGTCTTCGGCGACGCCGAGCGCAACGCCAACAGCCTGAATGGTCTGGCCGCGTGCATTGCGCTCATATCCGCTTTCGGTGTGTTGAAAGGCGCGGTCGCGATCCTTTCGCCATTCGCATGGGATCACGCATTGGCTCAGGCCGACCGGGTGCTGCATTTCGGCCGAGCGCCCCATGAATGGCTATGGTTTATCGTCCAGTCGCCGCTCGCCGTAAGATCGTTCAACCTGGCTTACAATTCCTGGTTCGTCGTCCTTATCGCCTCGGTCTTCATCGCTTGCATCACGCGCAGGGACACGAAGCTGCGTCACCAGTTCCTGATGAGCTTCATGCTCGTGTGGATACTGGCGGGTTTTTTCCTGGCGATGGGCCTGTCTTCGGCAGGGCCGTGCTTTTACGAGCGACTGGGGCTGGGCAGCGACTATCATTCCCTGATGCAAGCACTCGCCGCCGCCGATCGCATCTATCCGATCTGGGCGCTCAGCACGCAGGACATTGTGTGGAGCGGCTATATCGGGGCGACGCCAGGCAGTCTCGGCATATCCGCCTTCCCGTCCATGCATGTAGCGATGGCGGTGCTTTTCGCGCTTTATGCAACACGCCGCTCATGGTTGGCCGGCCTTTTGATGTGGGCATTCGCCGCAATCATCATGGTCGGCTCGGTCGTCCTTGGCTGGCATTATGCCGTGGATGGCTATGCGAGCGTTCTGATTTCGATCGCCATGTGGAAGGCGTGCGGGTACTTTCTGGGCAAGTTTGCACCCGAGGGCGTCGCCGCCTGACCTAACAACATCTGACCTGAAAAGCAGGGGCGTTGTGTCGGCAAACCGGCCAGCCAATGAAAAAAGGGCCCGTCACCGGGCCCCTTTTTTTCATAGGCGAACTTTTTAGCTCTTGCGCGGCAGTTGCGGCACCAGGCTGCGCTTGCCGCCGTCCTTGCCCTTCGGCTCAGGCTCGTCCTTGCCCTTGGGCTGAGGCTTCTGCGCCACCGCCTTCTTGGCGACGGGCTTCTTGGCCACCGCCTTGCGGGCTTTCGGCGCCTCTTCCGGCTCCTGCTTCGGCTGCACCGGGGCTTCGTCGGCCAGTGATTCGAGCTTCAGGCCGGTTTCGCCGGTTTCCTTCTTCTCGACGGTGACGCGCACCGTGCCGCCCTTCTTGAGCTTGCCGAACAGCACCTCGTCGGCCAACGGCTTCTTGATGTGCTCCTGGATGACCCGGCCGAGCGGCCGCGCACCCATGCGCTCATCATAGCCCTTGTCGGCCAGCCAGGCGATCGCGTCGGACGACAGGTCGAAGGTGACGCCCCGCTCGGAGAGCTGGGCCTCGAGCTGCATGACGAACTTCTGCACCACCTGATGGATGACCGGCACCGGCAGCGAACCGAACGGGATGATCGCATCGAGACGGTTGCGGAACTCCGGCGTGAACAACCGGTTGATGGCCTCGACATCGTCGCCTTCGCGCTTGGTCGATCCGAAACCGATCGCCGCGCGCTGCGCATCCGATGCGCCCGCATTGGTGGTCATGATCAGGATGACGTTGCGGAAGTCGATCTGCTTGCCGTTGTGGTCGGTCAGCTTGCCGTGGTCCATGACCTGCAACAGGATGTTGAACAGGTCCGGATGCGCCTTCTCGACTTCATCCAGCAAGAGCACGCAGTGCGGATGCTGGTCGACCCCGTCGGTAAGCAGACCGCCCTGGTCGAAGCCGACATAGCCGGGAGGCGCGCCGATCAACCGCGAGACGGTGTGGCGTTCCATATATTCCGACATGTCGAAGCGGATCAGCTCGACGCCGAGCGAGGCAGCCAACTGCTTGGCGACTTCGGTCTTGCCGACGCCGGTCGGGCCTGAGAACAGGTAGGAGCCGATCGGCTTTTCCGGTTCGCGCAGGCCGGCACGCGCCAGCTTGATCGCCGAGGTCAGCGCGGTGATGGCGGTGTCCTGGCCATAGACGACGCGCTTCAGCTCGATGTCGAGGCCTTGCAGCACCTTCTCGTCGTCGGCCGAAACCGTCTTCGGCGGGATGCGGGCCATCGTGGCGATCGTGGCTTCGATCTCCTTGATGCCGATCGTCTTCTTGCGCTTGGCTTCCGGCACCAGCATCTGCGAGGCGCCCGTCTCGTCGATCACGTCGATCGCCTTGTCCGGCAGCTTGCGGTCGTTGATGTAGCGGGCCGACAGTTCCACCGAAGCCTTGATCGCCTCGTTGGTGAACTTCACCTTGTGGAATTCCTCATAATAGGGCTTGAGGCCCTTCATGATCTCGATGGCGTCCTCGATGGTCGGCTCGTTGACGTCGATCTTCTGGAAGCGCCGCACCAGAGCGCGGTCCTTCTCGAAGAACTGGCGGAACTCCTTGTAAGTGGTCGAGCCGATGCAGCGGATGGCACCCGAAGACAGCGCCGGCTTCAACAGGTTCGACGCATCCATCGCGCCGCCGGACGTCGCACCGGCGCCGATGACGGTGTGGATCTCGTCGATGAACAGCACGGCGCCGGGATAATCCTCTAGCTCCTTGACAACCTGCTTCAGCCGCTCTTCGAAATCGCCACGGTAGCGCGTGCCGGCCAGAAGCGTGCCCATGTCGAGCGCGAAAATGGTGGCGTCCTGCAGCACTTCGGGCACATCGCCTTCGACGATGCGCTTGGCCAGACCTTCGGCAATCGCCGTCTTGCCGACGCCGGGATCGCCGACATAGAGCGGGTTGTTCTTGGAGCGGCGGCACAGCACCTGGATGGTGCGGTTGATTTCGCTCTCGCGGCCGATCAGCGGATCGATCTTGCCGGCCTTGGCTTTGTTGTTGAGGTTGACGCAATAGGCAGTCAGCGCATCCTGCTGCTGCTTCTTCTTGCCGCCTTCCTCCTGCGGCTCGGCGCCGTTCTGGCCGCCCTGCTCGTCATCGGCGCCGCGCGGCGAGCGCGTCTCCGATGCGCCGGGGCGCTTGGCGATGCCGTGCGAGATGTAGTTGACCGCGTCGTAGCGGGTCATCTGCTGTTCCTGCAGGAAATAAGCGGCATGGCTCTCGCGCTCGGCAAAGATGGCGACGAGCACGTTGGCGCCGGACACTTCCTCGCGGCCGGATGACTGCACATGGATCACGGCGCGCTGGATGACGCGCTGGAAGCCGGCGGTCGGCTTGGAATCCTCATCGTAACCGGTGACCAGATTGTCGAGTTCGGTGTCGATATAGGTCAGAACGGTGTGCTTCAGCTCGTCGAGATCGACGTTGCAGGCGCGCATAACGGCGGCCGCCTCGGTGTCGTCGATGAGGGCGAGCAGCAGATGTTCTAGGGTTGCATATTCATGGTGCCGCTCATTGGCGAGCGTCAGCGCCTGGTGAAGCGCCTTTTCCAGGCCTTGGGAGAAAGCCGGCATGTTACCTCACTTCTTCTCCATCACGCATTGCAGCGGATGCTGATTCTGTCGGGCGAAATCCATGACCTGAGACACTTTGGTCTCGGCCACCTCGAATGTATAGACCCCGCACTCGCCCACCCCATGATTGTGAACATGAAGCATGATGCGTGTGGCGGCTTCGCGGTCCTTTTGAAAAAAACGCTCCAGGACGTGAACCACGAACTCCATGGGCGTATAGTCGTCGTTGAGGATGAGGACCCTGTAAAGGCTGGGCTTCTTGGTCTTGGTCTTGGTGCGCGTAATGACGGCTGTGCCGCGACCGGCCTCATTGCCGTCGCCGTCACTTTGCATCCGCACCACGCTTGTCGTGGCAGTCAAACCTGAAGTCACGTAGTCCTGCCTCTTTCGAATCCCCATGCGAGTTCGATATGTAGGTGTTCGATGGACGATTTTAAGCCCTTCTTGTTAGCTGACAATATGGCTAGGTGGGCAAACCGAGGGGATTTTCAAAATCGTGAACTGCCAAAGCCCCGGAATTGAAACCGGCATGAAAAAACCCGGCCGCGCATCCGCGACCGGGTCTGTTTTGCAAGCCCGAAAGGCCGTGCCTGGTATTCTCGAGCGAAATTACTTCGCCTTGGCGACAATCGATTCGAAGGGCTTGTAAGCCTCCTTGGCGAGATCGGCATAGAGATCGCCGAACTTGGTCGCCTCGGCAACGAAGCTCTCATAGCTCTGCTTGGCGAAGTCGGACTGGATCTCGACCGCATTTTCCAGCGACTTGGCGGAGAACAGCTTTTCGACCGCGGCGCTGCCGGCTTCGAAGCTCTTCTTGGTGTATTCGCCAGCTTCAGCGGCGATCGCCTGCGCCCCCTTGGAGAGCGAGGTGAAGCTCTTCAATCCGGTATCGGCAAACTCCTTGCCGTATTTCGAGAAGTCCTCGTAGGTCTGGGTCATTTGACGTTTCCCTTGGCGTTTTGAAGCGCCCTTGCCTGAGCGCGATTGTGCAATGCACGAGAATATATTGTGCGCTGCACAAAAGTCAAGATTTCAGCGGCATCAGGCCGCGCTGCGCCGGTAACAGCTAAAATTCGAATAAAGAAAGGCTCAAGCCCGAGGAAAATGGTGAACGCGCCGGTTACCATAAACGGATTGGTAACGCTGGCCGCGATAGTTTGACGACAAGTGAGGTCGGATCCCTTTGCCGCCTCCAGGGCAATGAGTTTCAAAGGAACTATCAGTGCGTCAGGCGTTGTCGGTCTTCGGTTCAAAATCCGCATCTTCCCTCAAAACGATCATGATCCTCGCTTTGGCGATGTCATTTGTCGTTGCGGATGCCGCGTCCTCGATGGCCGCCAGGTCTTCGGCGATCGTCGTCGACGCCAAGACCGGCAAGGTGCTTTATTCGTCCGATGCCAACGGCCGGCGCTACCCGGCGTCGCTGACCAAGATGATGACGCTCTATCTGACCTTCGAGGCCATGGCGAAGGGCCGGATCAGCAGGAACACGCCCGTGCCGTTCTCGGCCAAAGCGGCGGCCGAACCGCCGACCAAGCTCGGCGTCAAGGCGGGCGGAGCGGTTTCGGTCGAAACCGCCATCCTGTCGATGGTGACCAAGTCGGCCAATGATTCGGCGACCGCGCTCGGCGAACTGCTCGGCGGCAGCGAAAGCAATTTCGCCCGCATGATGACCGCCAAGGCGCGCGCGCTCGGCATGGACGGCACCGTGTTTCGCAATGCCAACGGCCTGCCCGATCCCGGCCAGTTCACAACCGCCCACGACATGGCGATGCTTGGCATAGCGCTCAGGGAACATTATCCGCAGTATTACGGCTATTTCTCGCAGCGCTCCTTCCTTTACGGCCGCCAGCGCATCAATGGCCACAACCGCCTGCTCGGCCGCATCAAGGGCGTCGACGGCATCAAGACCGGCTATACCCGCGCCTCCGGCTTCAACCTGGTCTCGTCGGTTTCGGATGGCAACCGCCGCCTCGTCGCCGTCGTCATGGGCGGCACTTCGGGGCGCAGCCGCGACAACCAGATGGCCGGCCTGATCAACGCATACATGCCGCGCGCATCGACCCGCGGCGGCGGCGCCCTGGTCGCCAAGGCCGGCGGCGACAATCCGGTCAAGGCGCTGGCCAAGGTCTTCCTGCCCAAGCATGACGCGCCGACGCCGGATGGCAAGCCGATGGTTGAAGACGATGCCGTAGCGTCCAATGACGATCCGACATCCGCTGACGAGCAGTCTGCTGAAGGCCAGTCTGCCGACGAACAGACGGTGGCCGCGGTCGAAGAGCCCGCCCCCGTCGTCAAGACCAGGAAGGTCAAGACCGTCATCGTGACGGCGCCGAAGGTCGAAACTGCGCAGATTGTGGCTGCCTACGCCGAACCCACGCCTGCATCCCCAAAGGCGGTCGACCCGGTCAACACGGCCTCGGTGCCGGCTCGTTGGGCGGTGCAGGTGGCGTCGTCGCCCAAGCAGTCCGAAGCCCAGGCTTTCCTCGACAAGACCGCCAAGCAGGCGCCCAAGGTTCTTGCGGCTGCTTCCGGTTTCACCGTCGCCTTCGAGAAGGATGGCGAGACCTATTACCGCGCCCGGTTCGGCGGCTTCGGCTCGAAGGACGCGGCCTGGAATGCCTGCAATGCCCTGAAGAAAAAGAAAATCGCCTGCTACGCAGTCCAACAGTAGGGCGGCGTCGGAACCATCTCCCGGAAATTTACTGCGTCGAAGGAGACTAGTTGTGATTGGAGAGCAAGACGTCCTTGGCTTCGTTGATCCGCGCCGCCAGGAAAGACGTGCCGCCGATGTCGGGGTGCAGGCGCTGCATCAGGCGGCGGTGCGCCTTGCGGACATCCGCCGCGGCGGCCCCCGCTTCAAGACCAAGGATCTTGTAGGCCTCCTCCTTAGTCATGGCGCCCGCACCTGGCGCAACACCCAACCCTTCGCCACCGTTCGCCTCAGCGTCTTTGCGCCAGACGGGAAAACGGCCGTCAAGATACGTCTCTAGGAGCTGGCGGCTCTCCGGGTCGCCGGAGAGTTCGCGGTAAAGCTGCTGCAACTCGGCCAGGCCCATCGCGCCCAGCATCTTGCCTTCATGGCGGCCGGCCAGAACCAGGCCTTCAAGCCCGCCCGTATCGTGATCAAGCTCCATTTCCAGTGCGGCGGTCCGCACCGTCGAGCGCTTGCCGGGCTCCGGCCCGACCGACGGCCGCTTCATTCGCATCGAACCGTACCAGGCAAGGGCCGCGGCCAGGATGAGGCCGGCAATGCCTTCGCGCCCGACCACCAGAACGGCAAGCCCGACCAGCGCCAGAAGCACCGGCCCGAGCGTGCGCATGCCGCTTGCCAGTCTTTTCGCATCGGCGCGGACAAAGATCGTCGCCGCGCCGAGCAGCACCAGAAACAGTGCAACAAGTGCAATGATAGCGCCCATCAATTCCCGCCGCCCCTGAGATGCTCGATCAGCAGCCGGTCTCCCGGCCTGTCCCTTGCCTCGAGCGCCTTCAATCCGCCGGTCGCATAGACGGCAACCGCCGAAAGCAGCCCGGCCAAGGTCGCGGCAGCCCGCCGATCAAATCGGAACCAAGCCCCTTTGGACAGCCGCGCAATCTCCTTGAACGCCTTTTCTGCGCCGGGATCATGGCCTTCCTGGAAGACGAAGACGGGAACGCCGTGCAGACCGAGGCTGCCGGCCTTCTGCGCCAGCTCGTCGATATCCTCTTCCATGGCGTCGCCGATATAGACCAGAGCGTTGACCTTGGCCGCCGCCGTTTCCTTTAGCGCATGCGCCAGCACCTTGCCGATCTGGGTGTGGCCGGCACGGCAGTCGATCCGCGTCATCAGCTGCTTCAGGGCATCAGTATCGGCGACAAAAGCCGACGAGCGGCACTCGCCCAACCCGCGAAAATAGGCCAGTTGGACGCTGAGAGTTCCGGCCTTGCCGACGGCGTCGAACATTTCGCCCTGCAGCTTGGTGGCGAGATCCCAGGTCGGCTGGCGGCTCATCGTGGCGTCGAGCGCAAGGATCAGCCGCCCGGAGCCGGTCGCGGACGCGGCAAGCGTCCGGGCCTGACGGATGAAGGCGTCGATCTCGCCGGCATTGGATTGAGGCTTGACCGGCGCAGGACTGGCCCTTGCGGGCACGCGCTGCTTCTTGTCGCTCATAAGAAGCAAGATGTGGCGTTGTCGGGCCCCTTGCAAGTCCAGCCTTGGACAAGATGAAGGGCCAGCGCTCGACGCTCTGGGAGAAGCGGCCGCGCCCTTGGCTCTACAGCAAGCCCAGATCGGCGAGCTCGCGCTTCAGTTTCGGCGGCATCTCGACCATTCCGGCCTTGCCCTTGCCGATATCGGCGGGCGCATCCGACGGTTTGAGATAACGCCAGCCCTGGAAGGCGCGGCGCGGCTGCCAGTCGGTGCGCACGACGTCGAGGTCGAGCATCAGGCGGCAACGGCCGATGCCTTCGTCGTCGGTGAAGGGCCTGATATCAGTGATCAGCTGGCGGCATTGCACGCTGCCCTTGATCACCCAATAAAGCGAACCGCCATCGGTCACCTCGGCGCCGCGCGCCGGCACCATGCGGGTGGTGTGCCAGTGCTCGGCGGGTTCGCCGGCGCGGCGGCGCTCATCGACGCGAAAGGCGATCCATTCTTCGAGGTCCTCGACGCTGTCGCAACCGACGCACAGTTTTAGGAGATTGAGTGCCATCGCTTAAGGTTTAGTCCGGCGCGCGATTGCGTCAACGGCCCTGCCCGACTTCTCCACAGTGCCAGTGGCGTTGCGCGGTCAGCATTCCACGACATTGACAGCGAGCCCGCCAAGGCTGGTTTCCTTGTACTTCTCGTTCATGTCGAGGCCCGTCTGGCGCATTGTTTCGATCGCGGCGTCGAGCGGCACGAAATGGACGCCGTCGCCTTTGATCGCCAGAGAGGCGGCGGTGACCGCCTTGACGGCGCCGAGCGCGTTGCGCTCGATGCAAGGCACTTGGACCAGACCGCCGACTGGATCGCAAGTCATGCCGAGATGATGTTCGAGCGCGATTTCGGCGGCGTTCTCGACCTGCTCGGGCGTGCCGCCCATGACGGCGCAGAGACCCGCGGCAGCCATCGCCGAGGCCGAGCCGACCTCGCCCTGGCAGCCGACTTCGGCGCCGGAGATCGAGGCATTGGTCTTGATGATGCCGCCGACGGCGGCCGCCGTGAGCAGGAAGTCACGGATGCTCGGCTGGTCAGCCTCGGGGTGGAAATGCAGCCAGTAACGCAGCACCGCCGGCAATGTGCCGGCCGCACCATTGGTGGGCGCGGTGACGACGCGTCCACCGGCCGCGTTCTCTTCGTTCACCGCCATGGCGTAGATCGACAGCCAGTCATTGGCCAGCAAAGGGTTGGGCTTGTTCTGCTGCCATTGCTCCTGCAGCTTGTCGTGCAGCATGCGGGCACGACGGCGCACTTTCAGCCCGCCCGGCATGATGCCGTCCTGCGACAGGCCGCGGTCGATGCAGCCCTTCATGGCGCCCCAGATCGCATCAAGGCCGCTGTCGAGCTCCTCGCGCGACATATGCGTCTCTTCATTGATGCGCTTCATGTCGGCGATAGACAGGCCGCTTTTGCCTGCCATCTTCAGCATCTCGACGGCGTTCTTGAAGGGATAGGGCACCTTCTTGCCTTCTGTGGTCACCGAGCCCTTGACCTTCATCCGCTGCAGCTCTTCCTCGGACACCACGAAGCCGCCGCCGATGGAATAATAGATGCGCTTGAGCAGCAGCCGGTCGCCGGCATCGTAAGCGTAGAAGGCCATGCCGTTGGCGTGGCCGGTGAGCGGCGTCTTGCGGTCGAGCACCAGATCCGTCGCCGGGTCGAAGCGATAGGAGGGATGGCCGTGTGGCGATATCCGCTTCTCGGCGGCGATGCGCGTGGCGATGCCTTCGGCCTGATCGGGATCGACCGTCTGCGGTGTCAGGCCGGCAAGGCCGAGGACAACGGCGCGATCCGAGCCGTGGCCGATACCGGTATAGGCGAGCGAGCCGTGCAGGCTGGCGCCAATGCGATCGACCTTGACTCCGGCCGGGCGCGGCCAGTCATCTCCGGCGATCTCGTCGAGAAACCGCCGCGCCGCCGTCATCGGTCCCATCGTGTGCGAACTCGACGGTCCGATGCCGATCTTGAACAAGTCGAAAACCGAAAGAAACACGCTGCGCCGTCTCCGGGAATGGGATCAAGACCTACATATAGGACTTTCCATGATGTTTGTGCTGTTTTGCGGATTGCGGCGCTGCACCTGCCGACCTTGTTTGCTCCGGCAGCGACATCCCCGGCTGAAAGCGCGTCGCGCTGAAACGGATTCATGCGACGCGCTTTAAGTTCTTGTTTTAATGCATGTGGTTGTCCCAGAACCGCAGCTCACTTTTGGGCGACATGCTTTGGAGCATCGAACTGACCGCTTTGGCTGTGGTAAAAGGGGGCATGGGCGATTCCTTCCATCTGTCGACGGCTGATCTGGCGGCGCTGGCTTTTTTCCTGCTCGCATGGTTGCTGCATACGCTGGCGTCCGACGGCAGACTGGTCAGCCGGGTGTCGTTGACGATGGCCATGAACGTGCAGCGCGAGGCCTGGATGCGCACCATGGCCGAGCGCGAAATCCGCATCGTCGACACCGCCATCATGAGCGGCCTGCAGCAAGGCACCGCCTTTTTCGCCTCCAGTTCGCTGATTGCGCTCGGTGGCTGTTTCGCGCTGCTTGGCGCCTCGGATCAGGTCCTTGACGTGCTGAACGACCTGCCGTTGAACGCGACCTCATCGCGCTCCGCCTTTCAGATCAAGGTCTTTGGCCTGGTGCTGATCCTGGCCTTCGCCTTCTTCAAGTTTGGCTGGGCCTACCGTCTCTTCAACTACTGCACGATCCTGATCGGCGCGGTGCCGATCCCCTATGGCGAGGCGTCACGCAACCCGGTCAGCGAAACGGCGGTGTGGCGCGCGGCGCGCATGAACATGCTGGCCGGCAAGCATTTCAATTCAGGCCTGCGCGCGGTGTTCTTCTCGATCGGCTATCTCGGCTGGTTCGTCGACCCGATCGTGTTCGTGCTGTCGACGCTGCTGCTACTGGCAGTGCTGGTGCGGCGTCAGTTCTTTTCCGCCGCTAGGCAAGCCGTGATCGGTCAGCCGCCCGGGCCGGGGAAAAGCTGGTCGATCCGGCCCGACAGCCAATAGGCGGCGAGCCCGATCCATTCGCGGATCGCCATGGTCGTGGTCTGCAGCGAATCGGGTGCGTTGTCGCGAAACAGGCCAAAGCCTTCCTTGCCCGAGGTGCGATAGTCGACCGGCCACGGGACCGTGTGAAAGCCGGCCTTGTCGAACAGCGCCTTGGCGCGCGGCATGTGGAAGGCGGAGGTCACCAGCAGCCAGGTTTCGCCCGATTTCGGCGTTACCAGTTCCTTGGTGAAGACGGCATTCTCATAGGTGTTGCGGGATTTGCTCTCGAGCATCAGGCGATCGGCGTCGACGCCAAGCGCACCGAGCAGCCGCGGCGCGGTGGCCGCATCCCCCTCGCCATCGATGAACAGTTCACCGGTGCCGCCCGAGATAACCACTTTCGCCTCGGGAAAGCGCCGGGCAAGGATCGCCGCCTCGACCATGCGGTCGCCGCCGGAATTCAGCTCATAGCCGCCGCGCGCCAAGTTGATGGCGCCCTCGAAGCCGCCGCCGAGCACGACAATGCCGTCGACCTTCCGCGGCAGCGGCGGCTTTGGGAAGCGCTCTTCGAGCGGATTGAGCATCATGGCGCCAAGCGACGTCCAGGCCGACAGCGCCAGAATCAGGAAGGCGAACACACTGCCCGTCGCCGCCAATCGCCGGCGGCCGATCAGCGCCGCGAGCAAGCCGGCAAGCAGCAGGAAGATCGCCAGGTTAAGTGGTTGGACGAAGAACCAGAATACCTTGGAGAGATAGAAGAACATTGCCTGCCTATCTCCAGCTCAAATTGTGACGGCCGGTGAAGTGCTCGACCGCACTCGCTACCGCTTCCGCTTCGAGGCGGCTTAACTCCCTGCCGAAAACAAGGGCGCCGTTCGCGTTGGTTAAGCTGATGACTTCCGACAGTCCCACTTCGTCCGTGGGATAGGTATGGTCGAGGATTTCGACCCTAAGATGCCCTTTCAAAGGCAGTGACCACCGATTTCGCAAAGAACCCCTCACCGAGCGCACGGCTGCGGTGTCGGTCAGCCGCAGGGTTTCCCTGCCGAACACCCGCCAGATGAAATCCTTGCCCAGGAAATAGGTGAAGAGGGCAATGACCGCCACGAAGGACAGCAGGCCGAGCGTGCCGCTGGTGAGCGTTGCGGACGACATATCCGTCAATCCCATGTAGCCGGTGTAGGCGACGATCGCGGCCCCGATCAGGACAAAGACTGTCCTGAAATCCGAGGTGCGTGGCGGGTTCGTGATCAGCAGTTCGTTTCCCGTCTCGACGATGGAAATGCGAGACGGAGGCGGCATGCTACCACCACTTCTCCGGCTGGAAGGTTCCCGCCGCCTGCTCGATAACGGCGGCTGTCTGGAACAGGGTTTCCTCGTCGAAGGGACGGCCAATCAGCTGCAGGCCGAGCGGCAGGCCCTTGGCATCGAGGCCGGCAGGCACGGCAATGCCCGGCAGTCCGGCCATGTTCACGGTCACCGTGAAAATGTCGTTGAGGTACATTTTTACCGGATCGGCGGCCATGTCCTCGTCGGCGATGCCGAAGGCGGCCGACGGCGTCGCCGGCGTCAGGATGACGTCGACGCCGTCGGCAAAAACCGTCTCGAAGTCGCGCTTGATCAAATTGCGCACCTTCTGCGCCTGCAGATAGTAGGCATCGTAATAGCCTGCCGACAGCACATAGGTGCCGATCATGATGCGACGCTTGACCTCTTGACCGAACCCGGCGGCTCGGGTCTTTTCGTACATGTCGACAATGTCCTGGCCTGGCACGCGCAAGCCATAGCGGACGCCGTCATAGCGCGCCAGATTGGACGATGCTTCGGCAGGCGCTACGATATAATAAGCCGGCAAAGCATACTTGGTGTGCGGCAGCGAAATGTCGACGATCTCGGCGCCGGCATCCCTGAGCCAGGCAATGCCCTTCTGCCACAGCGCCTCGATCTCTTCCGGCATGCCGTCGACGCGATATTCCCGGGGAATGCCGACCTTCATGCCCCTGATCGGTTTGCCGATCGCCGCCTCGTAATCCGGCACCGGCCGGTCGACGGAAGTGGTGTCCTTGGCGTCGACCGAGGCCATGGACTTCAGCATGATCGCGGCATCGCGCACGTCCCGGGCGATCGGGCCCGCCTGATCGAGCGACGAAGCGAAGGCAACGATGCCCCAGCGCGAGCAGCGGCCATAGGTCGGCTTGATGCCGACGGTGCCGGTGAAGGCGGCTGGCTGGCGGATCGAGCCGCCGGTGTCGGTGGCGGTGGCGCCGGCGCACAGGAAAGCCGAGACGGCGGAAGCCGAGCCCCCCGACGAGCCCCCCGGCACCAGTTGGGCATTGTCCAGCGTGCGCGCGGTCTTCGTGCCGCCGGCCGAAACGAAACCGCCATCGCCCTGATGCGTGGTCGGCATCACCACCGTGTCGAGGCGCGAACGCCGCCACGGATTGACGACAGGGCCGTAATAGGAGGTCTCGTTGGACGAGCCCATGGCGAACTCGTCCATGTTAAGCTTGCCCAGCATGACGGCGCCGTCTGCCCACAGATTGGCGGTGACGGTCGATTCGTAGCGCGGCTTGAAGCCGTCCAGCACATGGCTGCAGGCCTGGGTGTGGACACCTTCGGTCCCGAACAGATCCTTGATGCCGAGCGGGATGCCCTCCAGCGCACCGCCCTCGCCCTTGGCGAGCCTGGCGTCGGAAGCTTTGGCCATATCGCGCGCCTTGTCGCCGGTGACGACGATGTAGGCATTGAGCACCGGATTGGCGCGCTCGATGGCACCGAGATAGGCCTCGGTGATTTCGACGGCAGAAATCTCCTTGGCGCGCAGCTTGGCGCGCGCCTGCGAAATTGTCAGATGGGTCAGTTCGCTCATCAAAGGCTCTTTTCGTAAAACACCGACCACTCGGAATCGGGATAATCCAGCACCGGCCCGCAGCGCGAGAAGCCGGCGCGTTCATAGACGGTCCAGGCGGCGGGATGGCGGTCGCCGGTTTCCAGCACCAGACGCTTCAGCCCTTCGCTGCGCGCCAGCGTTTCGACATGTTCGACGATCTTGGCGCCGATCTTCCTGCCCCGATGCGAAGGCCGCGTGTACATACGCTTGACCTCACCGACGCGGGCATCATGGCGCTTCAGCGCGCCGCAGCCGATGGCTTGCCCGTCGTCGCGGGCGATAAAGACGGTGGTGTCGTCGCCAGCCATCTGCTCGACCGTCAGATGGTAGCAATGCTCCGGCGGCGTCAGTTCGAGCAGAGCCGCGTTGAGCTCCTCGACCAAAGCGCGGACATCGTCCTGCAGCGGCGTTTCGATGGCGATCTCGATTGCCATCGGCCGCCTACTCCACGACCTTCGGCACGAGGAAGAAATTCTCGTCAGTGGCCGGCGCATTGGCGACGATATCGGCGGCCTTGTTGCCGTCGGTGACGATGTCTTGGCGCTTCTTCATCTCCATCGGCGTCACCGATGTCATCGGCTCGACGCCGGAGACATCGACCTCGTTCAGCTGCTCGACAAAGCCCAGAATGGCGTTCAGCTCGCCGGTCATGCGCTCGGCATCCTCCTCGCTCACCGCAATGCGGGCGAGACGCGCGACGCGCTTCACAGTTTGCAGATCAACGGACATGTCTTTAGCCTTTGGGAAAACCAGATCGCGCTATAGCGGCGTGGCGCGTGCCGCGCAACATCGATCGTGCTTGGGGATAGAGCCCGTTCATGCCAGGGCGGCATTTCAGCCTAGGGCAGCGATACACCCTCGCACAGATAATAGCTGCCGCCATTGCCGGCCTGCTCGCCTTCGTCGGCGGTCGGGCGCACCGAGACGATGTCGATTTGGGTCGCGTTCATCTGCGTGATCGACAGTATATCGGGAAAGAGAAAGCCCGGCTCCTGGCAGATGGCAGTGACCGCCCAGCTCGGCGAGCGCGTCGCCTTGGTGACCTGGACAAACTCGCAATTATACTCGACGCTTTGCAGGCCGTCCGCCGACAAGATGACATTGCCGGTGTCAATCAGCGTCTGCAGCGTGTCCTTTTTGGCTTGCGCGCAAAGCTCCTGGGTCTGGAGGTAAACGCCCTTGATGAAGTCCTCGGCGGCGGATGCGGGCGACGCAGCGACCAGCATCGAAACGCAAAGAGTCTCTCTCAAACCCATGGTTTAATTCCCCTTTGCGACAAGGGATCGTTTCAACGATCGCTCTATAGTGTGATCGTTTGGCCGATGGCTGGCAAGGCTACGTCGACACCTGATCCTTCGAGGCCGGCCACGAACTTCTCCGCCGTCGCGTCGATGATCGGGAAGGTGCCGAAGTGGCATGGCACGACGGTGTCGAAGTGGAAGAAGCGCCGGCAGGCCAGGGCCGCCACCGCGCCGCCCATGGTGAAGCGGTCGCCGACCGGCACGAGGCCGATCTTCGGCTCATGCAATTCCTCGATCAGCGCCATATCGGAGAAGATGTCGGTGTCGCCCATATGGTAGAGCGTCTTGTCCTCCGGGAAATGCAGGACCAGCCCGTTGGGATTGCCGAGGTAGACGTTCTGGCCGCCATCGAGCCCAAACGACGAGGAATGCAGTGCCTGCACGAATGTGGTGGTGAAGGCACCGCAATCGACGGTGCCGCCATGATTGCCGGGATTGATCTTCTTGCCGTCGACGCCCTTGCCGACCAGGTACATGCAGATCTCGTAATTGGCGACCAGCTGGGCGCCGCTCTTCTTCAGCACCTCCACCGCGCCGCTGACATGATCACTGTGGCCGTGGGTCAGAAGCACATGGGTGACGCCTTCCGCCGGCCCCTCCCAGCCGCTCGTCCATGACGGATTGCCGACGAGATAGGGGTCGATCAGGATGTTCGCGCCTGATGTCTCGACGCGGAAGGCGGAATGTCCGTACCAGGTCAATTTCATCGATCGTGTTCCTCGATTTTGGTTGCGCCGGAAGATAGAACGCCGGCAGCAAAATTAAAGTGACACAGTGTGCTCGCGGTTCAAAAGAACGTGTCGCGCTCTTTGTGACGGCAAGTCTGGGTCACGGTAAGTCTGGGTCACGGTTAAGACTGGGTCACGGTAAAACTGGTTGGGGAAAGCCGTTGGGCATCATAGCAATCGAGGATCTGCCGGCACGGCTGGAGGGCGGCAGGACGCTGGCCGGGCTCGACCTCGGCGACAAGACGATCGGTGTCGCCGTTTCCGACCGCGGCCTGTCCTTCGCCCATCCGCGCGCGGTCATCCTGCGCAAAAAATTTTCGCTGGATGCGGCAGCACTGCTCGCCCAGCTGCAGAAGGACAATGTCGGCGCGTTTGTACTCGGTCTCCCCATCAACATGGACGGTTCGGAAGGTCCCCGCGCCCAGAAGTCGCGCGCCTTCGTGCGCAACATGGCAGGTATAACCGACCTGCCCTTCGTGCTGTGGGACGAGCGGCTGTCGACGGTGGCGGCGGAGCGGACGCTGATCGAGATGGATTTCTCGCGCCGAAAGCGCGCCGGCAAGATCGATTCGGCGGCTGCGGCCTTTATTCTGCAGGGAGTTCTGGACCGGCTCCAGTCGCTTGACCCACGCGATCGGACGGAACCGGATTCCCCGCCTGCCGCCTGACCCAGGCCGTGATGTTGCGGCGGCGGCGAAACGCCCACAATGCCATCAGCAGGAAGCCGTCAAAGACGCAGGCCCTTGCCACCATGCCCGGAATGATCGCCGGATCGATGCCCAGCATCTGCCCGTAGAGCTGGAACACGAAATCATGCAGCTGCCGGCTGAGCATGACGTAGCCGAAATTGATGTCGTTGAGCGACAGGAAGAACCAGCCCCAGAACAGAGCGAGTGGCGCGGCCCACAATGCGAACAGCGTGCGCATCAGTGACCGTCCCTGCGGCTGCAGCCGCCTCTGGGACCGCTGGGACCAATGTCCGGACGGCCGGAAATGCGCGACAGCAAGGAGCCGTGCGCGGCACCCTTGGCCATGGCATGGGCGGTGGCGCGACTCTCTGCCTCCCGCGAAACCATGACGGCGAAGACCGACCTCCGCTCGGCCAGCATGGCGACATAGGAGGCCAGAAGTGCCGCCAATTGCACGGCGACAACCAAAAACAGGCCGTTGATGCCTCGCGCTGCGCCGCCGATCAGGATCAGCGACAACACCGCGGATGCCGAAATGAAGGCGGTCCGCGCCACACTGTCGGCTCCGTCCGGGCTCGCTGCGGCGTTAACCAGACTCTCGACGAAGACCCAGCAAAACAGCACCGCCACGACCAGCAAGGCGATGGCCAGCGGCGCCACGACGGCAGCATTGTCGAGATCGGCCAGACGAGTGTTTTCCACGACGACGCCGAGCACGCCCAGAGCGCCCGCAACGCCGCGGTTTCCATCGACACAGATGAACGCCAGCAGGGCGAAAACCAGCGCCCAGTGCAAGGCCAGAAAGGACGTCAAAATGTGCCGCATGGCATTCCTGCTTTGGTGACAAAGACAGTGGGGTCTGCGGCCTGCGGCTGCAACGGAAACCATTCGTTAAGGTTAACGGCTTTCCACAGGCAGGCAAATTCGTTCAAGGCCTGGCGGAAGGCCCTCAATTCACCGGCGGATAGAGCGTGTCGACGATCATGCGCGCATCGTGGCGCGAATCGAGCATGCCATAGGTGTTGCGCCACTGGCCGGCGAGCCGCGTCTCGACGAAGGCGTCCGCAATCCGCCCTGCCCCCAGCCGGCGCAATTCCGCAGCTGCCGCCGACAGCGCCAGCTGTTCGGTCAGCAGGCGGGCCGACCCCTCATCGGTGCCGGCGACCTGCATGGCCGCCTTGAGCACGCCAATGGTTCCGCGTCCGCCGGCGCCGAGATCGCGGTCGATGCCGGCCAGCACCTCCTCGAACAGGCCGGGCGCGCGGCCGAGCACGCGCAGCACGTCGAGCGCCATGACATTGCCTGAGCCCTCCCAGATCGCATTGACCGGGGCTTCGCGGTAGTAGCGGGCGAGCGGCGCTTCCTCGACATAGCCATTGCCGCCGAGGCACTCCATCGCCTCATAGAGCAGTGGCGGCGCGATCTTGCAGACCCAGTATTTGACCACCGGGGTCATGGCGCGGGCAAAAGCAGCCTCGCCGCGGTCGCCGGCAGCCTCGTCGAAGGAGCGCGCCAGTCGGAACGAGAGTGCCGTGGCGGCGGCGACATCGAGCGCCATGTCCGCCAGCACGCGTTGCATCAGCGGCTGTTCGATCAACGTCGAGCCGGCCACCTGGCGGTGACGGGCGTGATGCACGGCCTCAGCCAGCCCCGCTCGCATGATTGCCGACGAGGCGACGGCGCAGTCGAGCCGGGTCAGCGTGACCATGTCCATGATCGTCTTTATGCCGGCGCCGGGCTCGCCGACCATCTCGCCGATGGCGTTGACGAACTCTACCTCCGATGAGGCGTTGGAGCGGTTGCCGAGCTTGTCCTTCAGCCGCTGAAAGCGGAAGCCGTTGCCGGAACCGTCGCCGAGGATGCGCGGGACGAGAAAACAGGAAAGCCCTTCCGGCGCCTGTCCAAGCACGAGAAAAGCGTCCGACATCGGCGCCGACATGAACCATTTGTGGCCGGTGAGGCGATAAAAGCCGCTGCCGGCGCGTTCGGCCCGTGTGGTGTTGGCGCGCACGTCGGTGCCGCCCTGCTTTTCGGTCATGCCCATGCCGAGCGTCAGCCCGGTCTTGTCGACCGGCGGCTTCTGACTCTGGTCGTATTTGCGCGTCGTCACGCGCGGCGCCCATTCGCGAAACAGCTTTGGGCTGGCCATCAGGGCGGCCAGCGAAGCGCTGGTCATGGTGATGGGGCAGAGATGCCCGGTCTCGAGTTCGGCGGTCAGGTAGAAACGCGCGGCGCGCACCTGATGGCGACGGCCGATCTCGCTATCGCCGTTTTCCCAGATCGAGGAATGCAGGCCGCCGGCAACCGAGCGGCGCATCAGCGCATGATAGGCCGGATGGAATTCGACGAGGTCGATGCGCCGGCCCTGACGGTCATGCGTGCGGAGCTTCGGCGTCTCGACATTGGCGAGGCGAGCCAGTTCCTGCGCCTCCTGCGTCAGGACGAACCGGCCAAGCCCGTCGAGGTCCTTGCGCACCGGATCGGAAAAACGCTCGGCAAGCTGGATCAGCAACGGATCGCCCCGCCAGGCGTTGCCGCCCGTCAGCGGCGGCGGCTGGTTGGTCACGTCGTCGGTCACGCCCAATCCTTCTGAAAGTAGAAGGGCCTTCTAACGCTAGAAAGGCACTTATCATCACGAGGCTTCGAATCCGAAGCAATCGGCTAGATATAGCCCAAGGCAGGCGGCGCGCGCGACGAAAATACCGGGGAGAAAGGCCGCAATGCCAAGCTGGCGCTTGCGGCAAGGAATTCTCCCCCCTATAGCAGCGCCTTGAGATGACCGACGCTTCGTCCCTGCCGCTTTATCCTCACCGCCATCTTCTGGGCATCCGCGATCTTTCCCCCGGTGATATCGAGCTTCTGCTCGACCGGGCTGACCGCGCCGTCGCCATTTCGCGGCAGTCCGAAAAGAAGACCTCGACGCTGCGCGGCCGCACCCAGATCAACCTCTTCTACGAAGCCTCGACGCGCACGCAGTCGTCGTTCGAACTGGCCGGGAAACGGCTCGGCGCCGACGTCATGAACATGTCGGTGGCGAGCTCTTCGGTGAAGAAGGGCGAGACGCTGATCGACACGGCGATGACGCTGAACGCCATGCGCCCCGACATCCTGATCATCCGCCACCAGTCTGCGGGCGCCGCCGCCCTTTTGGCGCAGAAGGTCGGCTGCTCGGTGGTCAATGCCGGCGACGGCGCGCATGAACACCCAACGCAGGCGCTGCTCGACGCGCTGACTATCCGCCGCGCCAAGGGGCCGCTGTCGAAACTGATCGTAGCGATCTGCGGCGACATCCTGCATTCTCGCGTGGCGCGTTCCAACATCATGCTGTTGAACGCGCTTGGTGCGCAGGTGCGTGTGGTGGCGCCGTCGACCCTGCTACCGTCCGGCATCGAGAAAATGGGCGTCATCGTCTCGCGCTCGATGGCAGAGGGCCTCAAGGGCGCGGACGTGGTGATGATGCTGCGCCTGCAGCGCGAGCGGATGGAAGGCGCCTTCGTGCCTTCGGTACGCGAATATTTCCGCTATTTCGGCCTCGATGCCGAAAAGCTGAAGGCCGCCAAGGACGGCGCGCTGGTGATGCATCCCGGTCCGATGAACCGCGGCGTCGAGATTGCGTCCGAAATCGCCGACGGTCCGCAAAGCGTCATCCAGGAACAGGTCGAGATGGGGGTGGCCGTGCGCATGGCGGTCATGGAAGCGCTGCTCGATCCCCGCCGCAATGCAGAGGGCCGCGGCGCATGAGCACGACGGTCTTTGAGCGCGCCCGCATCGTCGACCCGTCACGCGGCATCGACGAGGTCGGCACCGTCATCGTCGAAGGGAAAAAGATCGTTGCCGCCGGCAAGGCTGCCCTGAACCAGGGCCTGCCGGCGGGAGCCACCGTGGTCGACTGCGCCGGCAAGGCGATCATTCCCGGCCTGATCGACGCGCGCGTCTTCATCGGCGAACCGGGCGGCGAACATCGCGAGACCATCGCTTCGGCCAGCGTTGCGGCGGCGGCCGGCGGCGTCACCTCCGTCGTTATGATGCCCGACACCGACCCGGTGATCGACAATGTCGCGCTGGTCGAATTCGTGCTGCGCACCGCCCGGGACACGGCAAGCGTCAACATCTTTCCGGCGGCGGCGATCACCAAAGGCCTCGCCGGTCGCGAGATGACCGAATTCGGCCTGTTGCGCGAGGCCGGTGCGGTCGCCTTCACCGATGGGCGGCACACAATATCCAGCGCACTGGTGATGCGCCGGGCGCTGACCTATGCCCGCGATTTCGGCGGCGTCATCGCACATGAGACACAGGATGGCGACCTCGCTTCGGCGGGCGTGATGAATGAAGGCCTGTATGCCAGCTGGCTCGGCCTTGCCGGCATTCCGCGCGAGGCCGAGTCCATCCCGCTGGAGCGCGACCTGGCGCTGGCACGGCTGACGCGCGGCGCCTACCACGCGGCCAAGATCTCGACGGCGATGGCAGCGCAAGCGATGACGCGCGCGAAAGCCGACAAGGCCAATGTCACGGCGGGCGTGGCGATCCACAATCTGTCGCTGAACGAGAACGATGTCGGGGAATACCGCACCTTCTTCCGGCTGACGCCGCCTTTGCGCGCGGAGGAAGACCGGCTGGCCATGATCGAGGCGGTCAAGGACGGCACGATCGACATCATCGTCTCCTCGCACGACCCGCAGGATGTCGACACCAAGCGCCTTCCCTTCGCCGATGCAGCTGCCGGCGCGATCGGGTTGGAGACGCTGCTTGGAGCAGCGCTTCGGCTCTACCACAATGGCGACGTGCCGCTACTTCGGCTGGTCGAAACACTGTCCACCGCACCAGCAAGGCTGTTCGGCCTGCCGGGCGGCACGCTGAAGCCGGGAGCGCCGGCCGATCTTGCGCTGATCGACCTTGAAGAACCCTGGAGCGTGAGTGAAAGCGGCATCCGCTCGCGCTCGAAAAACACCTGCTTCGAAGGTGCGCGGCTGCAAGGCATGGTCTTGCAAACGCTGGTGGCGGGCCGCACAGTGTTTTCGAGCTAGAGCGATCGCGCCACGTCGCAGACCGATATGTTGCTGGGGAAATGCGGGGGCAAACAATGAGTTATAACGTTATCCTGGCATTGCTGTTCGGCTATCTCCTCGGCTCGATTCCCTTCGGCCTCTTGATCACCCGCGCCGCCGGCCTCGGCGATGTGCGCAAAATCGGCTCCGGCAATATCGGCGCCACCAACGTTCTGCGCACCGGCAACAAGGGCCTCGCCGCCGCGACGTTGGTGCTCGACGCATCGAAGGGTACGGCGGCGGTGATGATCGCGCGCCATTTTGGACACGACTACGGACTGTGGGCCGGCCTTGGACTCTGGGCGGGCCTTGGCGCCTTCCTTGGCCATCTGTTTCCGGTCTGGCTCGGTTTCAAGGGCGGCAAGGGCGTGGCGACCTATCTCGGCGTGCTGATCGCGCTCGGCTGGCATGTGGCGCTGATTTTTATCGTCGTCTGGCTGGCGATGGCTTTTCTGTTTCGCTATTCCTCGCTGGCAGCGCTGACGGCGGCGGTCATCGTGCCGATCGCGCTTTATTTCTGGAGCACACCTGAGACCGCCGGGCTGTTCCTGGTGATGAGCCTGATCGTCATCTTCAAACATCGCGCCAACATTTCGCGCCTTCTTGCCGGCACCGAAGGCAAGATCGGAGCCAAGGGTTGAGCAAGCCCGCCGCCGGGCCGCGCCTCAGCGACTGGCAGCGGCTGAGCTGGCTGCGGCTGATCCGCACACAAAATGTCGGCCCGGCCTCGTTTCGCGAATTGATCAACCGCTTTGGTTCGGCGGAGGCGGCGTTGGAGATGCTGCCCGAGCTGATGATTTCGGGCGGAGCCAAAAGGATCATGCGCATTCCTTCCGTGGAGGAAGCCGAAGCGGAACTCGACGCAGCCAGTGAAAACGGCGCCCGCTTCGTCGGCATCGGCGAGGCCGACTACCCGCCGATGCTGAAAAACATGGACAATCCGCCGCCACTGATTGCCGTGAAGGGCGAGGCAGCCGTCTTTCGCCTGCCGGCGGTGGCCATCGTCGGCGCCCGCAACGCGTCGCTCGCCGGCATCAAGATGGCGCGCATGCTGGCGGCGGATCTTGGCCGCGACGGCTACGTCATCGTTTCCGGCCTGGCGCGCGGCATCGACACGGCAGCACACCAGGGCAGTCTCTCGACTGGTACAGTGGGTGTGCTGGCCGGTGGGCTCGATGTCCCCTACCCGCCCGAAAATATCGGCTTGTGCGACGACATTGCCGAGCGTGGCGGCGCCGTTATTTCGGAAATGCCGTTCGGCTGGCAGCCGCGGGCGCAGGATTTTCCGCGCCGCAACCGGCTTGTCGCGGGCACCGCCCTCGGACTGGTGGTGATCGAAGCGGCGCAACGCTCCGGCTCGCTGATCAGCGCGCGCCTGGCCGGCGAGATGGGCCGGCTGGTCTTTGCCGTGCCGGGTTCGCCGCTCGATCCGCGCTGCGCCGGCTCCAACGGCCTGCTCAAGGACGGCGCCACCCTGGTCACCGAGGCGGCCGATGTTTCCGGTGCGATCGCACCCTTGGCGGGCACGCGAACGCGAAGCATTGCGCCGCCAGAAAAGGCACCCGATTTTTCGGCAACTCCCCCGCCCGGTGAGGACGAACGCAGCGGCGTGCTCGAGGCGCTGGGCCCAACGCCGGTGGGCGTGGACGAGATCATCCGCCACACCGGCCTCAACGCCGCGCAAGTCTCCATGGTGCTGCTGGAACTCGACCTTGCCGGCCGCATCGAGCGCCATGCCGGCGGCAATGTCTCACTGGTTTCGTGAAAGCCTGAGACTTAGTTTGCGGCCGCAAATACCGCAGCACTTTCAGACATGAGGCGCCGTGCGGCGGGTTGGACATTATCCCTGTATGTAATGCATTGGCGGTAGCGGCCATCGGCAACGCGCTGTTTACCAATGCGCTCCCACTCCGGTGTCCAGGAGGAATTCCAGTCAAAATCCTGGGACATCAGATTTTCCCTGTCGAAGCATTGCGGATCCCTCTCGAGTATCCGACGCGCTTCATCGGCGAGGGGACTATAGTTTTCAACAGCCGCTATCTTCCGCGCCCGCGCGGCCGGGGAAAGCTGAATTGCCGATTCGACACGTCCCGCCACATTTGGAACCGCAGCGGAACAAAGCTGTTTGCCGACCTGTGCCGTCTTTCGCAGTCCTCGGCAGAGGGCCTGGCCAAACGCAAAGGCAAGATCATGTATGGGATTATAGCCGTCGACCGCATCCGATACGATCTGGACACTCTTTGCGGTCGTTAGATCGGCGCGCACTCTCGAAAACACGTCGATCAGGAAATCATGGTTCCCGGCCAGCAGCGCTTCGTACCAGGCGCCATCCGGAATTTCCCCAAACACCGCGCCGCGTGTCGCGCCCGCAGCTTCGACCAGATCGCGCGAATAGCGGGTTCGCGATGTTTCCTTGCCGCCTGATCCGTCGGTCAGAAGATAGACCCTTGGTTTGGCGATCTCGAGCCAATGGTGGATCCTGAGTTCGTGCCCGGGGTGAGCGAGGATCAGCACGTTTTCCAGTTTTTCTCCTGACTTTTCAGGCAACAATGGCTCCAATCCAGTTTCTGGTCCGATCGAGCCGAATGGCCTGGGGACAAATTCAGGCGCAAACCTTGGCCGCGACAATGCTGACGAAGCTTGTTTGGTCAGCGGCTTCAACTTAAGACGCTGCCAGAAACTCATGCGCCTTTCTCTCTCATATCAGATGTAGTGCGCAAGCAAGGAATCGCCCGTTGCGAATTCTTATCACCAATCTCTCCCTGTCGCGAAACAGCGGATCGGAAGCGGTCGTCGAACTGTTGGCCGACGGGCTTCGCGGCGCCGGCCATCAGACCATGCTGCTGGCTCCCACTCTGGGCGACATAGCCGATAGAATGCGTCGGCGCGGGCATCATGTCGTCGATCGGATTGCCGAGATCGTCGAAAGGCCCGATGTCATTCACGCCCAGCATCTGACGCCCTGCCTGACTGCGCTCGCCAGGTTTCCCGACGTGCCAGCGGTATTTTCCTGTCACAGCGCGTTCTTTGAAGTCGAAGCGCCGATGCTGCATCCCCAGATACGCCATTGGATTGCGGTCGACGAGGCGTGCCGAGCCAAATGCCTGTCGAGGGGCATACCGGCCGACCAGATGAGCCTTGTCTACAACGCGGTCGATCTCAATCGCTTCAAACAGCGCCCACCGCTGCCCGCCAGACCCGCGCGAGGCCTGCTGCTGACCAAGAATTTCGAGCACCAGGCGGCGGTTCGTGAGGCCTGTGCGAGAAGTGGCATCCAGCTGGATGAGCTAGGTCCAGCCACCGGGCGGTTTTCGCAGCAGCTGGAACAGGATCTGCTTGGTTACGACATCGTGTTTGCAACCGCCCGAATGGCCATCGAGGCAGCTGCGGTCGGCTGTTCCGTCGTGGTTTGCGACGCGCGCGGTTTTGCGGGATTGCTCAGCAGCGCAAACATGGAGGCATGGCGTCGCTTCAATCTGGGCGTTGGGCTTTTGACCAAGCCGACCACGGTCGAAAATCTTCTGGGCGCGATATCCGGTTTCGATGCGAACGATGCCGCGGCGGTGTCCACCTATTTTCGGAAGGCGGCCGGCGACGCGTATTTTGTCGAGGAACATGTGCGCATCTATGATCAGGTGCTGCGATCCGACAGGGGGCTGAATCCCGATGAGCGCGCGCTTGCGACCGCCGTGTGGATCGAAGAGATCGGGGTCTCGCATCCACGCCGAAGATGGTTTCACATCGTGAAAGAATTGCACGGCTGGCCGGATGCGCCCGAATTGGCGACGCTTCTGGCTCAGTCCCACGCAAACTCGCGAGTTTTGGAGAAGCTTGGCGAACAGATCGCCAGAACCCAGCAGCTTGTTCTGGACGAGGCTGTCTCGCGCGCCGCCGCGCTGGGCGACAACCCGGCTGTGCTGAGCCGGGTGGAGGAACAGCTTTCGAACCTTTCAAATTTTGTGGCCGAGATAAAGCGGCTGTACAACGGTATGATCCCCCTGTTCATCAGAAAGCTTCTCCTTCGGGCGCGTAAAGGGGTCGGACATTGACAGGGCTCGACGGCTTGGACCGCGATAAATTGAGTGGCTACAGCATCTGCACCTCGCCACGATCCGGCAGCAATTTCCTGTGCCAGCATCTGAGCGGCACGGGCCTGCTCGGACATCCGCTGGAATATTTCAATTGGGGCGGGCGGCGCTATTTCGATGACCCGGACTACCCCAAGGATATCGCCGGCCAGGTCTGGAAAATCCTTACCATGGGCGCCACTCCCAACGGCATCTACGGCTTGAAGTTATTTGCCCACCAGCACGACTGGATTTCGGGCGAGGTGAACTGGGTCGATGCCCTTCCCAATCTTCGCTTCGTGCTGCTCACCAGACGCGACTTGCTTGGCCAAGCGATTTCCTGGGCACGCGCGCTGCAGACAGGACAATACCGATCGAGCCAACCGATGGCACAGAAGCCGGTCTTCGACGCTGGACTGATCCAGAGCCAGCTCAACGCCCTTGCTCGTGAACGAGCCCGCTGGGAGATGTTCTTTGCGCGCACCGGTATCGAGCCCTTGCGGTTCGAATACGAGACAATGATCGAGGACCCTCGCCACGCCGTCAGTCAGGTCGCCGAGCTGATGGGCCTGAAGCCGCCCTCCAAGCTGGACCCCGGCAACGTGACCGTTGAGCTGCAAAGGGATGCATCAAACCTCGAATGGGCAGACCGCTTCCGGGCAGAGCGCGGCGACCCGAACATCCTGGACTTGATCTAGCTCCGCAGAATTCGTCTTCGGGCTGTCTGGAGCGCCGCTGAGCGGGTAGCAAAAGTAGCCATTTACTCTTCGCCATCCCGTCTGTATCACCGCCCCAGACCGCGTGGGGCGCCACGCCATCCAGCCGGGGGGCAGATGTCGACACCGTTCAATGCATTTACTTTGGTTGAGTTTCTCGCCTTTGCAGGGTTGAGCTTCCTTTATGTCCGGGCAGACGATTCGTTATCCCCCAGGGGCAAGACCGAATACACCATCATCGCAGGGATACTGTTTGCGATCCTGGTCGCGGTAAGAGCCCCGGCGTTGCTTACTTTCTATAGGGTTTGGGCTGAAATTGGCCCTCTGTACTTCGGCTATGCCTATGCGAACGGTCCGTTAGCCGCTCTGTTCAACCCGGCAAGCAATTACTACGATCTAGCGGCAAACCTATCTTCAGCCGTTGCGGTGTCGGCCGGACTTCAGTGGTGGCCGGTCGTTGACACCGGCTCCGGTCTTCTGGTGGCTTTGCTGTTTCCATTTGTTGTCGCCGGCACAACGCAATCGATATCGTGGCGAACCGGAATCCTGTTGGCGGTTGCGACCGCGCTCTATTGCGTCACCGCATCGGAAACATTCGGAACGGCACTGCACATCAAAGGCTGGGCACCTGTTTATGCCGCGCTTGTTTTTGGTTCTTTGGCGTTCAAACAGCCGCTCAATCGCGTTCATATCGGTCTTCTTCTAGTGCTGCCGTTCACAGGAACCCCCGCAGCTTTCGCGCTTATCATATGGGCGGCTGCCGGCTTTGTGCTACGGCAGCCTTATCTTGTCCGACCTCTGGTTTGGTCTATTCCTGGATTGGCGACGCAGATCGGCTGCGCACTATTGCCGGCTACGAATACCGGCTTGGCCGTACGGCCGTTCACGTTTCTCGGTTTCGCAAGCTTGCCAGACCTGTTCCTGCTCAAGGTGGGTGGTGCGATCCTTTGGCCGGCCTTGTTTTTCAGCAACTTGACACCGGGTACGCTTGAACTGATAGCAGCTGCCATCGTCTTCCTTGGCGTGCTTGGAGCTGCAGTTTTCCTCGCCCCCCGCCAGCCCATCCTGCTGCTCGTTCCGATCGTTGCGCTGCAATTTTCGGCTACTGCGATTCTCGCCGTCGGAGGTGCCGAGTCACTGCTCCAATCGGGATCTGGCTTCAGGTATTACTTCGCGCCAGTCGCAACACTCCTGATCGTTCTGGCGATTTGGGCGTCTTCGTGGAGGTCGGTTACAAGGGTCGCGGCGGTTGCTATTTGCCTATGCGCGGTCCTCGCAAATCGAGACTACAACGCCATGGTCGACGGCTTGTTCTTCACACCGTCCCACACCAGTTGGTCCTCGCAGGCAACGACCCATCTCACGTCACCGTCGCAAACGCTTGTAAATTACCCCGAAGCAGGCAGAGTGCAGCTACCGGACTGTGGAGAATACCACTGCTAACAAGCACATCAGGTTGTTTCGGAATTGTGATGGTACATGACGAACCTGCCGACCAAAGTCGCGCCAGCAATAACACCTCCCGCCAGCATCAGCAAAAAGACCTGGTGAAACTCAGGCGATTCGAGAGACGCCGCATTGCCGAGCAATGAACCGACATAGACATAACCAAAAAGGGCGGGAAGCGACGCTGCGGTTCCTATCACGTAGTCGGCGAGGCGAATTCCACTCGCGCCCAGCGCAATGCTTGTGGCGGCAAAGGGAACGACCGGTGACAGGCGGATCAGAAAAACCGATCGCCAGCCGTCAGCGGCAAGGAACTGTTTGACCTTGTCGAGGCCGCCAACAATTTTCGTGTTGGTAAAAGGAACGTTTTGGAGACCCTTTCGGCCTACGTAGTAGCCGACGATGCCGCCGGCCAAAGTCCCGACGAGCGCCATTGCCGAGCCACCGGCGAATCCGTAAACCGCTCCGCCTGCGATGCCGAGCAGGGACGCCGGCAATATGCCGGTGGCGGCCACTAGAAACTGCATCACGACCAGCGCAACGAAACCAAACAGCCCTGTCTGCTGAACGCTCGCTTTGGCGATCCGCAAGATATCGTCGAGATAGCCCGACAGCGCCGCGGGGACGAGAACCATCGCAAGGCCCGCCACACCGAGGGCCATTCGTGTCCGGCGCCTCATCAGATATTGCTCCCGACGAATAACGGATCTTGTCGAATGCCCAGTTTGCTGAGGCGAAACTTCGCCGCGGTTTTCAAGACACCCAGGCCATAGACGACGCTACGCCGAAAGTTGATCGACGACGCCTCCGGGAAGTATCTCGTCGGACAGGACATCTCGCCACCACGCAGGCCGAGATAGACGGCCTGGCAGACCATCTCATTGTCGAACACAAAGTCGTCCGAGCACCGGTGATAAGGAATCTCGGTCAACGCTTTCCGGCTCCAGCACCGAAAGCCAGTGTGAAACTCCGACATTTTCTGACCGATCAGAATGTTTTGAACCAGGGTCAGAAAGCGATTGGCGATATATTTATAGACCGGCATGCCGCCGCGCAGGGCACCCTTGCCCAAGATGCGCGAACCAAAGACGTAATCATACTCGCCAGAGGCGACCATCGAGGCAATGGCCGGCACCAACCTGGGCGAATATTGATAATCGGGATGAAGCATCACGACGATATCGGCATCGCGCTGCAGCGCCGCATCGTAACAAGTCTTCTGATTGCCACCGTAGCCCTTGTTGATCGAATGCTCGATTGTGTGAATGCCGAGCTGTCGCGAAATGCCGACAGTATCGTCCTTCGACAGATCGTCCGTGAGAATAACGTCGTCGATCAATTGCATCGGCAAGGCGAAGTAGGTCTTCTCCAGTGTAGCCGACGCATTATAGGCGGGCATGATCACCGCCACACGCAATCCATCAATCATTTCTACGCTAACGCCCCGATGTTGCGTTTCCATTGCCGGAAAACGTCCTATAGCGCAAGCCGGCCTAGCATTTCCCGATCCACGTGCGGCAAAAACGCCACGCAATGTTTCCGTCCGCACCAAACGACGCCGGAACGAGAGACCGTGGTGGTCCCCGTTGAGGTCCCGTTATGTCGAGCCGCCAATCCAGTCGACGGCAGAACTCGCGCGCCTGCTGGCAAAGCGGGTCCGGCGCAAGGCGCTTTCCCTAGCCGGGTTGTCCTAAAGTTAGCCGATCAAGCAAACTGGGGCCGTCGGTTGCCGGGCAACGACGGCGCGCAGTCAGATCCATTCCAGATTGATGTTTCGGATGTTTCCTGCGCGATGCGCTGGCGAATGCGCTCCACCCGACGCGCTATGTCTGGCGACACCCGGTCGTGCGTTTCAACCAGAATGGCGCCGATAGCATCTTGCAGCCCAGCTTCGCGGGATGCTTCGAGGCATTCGGCTTCGCTGCTCTCAATGTCCATCTTCATGATCGATGGCACGCCGGCGGCGCCAACGCCGGTACAGATGCCACCGCAGGGTATTTTTCCAGGCGGCTCTCGGAAAAGCGCTCCGCCATTACAGGGCTCTCCGATGCACTGACGATCACGCTCGCAATGGCATACTCGACAGCTGACGAAACCCGGGCTCGACAGTCTGCGCATCAGTCAGCGGAACAGATACTTCGATACCTCCGGATTGCCACGGCGCCACATCACATTGTCCAGAAAATAATGGTGCACATTGATGAAGATGAGCACGATGAAGAAGAACAGCGATGATCCCAGCACTTGCCTGTCATACGGGATCAAGGCCGTCAGCGCGGATGGGATCAGCCAGAAGCCGAGATAGCCAAGGGCCGTGCCGCCGACGATGAAGCCGAGGAGCCGAAACCTGTAGAGGGGGCCAAGAAAGGACAGGATTTTCGGCTGCGGATCGCCTTCGGCATCGGAACTGTCGCGCTCGACGTTCGTCTGGTAGCGCCAGACCACGGCGAGATACTGCAGCGAGTGGAGCGCGGGCACGATCAACAGCCAAAGCGGGTTTACGCGCGCAATCAGGATCCAGAGATAGAGCGACGCGACATAGGCCACCAAGCCGTTATAGGGCAGACCGCCGCCGTTCTTTCGCCAGCGATTGGCCAACATCAAAAGCGTGGCCGCCGTCGACGCAACGGCCGCCAACAGGGCAATGTCGGTGATCCAGGAAGGGGCCGCGAATGTGTAATAGTCCAGGCCATAATATTTGCCCTGGGTGACCGCCGTATTCGTCTGCAGCCACGCCAGGATCCACACGGCATAGGAGTTGACCAGCAGCACCTTCTTGTCGCGGTCGTCGAAGAATTTGCGCTTCAGCACCGCATCCACCATCAGCATGCCGTAGCCCTGCTTGACGTAGTGCCAACCGACAAAAAAGAACATGGCGTTGGTGGCATAGCCGAGCAGGCGCGTGTTCGCCGCCGCGGCGCCATAGGCAAAGAACCCGGCCATGACCAGGGGCACGACAATGCCCGCGAAGATGTAGCGGAGCTGCAGGCTCCTGTCGTAGCCGTCGCCCGTCACCTTGCGCCCGAAATTGCGGTAGAAGAGTTGGTAGGAGTGGGCGAAGTGGGGATAGTTCACGAGATAGGCTACGAAGACCATCGTTGCGGCCACCGGACCTTCATATTCGAGCGGAACGAGAAACAGCACCGGCAGGATGAGAAAGGCGCTGCCGCCCAGCATGAGGAAATCGGCGAGCGGGCCGAAGAGGTATTTTTGAGCGGTCGCCGTCTGAGGGGCTACAGCATCCGCCGAAAGCTGAAGTGTCATGTCAGAACCTCCCCTGGGAAAGGCTGAGTTTAGCCATCGACTGGGATGGGGACAAGGTTGGAGCTGCCGCTCGGCGCCCGAACACTAGGCCATCTTGTTGTTTCGCCAATGGTCTCGATCCGCCATGGCTTGAACCCGTGAACCTCTCGATAAAAAAGGTGGGGGCCCTCCGCTGTTAAAAAAGCGCACCACCCCAATTTACGACTAACATGTTAGTGTGCTAGCACAGCATACATACCTGCTTCGGAGACCTTCCGGTGACATCACGCTTTGGCCTTTCGGCCGCTCTCGCCACGCCTTTCGATGCCCGCGGGCAGATCGCCACCGCCCCCATGATCGCTCAGGCCGAAAGTTGCCTGGCGCAGGGTTGCGGCAGCGTGACTCTTTTCGGCACCACAGGGGAAGGCGCATCGGTGGGCACGACGGAGCGGCGGTCGGTGACCGAAGCCATGCTGGCTGCTGGAATCCTGCCGCATCAACTCGTTGCCGGCGTGCTGGTCGACGCCGCCGAAGACGCCGCCGAACAGGCACAGCATGCCTTGCAGCGCGGCGCCCGAAACATTCTGCTGGCCCCGCCAAGCTACTTCAAGAATGTCGGCGACGACGGCCTTTTCGGCTGGTTTTCCGCCGTCTTTGCCGCGCTCGGCCCCCTCGCCCGTGACGTGCTGCTCTACAACATCCCTTCGGTTACCATGGTGCAGCTTTCGCTTGGCCTGATCGGCCGGTTGCGCACTGCTTTTCCCGACGTGGTCGCCGGAGTGAAGGATTCCGGTGGAAATTGGAGCTACAGCGAGGCGCTGCTTGCCGCCCATGGCGATCTGGTGATCCTGATCGGCGATGAAAGGCATCTGGCGCGTGCGGTGCGAATGGGTGCTCAAGGCGCAATCTCGGGCATGGCCAATTTCGTCCCGGGCGAAATCCGCGCCATGGCCGAGGACGGGCGCGACGATCCTCGCGTCGAGAGTTTTGTGCTCGAATTGCTCAAACATCCGGTCACCCCGGCGGTAAAGGTGATGGTGGCGCGCAAGACCGGCGACGAGCGCTGGCTGGCGGTCCGTCCGCCGCTGGAGCCGATCGCGTTGCAAGGGCAGCAGCAGCTTGCCGCAGCCTATGACAGCTTGTTTGCCAGGGAACCGGCCTGACCGGCAAAGAGAAGCGCGCCGATATGGAAGACGGCAACGAACCGACCACCCTCAGGGAGAAGGCCTATGCCAGCTTCACGCGGCATTTGCTGGCGCGCGACTTCAAGCCAGGCCAGTTCGTGTCGCAGCGTGAGCTGGTTGCCTTCACCGGACTGCCGCTCGGCGCCATTCGCGAGATCGTGCCGCGTCTCGAGGCGGAAGGACTGCTGACGACCATTCCGCAGCGCGGCATGCAGATCGCCCATATAGACATCAGCCTGATCCGCGAGGCCTTTCAGTTCCGCCTGTTCATGGAGCGTGAAGCGGTGGCGCTGTTTACGGTCAGCGCCTCCGACGCCGAGCTTGCCCGCTTGCGGCGCGAGCATGAGGACATGCTTGCCCGGGCGCTGGAGCAGACCCCGACGCCGGAGATGGAGGCCAAGGCGCAGACCATCGACTGGGCCATGCACGACACGTTCATCGATGCGCTGGGCAACGAGATCATCGCCAAGGCCTATCTGGTCAATTCGGTGAAGATCCGCCTGATCCACCAGGAACGGTTCCGTATCGACGGGCGCGTCGTGCCGGTCATGCGCGAGCACCTGGCGGTGATCGATGCGATGCAGAGCCGCGACCCTGGCAAGGCGGTCGAGGCCATTAGCCAGCATATCGATAAGGCGCGCCGGCTGGCGCTGCAAATCTGAGGAAGCATGAGCCGCGCCGCGGTCGCTGCGGCGCAATCGACAACGACAACAACCGGGAGGAAGAAAATGTCGTCCAATCTGTTCAACCCAACCAGGAGGCAACTCCTCCAGGGAACCGCCGCCCTTGCCGCCGCCGGCTTTGCCGGTGTTCGCCCAAGCTTTGCCGCCGGTGTCGACTGGAAGCGCTTTGCGGGAACGACGCTTGACGTCAATCTGGTGAAAAGCCCGCGCAGCGACACGCTGATAAAATACATCGCCGAGTTCGAGGAACTGACCGGGATCAAGGTCAATGCCGAAGCGACGCCGGAACAGCAGCAGCGCCAGAAGACGGTGATCGAACTCAGCTCCGGCAAGCCGAGCTTCGATGTCGTGCATCTGAGCTACCACGTGCAGAAGCGGCAGTTCGAAAAGGGCGGCTGGCTGGCCGACATATCAGGCTATCTCGCTGACTCGACCCTGACCGATCCTGCGCTGGTGGAAACCGATTTCGCTGATGCCGGCATGCTGTTTGCCAAGGACGGCCAGGGCGTGCTGCGCTCGCTACCGTTCTCAGTCGACTACTGGATCGTCTACTGGAACAAGGAATTGTTCGAGGCCAAGGGCCTCAAATACCCTGAAACCTTCGAGCAATTGGTGGCGGCCGCCGAAGCGCTGACCGACCCGTCGACCAACACCTATGGATTTGTCGCCCGCGGCCTCAAGAACGCCAACACGCCGGTGTGGACGTCGCTTATGCTCGGCTACGACATGACGCCGCTCGACGACAAGGGCAAGCTGCGCACGACCTCGCCCGAGGCGGTCGAGGCGGCCAGCCTCTACCAGCGGCTGATGACCAAGTCGGCGCCTCCAGGCGTCACCGGATTCAACTGGGCCGAAGCCCAGTCCGCCTTCCTGCAAGGCAAGATCGGGATGTGGTTCGATGGCGTCGGCTTTGCCCCGCCAATGGAAAATCCGGAAAAGTCACGAGTGGTCGGCAAGGTTGGCTACGGCGTCATGCCCAAAGGGCCCAAGGCGCATGCCGCCGGCACCTTTGGCGACGGCCTCGGCGTGACGGCCACCAGCGAGAAGAAGGAGGCCGCCTACCTCTTCTGCCAGTGGGCGATTTCGCCCGCCATGGGCGCGCGCCTGCTGCAGGCGGGTGCCGGCGTGCCGTTCCGCAAGTCGGTGCTGGAAGATCCCAAGGTGCGCGAAGGCGTCACCATGCCGGCGAGTTGGCTCGATGCCGTGGTCGGCTCGGGCAATGTCAGCCGGCTGTCGCTGCCGGTCATCATTCCGGTCACCGAGTTCCGCGACATCTATGGCGTGGCGCTGACCAATCTGATCGCCGGCGCCGATCCGGCGGAGGAACTGAAGAAGGCCACCGAGCAGTTCCAGCCGGTGCTCGACCGGAGCGAGCAAGGCTGATGTCCGCCATCACCCCAGAACGCACCGGGGTGACGACGCAAGCCATCGAAGGGAGCCAGACCATCCGGCTGGCTCCCAACTACTGGCCTTTCGTCGTCCCGGCGCTCGTCGTCGTCGGCGCCGTGATCGTCTTTCCTTGGGCCTTCACACTGTGGATGAGCGTCAACCGCTGGACCCTCGGCCAGGCGCGAAGCTTTGCCGAGATGGAAAACTATCTGCGGCTGGCAGTCGACCAACGCTTCTGGGAATCGCTTTTCCATACGCTGACCTACACGGCGCTTTCGGTCGCGGCGCCGATGTTCCTCGGCACTCTTGCCGCGCTGATCTTCGACGCCAAATTTCCGCTGCGCGGGCTGTTGCGTGGCGTCTTCGTCATGCCGATGATGGCGACCCCGGTCGCCGTGGCGCTGGTCTGGACGATGATGTTCCATCCCCAGCTCGGCGTGCTCAACTATCTGTTGTCGCTGGTCGGCATTCCGGCGCAGGAATGGATCTTTAACGCCAGGACAGTCATCCCGTCGCTGGTTGCGGTCGAGACCTGGCAGTGGACGCCGCTGGTGATGCTGATCGTGCTGGGCGGCTTGGCCTCCGTGCCGCGCGAGCCCTTCGAGAGCGCCGAGATCGACGGCGCCAACGCCTGGCAGCAATTCCGCTATCTCACCTTGCCGATGATCGCGCCGTTCCTGATGATCGCGATGATCATCCGCACCATCGATGCGTTGAAGAGTTTTGACATCATCTACGCCATGACCCAGGGCGGACCGGGCACGGCCTCGGAAACCATCAACATCTATCTCTACAACACCGCCTTCTCCTACTACGACATCGGCTATGGCTCGGCCATGGCCGTGGTGTTCTTCATCGTCATCGTCGCGCTGTCCTTCATCCTGCTGATGCTGCGCCAGCGCTCCCATTGGATCGGGGTGGAGGGCAAATAGATGAGTTCACGGCTGCTCAACCGAATCGGGCTGTTCTTCGCGGCTCTGGTCTTCGTCTCGCCGGCGATCCTGTTCTTCCTCTGGATGATCTCGCTGTCGCTGAAATTCGAGATCGACAACGGTGCATACCCGCCGATCCTGATCCCGGAACATCTCGCCTGGTCGAACTATGTGAAGGTATTCGAGGAGAACAATTTCCTGCTCTATTTCTGGAATTCGGTTCTGGTGACGGGCACGGCAACGTTGCTGGCGCTGCTGATCGGCGTGCCGGCCGGCTATGGCATCGCGCGGCTCAAGGCCGAACGCTCGGCGGTGGTCATCATGATCGCCCGCATGACGCCGGGGCTTTCCTATCTCATTCCGCTGTTCCTGCTGTTCCAGTGGGTCGGCATTCTCGGCACGCTGTGGCCGCAGATCATCATCCATCTGGTGGTGACGGTGCCGATCGTGGTCTGGGTGATGATCGGCTATTTCGAGACCACGCCGATGGAGCTGGAAGAAGCGGCCAACATCGATGGCGCCAGTTCCTGGCAGGTGTTCCGGCTGGTCGCCTTGCCCATCGCCAAGCCGGGCATTGTCGTCGCCTTCATCCTGTCGATCATCTTCTCATGGAACAATTTCGTCTTCGGCATTGTGCTCGCCAGCCGCGAGACCCGCACGCTGCCGGTCGCCGTCTACAACATGCTTTCCTACGAGCAGGTGAGTTGGGGTCCGCTCGCCGCCGCAGCACTTGTGGTGACGCTGCCGGTGCTGGTGCTGACCCTGTTCGCGCAAAGGCAGATCGTCGCCGGGCTGACCGCAGGCGCCGTCAAGGGCGGCTGAGGCACGGCCCCGACATCACTCATTTCCGGGAGAAATCCAATGGCATCGGTAACAATCAACAACGTTCAGAAGGCTTTCGGAGCCGCCAAGATCATCCACGATGTCAGCGTCGACATCGCCGATGGCGAATTCGTCATCCTGGTCGGGCCGTCGGGCTGCGGAAAGTCGACGCTGCTGCGCATGATTGCCGGACTGGAAACGATCTCGGGCGGCAGGATCGCCATTGGCGATCTCGTCGTCAACAATCTCAGGGCGCGCGACCGAAACATCGCCATGGTGTTCCAGAACTACGCGCTCTATCCGCATATGACGGTGGCCGACAATATGGGCTTTGCCCTGAAGATCAAGAAAGCCGATCCGGCCGACACCGCCGGCCGCGTCGGGAGGGCCGCCAGCATTCTCGGCCTGGACAAGCTGCTCGACCGCTATCCGCGTCAGCTTTCCGGCGGCCAGCGCCAGCGCGTCGCCATGGGCCGCGCCATCGTGCGCGACCCGCAGGTGTTCCTGTTCGACGAGCCGCTGTCCAATCTCGACGCCAAATTGCGAGTGCAGATGCGCGGCGAGATCAAGGCGCTGCACCAGCGGCTGGGAACCACCACCATCTACGTCACCCACGACCAGATCGAGGCCATGACCATGGCCGACAAGATCGTCGTGCTGCATGACGGCCTTGTCGAGCAGATCGGCGCGCCGCTCGATCTCTACGATCGCCCGGCCAACCTCTTCGTTGCCGGCTTCATCGGCTCGCCGGCGATGAATTTCATTCGCGGCCATGTCGAGGAAGGTGTTTTCCGCAGCGCCGGTGGACTGATCTTGCCGCTGCCGGAAGGCATCGACCTGACCAACATTCCCGGCGGCGACCTCATCTACGGCATCCGCCCCGAACACATCCGAGCGACGACCGCCAAAGGAATCCCAGGCACGATCGTGCTTTTGGAAGCAACGGGTTCGGAAATCTTTGCCAGGGTCGACTGCGCCGGAGAAGAAATCTCCTGCCTTTTCCGCGAGCGGCTGGCACTGAAACAGGGCGAGCAGATGCGCATCGAGATTGACCGCGCCTGTGCTCATCTGTTCGACGTCAAGACCGGGCGGCGATTGTAGGGGGCTGCTGACAGGGAGCAACTTTCGCACGAAATATTTCTGGTGAGCGCGTCGGGGTTCGAACCCGAGACCTACTGATTAAAAGTCAGTTGCTCTACCGGCTGAGCTACGCGCTCCCGCGGGCTCTAAAGGCCGCCCTCGAAATTGCGCGGAACATAGGGAGAGTGCCGCGACCGGTCAACCGGAAAAAGATGGCCGTTCGACCGGGGTTTCAGCCATCGCCAGACGCGCCGCAAATTGCGTCGTCACCAGCCCGGTGAGCCGTTCCCGCAACGTGGTCGCCGGTTCGATCTTTTGGCGCGCGAGACGCGCCTTTTCTCACGCGCCAAATTCGAGAAACATTACAAATCAGCAACTTACTGTTTTGGCAGGAACCATCGTACCGGCGAGCCGTTTCCTTCTCACAAGGGACGTCAACCACCCTTCGAGGAGAAGATCATGAACAAGATCGCAACAGGTCTACTGGCGACCACCCTGTCAATCTCGTTTGCCGCAGCCGCCGCCATGCCGGCCAATGCGGCCCAGATGTTTGTGCCCCAGTCATCAGCAACTTCGTCCGACATCGTGAATGTGGGCGATTCTCGTCATGACAACTGGCGGTGGATGCGCCATGGCAACCGCAATTCCGGCAATCGCGATTTCCGCGTAGGCCGCCAATTCTCGCGCAACAATGATGGCGGCAGCTATTGGAATGGCCATCGCGGCTATCGCGAATATCACCGCGGCTATCGCCGTCACGGCGACTACTGGTTCCCGCTGGCTGCCTTCGCCACCGGCGCCTTGATCACCGGCGCGATCGTCAACAGCGAGAACAACCGCGGCGATGCGCATGTGCAGTGGTGCTACGACCACTATCGGTCGTACCGCGCTTCGGACAACACATTCCAGCCCAATTACGGCCCGCGTCGGCAGTGCAATTCGCCCTATTGAGCTGAGTTGGTACCAAGTGTTGTGTAGAGAAGCGCGCGCCCGGCCCCGGGCGGGGGGGGGGGGGGGGTTGGTTGGGGGGGGGGGGGGGGGGGTGGGGGGGGGAATGGGGGGGGGGAAGATGATAAAAAAGGGGAGCCCGGCACCCCCCCGAGGACCGGAATGAACC
>NZ_JAMYPY010000032.1:0-47189 GCF_040320605.1 Mesorhizobium sp. M0659
GGGGGGGGGGGGCGCGGGCGGCGCGCGCCGCGTCCCCTACCCCCGCCGCGGGGGGGGGGGCAAGCGCCCTACGAGGACCCCCACCCCGATCCGCTACGCGGATCGACCCTCCCCACATGGGGGAGGGTGGGCGCCTACTGCCGCTTATACTCGCGCACCGGCGACTTGGTGCCGTCGGTGTAGGTGACCTGCACCGCCATCGACGTCACGTTGTCGGCGACCTTGAAGTAAGGCTGGTAGTCATAAGGAATGGCGTACGGGTCCTTCTTGTCGCAAGGCGGCAGCTTGATCTCCCTGTCGAGCGCCGTGCCGTTCAGGCTGTAGCGCACCTCCTTGATGCCGCAGCGGAACGACAGCATCTGGGAGAAATAGACCAGGCCATGATTGCCGCTGGCGTCGAAGGCGATCCACGACGTCCAGAACTGGTCGAGGATCTGTTTGTTGCCCTGTTGCAGCGCTGCGTCCGGATCGAAACTTATGTTGAACGGCCCGGTCTCGCGGCCCCTGAGATCGAGATACTTGACCCCGATGGTGGTGGCCGTGGTGCTGTCGGGCAATTCGAAGCTCGGATTGGGCATCGGCTTGCCGGTGCGCTGGTCGTTCATCGCCATCAGCCCGGTGTCGGTGAACGGACCTGACACACCCATGCGCCAGGAAATGCCGGTCGCGGCCTCGGGCAGCGAGATGGAGATCGTCCAGCCGGCATTGGAGCGCATCGGCGTCAGCGTCGGGGCAAAGCGTGCTGGGTCGAGCACGTCGCCAAGCGCCGTCAGGCGGGTACGGCTGCGGTCGAGCCAGTCGGCGAGCTGCGTCTGGTCGACGAAATATTTGAGCAGCCCGCCTTCCTTTTCATAGGAGACGAACCTGGTCAGCGCCTCGGCCTCGCTGCGCTTGTCGGACAGCGACTGGACGCCGAGGCGATCCTCGGAAAACTCCTGCGCGAGCAGGTAATAGGCCGGTGCGAAATCCGGATTGGCGGCGATGAAGGCGTTGAGCTTGTCGAGACGCTGGGCATCGTCGAACTGCAGGATATGGACCAGCTTGATCGACAGCGCCTTGGCCTTGTCGGCCAGGGCGCCGAACACTTCGCGGGCGCCGGCCTTGCCGTCCTGCACGCGCAGCAGGGTGGCGAAGCGTGTGTAGGGATCGACGGCGTCGACGTCGAAACCGGCGAAAGCGAGATAGGAGCGCCGCGCATTCAGCATGTCGCCGGAAAGCTCGTAGACGCGGGCATTGTGATAGAATTCGTCCGGCCGCTTCGGCTCGGCGATCGTCCCGCCCTGCGCGGCCAATGCGGCAAAGCCCTTGGCGATGGTGTCGATCGAGGCGGCGATCTGCTCGGTGGTCGCCTGAAGCTTATCCGCCTGCTCGGCCTGTTTCTGCTGGCCGGCAGCGAGCGTTTCGGTCGTCTGCTTGACCGCCTCTACCGACTTTTGCGTCTGCGCGCCCTGCTCAGCCTGCTGCTGCTGGGTCGACGCAATTTCCTCGGTCTTCTTCGCCACCGCGTCGGTCGATTGCTTGACCTGGTCGACCGCCAGCTTCGTCTCGGTTACCGTTTGCTCGATCCTGGCCACCCTGGCCGAGACGATGCCCATCTGCTGCTGCAACTGGGCGATGGCCGGCACCAGGCCGGCGATCACACCGTTCTGCGAATTGGACTGCTGCTGCAGGCCATAGACGCCGCCGGCGACGGCGGCAGCGCTGGTGGCAAAGATCAGCGCCGGCAGCGCCTTGGCGGCCAGCACCAGCCGCAGAACGATGGCAATGGCGATGACGGCGGCGGCAACCGAAGCGACCAGCGCGATATAGGCGGCGAACGGCGCCAGCGGATTGAGGATGTCGGATGCGGCGCCGCCGATGAAAGCGACGCTGCCGGCCCATTTGCCGGTGCGGCTGAGCGAAGCCCTGATAAGAGATGGCGCAGCCGCGCCGATGTCACCGGTCATTGTCAAATCCCCCAAGCAATTGCCGCCTCTATAGCAGCACCGCGACCCCGCAGGCAAAACAGGACAGGAAGCAGGCGATTTCGGGAGGTTGCCGTTTCAGCGCCGATGGTTGGCGAAGCCGAAGCGACATCTGATCTCCCCCCTTGCGGGGGAGATTGGCAGCGTCATCGGCAGCTCCGCCGTTAACCAAATGGACGAACAAAATGGGTTAGGCTAGGTTCCGGCCCTCTCAGCAACGCCGGACTTGACTTGCCAAATTTCCATTTCCCCTCCCCCGCCCAGAAATTTCTCGCAGCCCTCCTGCTGCTTGTCTTCGTGGCCGGCTGCAGCACCACCGCACCGCCCGACAGCGTGCTGGCGGTGCCGGCGCCGCAGGAGAAATATGCGGCCATCGTCGTCGATGCCGGCAGTGGCAAGACGCTGTTCGAAGTCAGTTCGAGGGCGCAACGCTATCCGGCGTCGCTGACCAAGATGATGACGCTGTACCTGCTGTTCGAGGCGCTGGAGTCCGGCCGCGTCTCGAAGGAAACGCAGATTCCGGTCTCCGACAATGCCGCCCGGCAGCCGCCGACCAAATTGCGCTTCAAGCGCGGCGAGAGCATCGATGTCGATTCGGCGATCCGGGCGATCGTGGTCAAGTCGGCCAATGACGTGGCGGTGGCGGTGGGCGAATATCTCGGCGGCTCGGAGGACCAGTTCGCCGCCATGATGACGTCCAAGGCGCGCCAGATCGGCATGAGCAGCACCGTCTTCCGCAATGCCTCCGGCCTGCCCGACGATGGCCAGCACACATCGGCGCGCGACATGGCGACGCTGGGGATGGCGCTGCGCGCCCGCTTCCCGCAGCAGTTCCACTATTTCTCCGAAAGCGACTTCATGTTCCGCGGCCGGCTGGTGCGCGGCCACAACGACATGCTCGGCCGGGTGCGCGGCGTCGACGGCATCAAGACCGGCTATATCAGGGCATCCGGTTACAATATCGTCACGTCCTACAATGCCGACGGCCGGCATCTGATCGTGGTGGTGATGGGCGCCGACAGCGCTAGGCAGCGCAACGACCATGTCGAAGCGCTGATCCAGCGCAGTCTGTCGCCCGCCATGGCCGATACGAAGACGCGGCTGATGTTTGCGGGAGATCAGCCGGCCGCGTCGCCCGGCCTGCCGCCGCCTGGTTTGCCGGCGCAGGGGTCGCAGTTGCCTGGTTTACCGCCGCAATAGAACCCGTCGTTGGGTGGAGGAACTCTGAAACGCCGGCGGGACAGCACCCCCCTCTGGCCTGCCGGCCATCTCCCCCTCAAGTGGGGAGATTAGCAGCTTCGGCGTCTCGCCTCTTTTTCGTGTTTGGCGAAGCCATGGCGACATCTGATCTCCCCCCTTGAGGGGGAGATGTCCGGCAGGACAGAGGGGGGTCGTGAAGGATCGCTGCCTCATCTTAACTCTGCAGCAGGCGCGACCTCCGTCGGCAACAGCACTTCGGCGGTCTGGTTGCCGAGCAGCAGGCGAGCGAGGCCCCGGGGGGCTGCGCTGCCACAGGCAATTGCAGCAGGCATTCATCACAAGCATGCACAAGCCCCCAATCTTCACCGCCACAGTGGCTATGCCGCCTCGCCTTGGCGTATCGTGGGCGCGACAGCAGGAGCCGGCATCATGAGCCCAAAACCATCCGAACAGGCCGACAATGAAAACGACAGCGGCGGCGAGTATTTCGAGGCGCCGCCCGCCCACGACGCCGAACTGGTTGCCGACGAGGCGCTGGAAGCGCCCGATGTGCCGGACTCCGAACCCCATGGCCGCCTGAAGCCGAAGCGAAAACCGTCGGCGATATCAGGTAGAAAGTTTCGCAAGCGTGACCTGGTGCGCATCGACGACCTCAGGCCGAGCCTGGCCGACCGCATCCGCTCCGATCATCCCGACCTGCCGCGCGGCGCCCGCATCAGCCGGGAGGAGCTCGGCCGTTACCGCATGCGCTACATGGAGGAGCTGCTGCAGCAGGAGCATGGCGAATTCTCCGAGCTCGACCGCCAGGTGGTCGAATCGATCGCCAGGCAGGACACGATTTCGGAAAACTCGGAAGAGGAGTTCGAGGAGCACCGCTCGTTCGCCGACCGCGTCTCCGACAACATGGCGGCTTTCGGCGGCAGCTGGTGGTTCCTGATCTCGTTCGGCAGCGTGCTTGCGGTGTGGATCGGCATCAATTTGATCGCGGGCGTGAGCAGCGCCTTCGACCCCTACCCCTTCATCCTGCTCAACCTGCTGCTCTCCTGTATCGCCGCCATCCAGGCGCCGATCATCATGATGAGCCAGAGACGGACGGAGGCCAAGGACCGCCTGCGCTCGTTCAACGACTACCGGGTGAACCTGAAAGCCGAGCTGGAAGTGCGCCATTTGCACGAAAAGCTCGACTATCTGATCTCGCGCCAATGGACGCGGCTGGCCGAAATGCAGCAGATGCAGCTGGATGCGATGCACGAACTGACCGGCGCGAAGAAGGCGAAGCGGGCGCCGCGCAGGGTGCGCAGGCGGGTGGCGAAGGTGGAGGTGGCGGGGTGAGTCCCGGGCTGAGGCTGCAGGGCGGACGCGAAGTTGCCAAGCCGCGCGACGTGGCTTCGAAAATATCGCCACGCCAATTGCCCGTTGAAGCCCGGCGCGGCTTCCGCTAAGAAGCCGTGGCTGGCCGGCCTATCGGCTGGTTCGTTTTCAGGTTCCTTGAAGGCACCCGTAGCTCAGCTGGATAGAGCGCTGCCCTCCGAAGGCAGAGGTCACAGGTTCGAATCCTGTCGGGTGCGCCAATCTACCCATGTATTACAATAGCTCAGATAACCCTAAAGCGCGTCACGCTGAACGGATCCATGCGACCCGCTTGAAGTCTTTGTTTTAATGCATGTCGTTGTCCCAGAACCGCGGCTCACTTCTGGGCGACATGCATGAGTGCCCGGTGTAGGCATGGGCGATCAGTCCATATTCGGCGTCATGGCGCGTCGATTACCACTTCCGCCCGTTCAGTCAGACGCTATGCTGCCGACCATGACACCAAGGCGCGCGTTCCGTTCGTGATGAAGCAAAGTCAACACCGCTTGCATGAGCGGATGACCATTCGCGGCCACCTCGAACCCGCGTCCTTCCTGCCCTGGATCATGCGCCATGCGGCCAAGCTCGGTCTCGCGCACCACATCGCTCATGCAAGCACCGATCGCATCGAACTCGATATTGCCGGTGCGGCGGAACTGATCGACATGATGGAGATGGGATGTTCGCTTGGGCCCATTGAAGTCTGGGTCGAGACGGTCGACCGCGCGCCTGTCGAGCAAAAAAACATATAGCTTTGCGTGTGGTTACCCTCCGTTTGCACTTAATTTAATCAATATTGCAATTGCGAAATAATTATGCATACGTCAGCCGCATCGAGCGGTTCGCCAACTCCTTGCGCCGGCATCTCTCTGGTCGGGAAACAGTAGTATCAGTACGGAAAGTAAGGTCATGCTGTCCGACAAGACGGACACCTGGGTGCCGGTCGCCCTTACCCAGGATCTGCCAACAGGACAGGTAATGCCGGCGCGGACGCCCGCCGGTCCCATTGCCCTCTGGCGAAGCCAATCGGGGCGCTTGGCGGCATCGGCGGATCGCTGTCCGCATCGCGGCATGCGCCTCTCCCATGGCTTCGTGCGCGGCGAGGCGCTCTCCTGCATCTATCACGGCTGGACCTATTCGCAGGCCGGTCAGTGCCTGCGCATTCCTGCCCATCCCAGCCTCACGCCGCCGGAGACGATTCGCGTTGCGACCCGGTTGGTCGAAGAGGCCGGCGGGATCATCTGGGTCGCTGATGGAGAGCCTGATGGCAACCCACCCCTTTTTGAGGGTTACGTGCCGCTCCGTTCATTGACGGCCCGTGCCGGACATTCGGCGCTCTCGGTCGCTGCCGGTACGAAGGCCACCGTTGAAGGATACGTCTGGCAGGCACCCGGCGCGCCGGCAATTCGCCTGCTGCCTATCCCGCGGGAAGCCGGCGAGACGCTGATCCACGTCCTTGTTCCAGCCGATTGCGATGCGTCCGAGCGCATCGCCGCCTCGCGAGCCGCCGAGAGCCTTCGGCGCATGGCCGAAGGGATCGAGGCGAAAGGGGCTGTGCCATGATCGACGATGCGATGCGCGACGAATGGTATCCGGTCGGGCTTTTCAGCCGGCTCGACCGCTATGGGCGCGAGACCACCCTGATGGACGAGCGGATCAAGGTTGCGCTCGACGCCAATGGCGCGGCGAAAGTGACAGGCGAAAACGGGCGCGTGCTGCCGGTTTCGGTGCGCTATGGCCATATCTGGTCGTCGCTCGGCGAACCGAAGAAACCGGTCTTTCCGATTCCCGAGGCAGACCAGCCCGGGCGCCGCTTCGTCGATGTCGGCGTGGTGCGGGTGCGCTGCTCGCCGCTCCGCGCCGTCGAGAACTTCCTCGACATCGCACACTTCCCCTTCGTCCATACCGACATCCTCGGCTCGGAGCCACATACCGAGGTCGAAAACTACAAGGTCGATATCCGCGAGGAAGAGGATGAGGTCTGGGCGACCCAGGTGAAGTTCTACCAGCCGCAGGCGGCGAAATCCGCGAGCGGAGGTATCACGACGGAATACATGTACCGCGTGCCGGCTCCGACCTGCTCAGTCCTCTACAAGACCTGCCCGCCGCGCCCGGGCGAATGGGATGTGATTGCGCTATTCGTCCAGCCGCTTGCCGAGGATCTCTGCGACGTCTGGCCGTGGATGGCGCTTTTTGATGACGAGACGCCACAGACCGACCTCATCCATTTCCAGCAGACGATTTTCCTGCAGGACCGCTCGATCCTCGAAAACCAGATCCCGCGTCTTTTGCCGCTCGATCCCGGCATGGAAATCCCGACGCGCGCCGACCTGACCTCGGTCGCCTATCGCCGCTGGCTGAAGCGCCACAATTATACCTACGGCGCGCAATTGGTGGCACAATGAAGCTTTACGACTACATCCTCTCCCCAAGTTGCTACAAGGTGCGCCTGATGGCGACGCTGTCAGGTGTGAAGCTCGAAATCCGCCCGGTCGACTTCCATCCCGGCGCCGAGCATCGTGGCCCCGAGCTTATGGCGCTTAATCCGGGAGGCTCCATCCCGATCCTTGAAGACGGCGACCTGATCCTGACCGAGTCTTCCGCCATGCTTGGCTATCTCGCCGCGAAGGCAGCACCGGCCTGGCTCGGCAGCGGCGCCCCCGAGGAGACGGCGCGCATCCAGCAATGGCTTTCCTTCTCGCACAGGCTGACCGCCAACCTCGGCGGCGCGCGCCTGCATGAGATGCTGCTGCGTCCCGGTGACATCGGTGCGCTTCAGGCCAATGGCATAGCGGCACTACGTGAGCTGGAAGCCGGCCTCTTCGAACAAAAAATGCGTGGCGATCGGTTTCTCGCATCCGACCGGCCGACGATTGCCGACATTGCTTGCTTTCCCTACGTCGCGCTCGCGCCCGACGGCGGCGTTTCCCTCGATCCGTATCCCACGATCCGGCTCTGGTCGCGAGCGCTCCGCAGCCTCGACAATTTCATCGAAATGCCCGGTATCCACCGGCTGCACGAGTTGAAGCCCGAACCGCGACCCATGCTGGACGAGGCGTGAGGTGACCGGCTATCTCCTGAAGAATTGCGCAGCGGTCATCACCGACGAGGGCAGGGGTCCGAGCGTCCGGCGCAATGTCGATGTGCTGACGAATGGCCCGCAGATCGAGGCAATCGGGCAAGGCCTGCACAGAAGCGAGTTGCCGGCCGGTACTATCGTGCAGGACGCCGACGGCTGGTTCGTCTATCCCGGCCTCGTCAACACGCACCATCACTTCTTTCAGTGCTTTGTGCGCAACCGTGCCGAACTCGACTGGACGAAGCTGTCGGTCATCGAATGGCTCGACCGGATCTATCCGATCTTCTCCCGGCTCAACGAGGATTGTTTCTACCACGCCTCGATCACGGCGATGGCAGAGATGATAAAGCACGGTTGCACGACGGCCTTCGACCACCAGTACAATTTTCCGCGCCATGCCGGAAAACGGCTCATCGACCGGCAGTTCGAAGCGGCCGATCTTCTCGGCATGCGTTTCCATGCCGGCCGCGGCGGCAACACGCTGCCAAAATCGGAAGGCTCGACCATTCCAGACGAGATGCTGGAGACCACGGACGAATTCATTGCCGACTGCGCACGCCTCATCGACACTTATCACGACACCAGTCCCTTCAGCATGCGTCAGGTCGTGGTCGCTCCCTGCCAGCCGGTCAACTGCTACCGCGAGACCTTCGTGGAATCGGTTTCGCTGGCGCGTGATCGCGGGGTGCGGATGCACACCCATGTCGGCGAGGGCGAAAGCCCGATCATCGAGGCCCGCCATGGCATGCGTACGGTGGACTATCTCGAGGACCTCGGATTTGCCGGCCGAGACACTTTCTATGCCCATTGCTGGGAGCTGACGCATGACGAACTGCGGCTGATGGCGGCGAGCGGCACCGGTGTCTCGCATTGCCCTGAGCCGGTCTATCTGGTGGGCGCGGAGGTGACTGATATTCCCGCCATGTCCGCCTTTGGCCTGCGCGTCGGTCTCGGCTGCGACGGTGCTGCCTCGAACGACAATTCCAACCTCATGCACTGCATCCATTCCGCCTACATGCTGCAATGCCTGGCGGCCTCGACGCGCGCTCATCCCGTGCCTGCGCCGGTCGATTTCCTCGGCTATGCGACAACGGGCGGGGCCGCGCTTCTGGGCCGCAATGACATCGGCCGACTGTCGCCCGGCATGGCCGCCGACCTCTTCGCGATCGACACGCGCCGCATGGATTATGTCGGCACGCGCCACGATCCATTGAGCCTGATCGCCAAGGTCGGTATCGGCATGCCCACCGACATGACCATGATCAACGGCCGCATCGTCTGGGAGAAGGGTGCGTTTACCGGGCTGAACGAGGCCCGGCTTGCTGCGGACGCGGAAGCCGCCTTTGCCGCGGTGGAATTCTAACAACTTAAGACAGGGGAACTGACATGCTGAACTATCTGACCCGCAGAACTCTGATGAAGGGCCTTGCCGCGACAGGGCTTGCCGGCGCGCTTGGCAGCCGTCCCGCCTTTGCGGCCGACGAGCCGCTCGGTATCACGCTCGTGCTCCCGTCGCCGGTCGGCGATGTCGGCTGGGGCCATGCGCTCGCCGCCGGCCTCGAGCCGGTCAAGGCCGCCTACGGCGACAAGGTGAAGATCACCGTCATCGAGAACATCGCCGAAGGGCCGGACGCCGACCGGATCATGAACAAGACCGTCGCCGACGGTAACAAGTTCCTGATCGCCGGCTCATTCGGCTACCAGAATGGTGCACTACAGATCGCCCGCCGCGATCCTGGGGTCACCGTGCTGCATGCCTCCGGCTTCCAGACCGCGCCGAATTTCTCGCCCTTCGCGGCGAAGTATTTCCAGGGCACTTACCTGCTCGGCATAGCCGCCGCAGCTCTTTCCAAGACCGGCAAGCTCGGCTCCGTCTCGGCCTTCGCCATTCCGGAGCTGATCACCTCGATCAACGCATTCACGCTCGGCGCACAGACTGTAAATCCCGATGTCGAGGTATCGGTCGTCTGGGTGAACTCCTGGTTCGACCCGGCCAAGGAACAGGAAGCCGCCAAGGCGCTGATGGCACAGAACTGCGACGTGATCTTCTCGAACGCGCAGGACACACCCTCCGTGATCTCGGCCTGCGAGGAGGCTGGCGTCTATGCGTTCAACCTCAATTCGTCGATGAAGAAATATGCACCGAAGAAATATCTCGGCTGCATCGCGACGGACTGGTCGCCCTTCTTCAAGGCTTCCGTGGATGCCCATCTCGCCGGAACTTTCAAGGGCGCCAACACCTTCCTCGGCGTCGCGGAAAAGGTGGTGGAGGTCGTGGACTGGAACTCAGATATCCCAGCCGACACGATGACGAAGATCAAGGAAGTGGCGGCGAGGATCGCCGACGGCAGCTTCTCGCCCTTCACAGGTCCAATCACCAAGGCCGACGGCAGCGAAGCCGCCGCCGCCGGTGCGACGATAGCGGATCCCGAGATCGTCGCGATGGACTGGCACGTCAAGGGTGTCACCACACCACTGCCGAAGTAAGTCATGACCCCGCCCCTTCTGTCGCTCCGCGGCATCTCGAAGAGCTACGGCCAGATCCGGGCTAACGAAGCCATCGATCTGGACGTGGCGCCCCAATCGATCCATGCGATCCTCGGGGAGAATGGGGCGGGCAAATCGACGCTGATGAAGCTCATCTATGGCGTTGAACAGCCGGACGAAGGCACCGTCGTCTGGAACGGAGAGCCTCTGCGCCTTGCCTCGCCGGCTGAGGCACGGCGCAGGGGCATCGGCATGGTCTTTCAGCATTTCTCGCTGTTCGAGACGCTGACTGTCGTCGAGAACATCCAGCTCGTCGTCCCCGGCGGCAAGGCGGAGTTGGCCGGGCGCATCCGCAGCCTCGGCCAGGATTTTGGCCTTGAAGTAGATCCTCTCGCCGATGTGCACGCGCTCTCGGTCGGCGAACGGCAGCGGGTGGAGATCATCCGCTGCCTGATGACGGACCCGAAGCTGCTCATTCTCGACGAGCCGACCTCGGTCTTGCCGCCGCAGGCGGTGAAGAAGCTGTTCGACACGCTCAGGCGCCTTCGCGACCGCGGCGTGTCCATCCTGTTCATCTCCCACAAACTGGAGGAAATTCGCACGATCTGTGACCAGGCGACGGTCTTGCGTGGAGGGCGCGTTATCGGCACCGTCGACCCGCGCGACTATGATGCGCACGACCTCGCCCGGATGATGATCGGCCGCGACATGCCCGAGGTGATGCCCGCGTTGGCCATGCCCGAGGGGGAGAAGCGGCTGGAAATAATCGACATGGACTACACGCCGGACGACCCCTTTGCCACGCCGCTCTCCGGCATCAGCCTCACGGTACGATCAGGCGAGATCCTTGGCATAGCCGGAATATCGGGCAATGGCCAAGGCGAGCTTGCCGCGCTCATCTCGGGCGAAGCGATGCTGCTGAAGGAACAACGCGACCGGATCTACATGATGGGCCGCGACGTAGGCACACTCGATGCGGCCGCGCGCAGGAGATTTGGCTTCGCCTTCGTGCCCGAAGACCGGCTGGGACGCGGCGCGGTCCCTGAAATGTCGCTCGTGCTCAACACCGTTCTTACCGCCCATCCTTTCGATCTCGTGAGGCGCGGCCTCATCAACAGCGCCGGAGCGACGGCTTTCACCAGCGAATGCATCCGTCGGTACGACGTCCGCGCCTCCGGCCCGGATGCCGAAGCGGGCTCGCTGTCCGGCGGCAACTTGCAGAAATTCATCGTCGGTCGCGAGATGATGCTGTCGCCAAAACTGCTTTTCGTGGCGCAGCCAACCTGGGGTGTAGACATTGGCGCTGCATCCGCCATCAGAAGGCGGCTCATCGCGTTGCGCAACCTGGGCGTGGCGATCCTCGTAATTTCCGAGGAACTCGAGGAACTTTTCGAACTCTGCGATTTCATCCAGGTGCTCCATCATGGAATGCTGAGTCCGCCTCTGGTCACGCGGGACACGCGCCCCGAAGACATCGGCAGATACATGATCGGAGCACATGCCTCGCCAGAGAAGGTTCCTGCATGAGCGTTTGGGCCGCGCCGTTCCTCCCCGCGCTCGTCCGCCGGGAGCATGCCTCGCACGTCGCGGCCATGCTGGCCCCGGCTGTCGCGCTTGGCATGGCGATCATCCTCAATCTGGGCCTTTATGTGCTGATAGGCCGAGATCCGGCGGCCGTCCTGTACGCGATGCTTCTCGAGCCGTTCCTCTCCTGGGCATCGTTTGCGGAGGTGCTGCTGAAGGCGGGGCCCCTTCTCCTCATTGCTCAGGGGCTGGCGATCGGTTTCCGCGCAAAAGTGTTCAACATCGGCGCGGAGGGCCAGTTTATCCTGGGCGCTATTTTCGCCTCGGCGATCCCCGTCTGGTTTCCGCAGGCGACCGGGCAGTGGATCTGGCCGCTGATGCTGCTTCTCGGTGCCCTCGGCGGTGCACTTTGGGCATCTATCACCGCCTTCTGGCGCGTCAGGCTCAATGCGAACGAGATCCTGGTCTCCTTGATGCTGAGCCTCGTTGCGGCGCAAGTCCTCAACTACCTGCTGCTCGGCCCATGGAAGGACCCGGCCGGCTTCAATTTCCCACAATCCGTCATGTTTCAGAACGACGCGATGGTGCCGACCCTGATCACCGGTACCCGCGTCAACGTCTCGCTGCTCATCACACTTGCGCTCTCGCTGGTGGCCTGGGTTTTCATGCAGCGAAGCTTCATGGGGTATAAGCTCAAGGTCGGCGGCCATGCCCCGCGCGCGGCCGGTTACGCCGGCTTCAGCGAAGGGCGTGCGATTTGGCTGTCGCTTCTGATCGGTGGCATGGCGGCGGGACTGGCAGGCGCGGCGGAAGTCGCGGGTCCGCTCGGCCAGCTGCAGCGCTCGATCTCGACCGGCTACGGTTATGCGGCCATCATTGTCGCCTATCTCGGCGGCTTGCATCCAGTCGGCATCATCTTTTCCGCGCTCTTTATGGCTGTCCTCTATATCGGCGGCGACAATGCGATGGTGTCGGCAAACCTGCCGATCGCCGCCGTCCGCGTCTTCCAAGGCAGCTTGCTGCTCGCCTATCTCGGCGCTGTGGCCTTCGTGCGCTACCGCATCGAGTGGCGCCGCCCCCATCACCTGAGCCAGCCATGAACGCCGTCGAGTTCATTATTTCGGGCATGCTCGCAGCGGCAACCCCCTTTCTCCTTGCCGCACTCGGCGAGTTGGTGGTCGAGCGCGCCGGTGTTCTTAACCTCGGCGTAGAGGGCCTGATGGCCCTCGGCGCGGTGCTCGCGTTCATCGTCGTCTACCACGGCGGTGGACACCTGCTGGGGTTCGTTGCCGCCGGCCTCGGTAGCGCCGTCCTGTCCCTCGTCTTTGCAGTGCTGGCACTCGGATTCCGGGCAAACCAGGTCGCGACAGGCCTTGCGATCGGCATTCTCGGCCAAGGCCTTTCGGCGCTGTTCGGCAAAAGCTACGAGAGCTTGACGGTGAAGGGGCTCCCGAAACTTGTCTTTCCCGGCCTCTCGGAAATCCCGGTAGTCGGCAGGCTGTTTGTCCAGGACGTCGTCGTATGGCTTTCCCTTGCCGTGACGTTTGCGATCTGGGCGATGTTTGCCTATACGAGAGTCGGCCTTGTCGTGAGGGCAATCGGCGAGAATCCCAAGGCAGCCCACGCCATCGGCCATCCGGTCATCGCTATCCGTGTCGCGGCCATAGCTTTTGGTGGCATGATGGCGGGTTTTGCCGGCGCCTATGCGGCGGCGGTGTACACGCCCCTTTGGGCGGACGGTATGATTGCCGGACGTGGCTGGATCGCGATCGCACTCGTTGTCTTTGGTACGTGGCTCGCTGGCCGCATCTTCCTGGGTGCCTGCCTCTTCGGCGCGGTTTCGCTGATGAGCCTCGCCGCCCAGGCGACCGGTCTGGACTTGCCATCGCAACTGCTTTCCAGCCTTCCCTATCTCGTTACGATCGTCGTGCTCGGTGTCATCTCGGCGGACCGCCGCTTGCTCAGGCTGAACGGTGTCGCCTCGCTTGGCGAACCCTTCGAACGTTAGCCGGGATGAAAGTGGATTTGCGAAACTCGGCGTAAGTTGAAGAGATTCGAAACGCCAGCGGACGATCGGCATCCGATCCAAAGGGCAGAAACGCCAAACGGGGCGAAGGTATGCCCGCAAGGGTAGCGCTGACGCCGTCGACTGCGAGCAGCGGAACGATGTGACGCACAACGCGCCCGACATCGGTGGAGATCGTCGCGGGTTTCTTGGGTCGTCCCCTTTCCCCAGCACGAGCCCATTCTCGAGGGTCCATTCTCCACCGCAGCCTAGGGAAGCGGCTTCGCAAGACGGCCTGAGGCATGCGCCCGGCAAATTCCCGCATGCGAGCACTCGTCCTGCCTGTCTAAGGTTCCGAGTCTAACCGCAAATCCTCGATTTTTTCCGCCAATTCCAAAATATATATTCCGATCGCCGCAAGCAGCCATAACAACGATTTCCAATACTACCTATTCTCGCAGAAACTAAAAACGCTACACTCGCGTAATCATATTGGTAACGGATGCTGTTCAACCTGCGTACAGGCAACCAACACGGGGAGCGTCATTATGGATTTCTTTAAAAGTTTAACAAAGGCCTTGGCCGGTGGCGCTGTTGCCGTGGCTTTGTGCTTTCCGGCTGGCGCGGGCGGGCTCAGTGTGGGCATCGGCGGCAGCGGTGGGGTGGGCGTCTCGGTCGGCGGCAGTGGCGGCGGGCTTGGCGTCGGCGTCTCGGTCGGCGGCAGCAAGGGCGCCAATGTCGGCGCAACGGTCGGCGGCACCAGCGGCACCACCGCCAGTGTCGGCGCTACGGTTGGCGGCACCAGCGGCGTTGCGGCCGGCGTCGGCGCATCGGTGGGCACGGGCGTCGGCGTCGGGGCCGGCGCAACCGTCGGCAGCGGTGTCGGGGTCGGCGCCGGTGTCGGGGTGGGCAATGGGGTGACGGCCGGGGTCGGGGTCGGCATTGGCGCACCGACCGCGCCCACCAGCCCTCGGGATCCCAACACGCCGGCGGTGCCGACGCGACCGGCGGTGGTTGCCATCAGCGCCATGTCGGCCGGCCAGATCGCCAAGATGAAGAAACGCTGCGCCAGCGTGCTCAGCGGCAAGGGCACCTACGACCGGGACCTGAAGGAGCTCTGCCGGATATTGGCGCGGCGCTGAGTACCGCAACATCGCATCTGCCGTGGGGCGTCAGTCTCTCAGCCAGCCACTGCCGCAAGGTGGCGGGCATTCTTAGGGGGTAGCTTTGCCAAGCGGTTCAGAGTTTCGCGGAAAGGCGGAACCGCTCAGGCTGTGCGCTTTCATCGGCGGCATTCCGCATGGCTTGGTCGCCGAGCCGAAGGAAGCGCGCCGCCCGGTCGCGGCCTTGCGCTAGAGCATTTCGCCGAAACGGCGAACCGCTCCATCTGTTTGTTTTTACGCAATTCCCAAGGAAAGCGCGCACACTTTGCCTGGATTGCGCTAGCCTCTGCCGTCCGTCCGGTCACCCGTTTGGGCCGGCTCAAAGATTCGCCTCTGGCCTTTTGTATCACCCGCTCTAGCTGCTTTGTGTTAGGCTCGTCATGTTAGCCTTGTCTTGCTGATGGAGGTTTTGATGGATCGGCGATCATTCTTGACAGCATTGTTCGGCGTTGCGGGGGCCGCGGCGCTTGCTACCGCGGTTCGGCCTCTCGAGGCCGTGGCCGGGGTTCCCAATGTCGGTAACGGCATTCTCGATGAACTCGACAAGCAGGATGCCAATTCGTTTGATGACGACGAAGGCGCTGGCGATGTTGAGCAGATCTCGCATCGGCGATGGCACCATCGTCGCCACCACAGGCGGCATGTCTGGAGACGGCACTGCCGCACGTTCTGGCGGCATGGCCGGCTGCGCCGGCGCTGCTATCGCAGGCGCTCCTTTGTCGTCTTGCGGTTCTAACCGCGGCACGTTCCCGGATAGTCCCTGCCCTGAGGCGCAACCACCAAACAGACCCATCCCGATTTGCATCGGGATGGGTTGGTTCAGCTTTATCCAGCCACAGCTGCCACCGACTCCCGCTCGACCAGCGGGCATTCTAGCTTGGTGATGGGATAGCGGCCGCGGCCGGCAGGCGGCGGCACTTCGAGCTGTTCGATCGCCCATTGGCCCATCGCCATGTGCGGCAGGATCGATGTCGTCAGCGGCGGGAACAGGTGACGGGCGATCTCCTCGTCGTCATAGCCGACGACGGAGATGTCCTGCGGGATGTGCAGGCCCGCCTCCTTCAGCGCTTCGTAACAGCCGATGGCCGTGCGGTCGTTCTGGCAGAAGATAGCGGTCGGACGCTCTTTCAGCGCCAAAAGCTTCACGGTCGCCGCGTAGCCGGCGCTCGCCGACCAGTCGCCCTCGACCACCAGTTCGGGATCGAACGGGATGTCGGCGGTGGCGAGCGCCCTGCGGTAGCCTTTGAGGCGGTCCTGCGCGGCCTGCATCCACGGCTCGCCGGTGATGGTGGCGATGCGGCGGTGGCCGTGGCCGATCAGATGCCGGGTCGAGTTCTGGCCGCCGGCGATCTCGGACGGCACCACGGCCGGGAAGGCATAATCGGCCGTGTAGCAGTTGAGCAGGATGACCGGGATGTCGAGGCCGTAGAGGAAGTCCGGTGCCGTGATCTCGCGGGTGAAGATGGTCATGTAGACCAGCGCCGAGATGCCGCGCCTGGTGAGCGCCGCAATGGCGCGCGGCTCCATGACGGAGTCGCCCATCGTCTGCGCCACGAGCAACACATTGCCGGCGTTCCACGACGCCTGGCGCGCGCCCTCGATGGCGACAACGGCTTCCGGGCTTGTCGCCAGCTGGTCGACAGCGAAACCGATGACACCGTCAAGTCCATCGAAGGCGGGAACAGGTTTGCGCAGCGCCGAGAAGGCGGGTGCTGCGTAGCCGAGCGCACGCGCGGCGTCGATCACCCGCTCGCGCGTCTGCTGCGACAGCCGGATGCCGGGCGAATCGTTGAGCACGAAAGAGACGGTCGCCTGCGAGCAACCGGCTGCCCTGGCGATGTCGGTCATGGTGACGCGGCCGCCCTTGGCGGCTCTCGCCGGCGCCTTGCGCCGCTTCGCCGTGTCGTCCGGATCCCTCGTCTCGCTCATGGCATTGCGTCCCAATCCCCAGCCTGTCTAGTCGCAAGCCTGCCACACCGACAAGATGGTGTGGCGCCGTCGACCAATGGAAATAGTCGAAGGCGTTTATCTTTATTAGCAGCTTTGAAGTTCGCCGCCATGCCGCTTCGGGCCGCGTGAAATTCGAGGACTGCAAGGCATCTGCTTGCGCGAAGCCGTGCTGCACCTGTTCGGGCAAACTAGACCTAGGGCCACCGCCGAGTGTCCGCGCGAGACCTCTGCTAATAGTGTTTACTAATACAAAACGACGCTGTAACGTCAATCCGCCGTGTCCGGTCAGGTGGGACCCCGTGCGGCGAGAAGTGCACGTGAATGGCCCGACGGCGAGCGGGGTTTGCCTCCGCAAGCCTGGTCTCGGACATGTGATATGTCAGACAAATCAGACTATTTACGAGCACGGGATGAGTCTCTAAAGTCCGTGATCGCGACCGACGACGCCATTCTTCAGCGCCGGGAAACCCTGAGGAGGAGGGCGTCCAAATCGCGAGCGGCAAGTCAGTGAATGCAAGATCGGTTCAGTCCGACGACTGAGCCAAAACGGGAGGTTGAACATGAAATCCTTGATACGACATGCATCCGTGGCCACCGCAGCCCTGCTGCTTGGCCTGACCGCGACAGCCATTGCGCGCGCCGACGACAAACCGACGCTGGCCTTCGTCGTCAACGGCGCTTCCGATTTCTGGAAGGCCGCCGAAGCCGGCGTCAAGAAGGCGCAGGCCGAATTGCCCGACTACAATCTCGAACTCAAATATCCCGAGCAGTCCTCGGTCGCCATCCAGCAGCGGCTGATGGACGATCTGGTGACCGCCGGCGTCAAGGGCATCATGGTCTCGGCCGTCGACCCCAAGACCTCGACCGACGGTCTGAACAAGATCGCGTCGGAAACGGCGCTGTTCACCACCGACTCCGATGCCCCGCAGACCAAGCGCGTCGCCTATATCGGCTCGTCCAATGTCGACGCCGGCAAGCAGGCGGCCGAGATCGCCAAGAAGGCGATGCCGGACGGCGGCAAGTGCCTCGGCTTCGTCGGCCTGCTCGGCGCCGACAATGCCAAGGAACGCATCCAGGGCATGAAGGACGGCCTCGCCGGCAGCAAGATCGAACTGGTGGACGTGCGCGGCGACGACATCGACCAGGCGCGCGCCAAGAAGAATGTCGAGGACGCGCTGGTCGCCAGCCCCGACATCACCTGCATGGTCGGCTTCTATTCCTACAACACGCCGCGCATCTATGAAGCGCTGCGCGACGCCGGGAAGCTCGGCTCGATCACGGTCGTCGGCTTCGATGACGATCCGATCACGCTGGGCGGCGTCAAGGAAGGCACCGTGGCGGCGACCGTCGTGCAGCAGCCCTTCGAATGGGCCTATCAGGGCATGAAGCTGATGGCCGCCTATCTCAAGGGCGACAAATCAGGCATTCCGGAAGGCGGCCTGATCATTATCCCGACCAAGATCATCGGTAAGGACGATGTCGACACCTATGCCGCCAATCTGAAGGCGATGTCCGGAAACTGAGACCACGAGCAGTTGCGCCGGCTCAGGGTTCGCCTTGAGCCGGCGATCGTGTTGACGGGCCGGCCAAGGCCCGTCAGTCTGTAGCCCACCGGCTGCTGGCAAGCCTGATCAAATATGGCGTGATGAATTATTCCGACCCATCCATCGTCGCAACCACCCCGTTCCTCGGCCTCGAGAACGTGCGCAAGACCTATCCGGGCGTGGTGGCGCTGGATGGTTTTTCCATGGAGGTCAGGCCGGGAGAGGTGATCGGCTTGGTCGGCGAAAACGGCGCCGGCAAGTCGACCTTGATGAAGATCCTCGGCGGCGTCACCAGGCCGGACAGCGGCGCCATCACCGTCGACGGCGTTGCGCATGACGGGCTCACCGTCGAAGGCAGCCTGGGGTCGGGCATCGCCTTCGTCCACCAGGAACTCAATCTGTTCGAAAACCTCGATGTTGCCGCCAATATCTTCTTCGGCCGCGAGCCGTTGCGCGGCGGGCCGCTGAGATTGGTCGACCGCGCCAAGCTGCGCGAAATGGTGGCGCCGCTGCTGAAGCGTGTCGGCGCCAACTTTTCCGCCGATACGCCGGTTGCCTCGCTGTCGCTTGCCCAGCAGCAGATGGTCGAGATCGCCAAGGCGCTGTCGATCAAGGCACGGCTGGTCATCCTCGACGAGCCGACATCGAGCCTGCCGCTTGCCGAAACCGACAAGCTGCTCGACGTCATCAAGGCGCTGAAGGCCGATGGCATCAGCGTCATCTTCATTTCGCACCGGCTGCATGAGGTCGAGCGCGTCGCCGACCGCGTCGTGGTGCTGCGCGACGGCATGCTGGCCGGCACCTTGCCGAAGAGCGCCATCAACCACGACCAGATGGTCAAGCTGATGATCGGCCGCATGCTGAAGGAGCGCGAGAAGGCCTCCGAGGCGGCGCGGGCGCCGGGCGCCACGGCTCTCTCGGCCAAAGCCATCCGCACCCCCGCCTACCCTGCCCGGCCGGTCGACCTCGACATCAGGCGCGGTGAAATCCTCGGCCTCGCCGGCCTTGTCGGCTCCGGCCGCACCGAACTGGCGCGGGTGTTCTTCGGCATCGACAGCACGCTTGGCGGTGGGCTCGAACTCGACGGCAAGCCGCTTGTACTGGGTTCGGCGGCCGATGCGGTCGCGCATGGCATTTTCCTGGTTCCGGAAGACCGCAAGCTGACCGGCATTTTGCTTGACCTGTCGATCGCGCAGAACATCTCGCTGCCCAACCTGCCGGCGCATGCGAAGCGTAGACTGGTGTCGGCAAGCTCCGAGGCCGCCACCGCAGAGAAGCAGAAGACGAATCTCGGCATCAAAGCGCCGTCGGTGCAGACGCGAACCGGCACGCTGTCGGGCGGCAACCAGCAGAAGGTGGTGCTGGGCAAATGGCTGGCGATGAACCCGAAGGTGATGATCCTCGATGAGCCGACGCGCGGCATCGATATCGGCGCCAAGGCCGAGATTTACGGGCTGATGCGAGCCTTGGCCGATGCCGGCGTCGCCGTGCTGATGATCTCCAGCGACATGGAAGAGGTGATCGGCGTGTCCGACCGCATCGCCGTCATGCATGAGGGCCAGATCTCGGGCATTCTCGACAAGGAACAATTCAGCCAGGAAAACGTGCTGTTGCTGGCGGTCGGCAAGCCGGCAAACTAGCGGGCTTCAGGCGATTGCCGGTCCGGCGCATTGGGGAGAAGACGATGAGCAAAAAAGATCTCGGCCTGCTGATCCTGATCCTGGTGGTCGGCGCCGTGGTGACCGCCATCAACCCGCGCTTCCTTTTGCCGATCAACCTCGCCAACACCTCGAACCTGATCGGCCTGTTCGGGATTCTCGCCATCGGCCAGGCCTTCGTCATCATCACCGGCGGCATCGAATTGTCTGTGGGATCGCTGGTGGCGCTGCTCGGCACGCTGTTCATCGATTTCATCGCTGTGCGCGACATGCCATGGCCGGTGGCGCTGCCGCTGATCCTGGTGCTGGGCGGCATCATCGGACTGGCGCATGGCTGGCTGATCACAAGGCTGAAATTGCAGCCCTTCGTGGTCACGCTGTGCGGCCTTTTGATCTATCGCGGGGTCGCCCGTTTCTATACCGCCGACGGCACCGCCGGTTTCGCCTTCGGCCAGAATTTTCCCGAGCTCGAATTCCTCACCGCGGGCCGCAGCTATGGCGTGCCCAACAGCTTCATCGCACTGATCGTCATTTCGATCGTCATGTGGGTGGTGCTGCACCGCTCGGTGTTCGGACGCTACCTCTATGCCATCGGCAAGAACGAAGAGGCGGCGAAATATTCGGGAATTCGCACCGGCCGTGTCGTCATGGCCGCCTATGTCATCTGCGGCGTGCTGACGGCGCTGTCGGCGATCTATTTCGCCATGTACACGCGCTCGATCTCGCCGGCCAGCCACGGCCAGTTCTACGAGCTCTACGCCATTGCCGCCGCCGTTCTCGGCGGCTTCTCGCTGCGCGGCGGCGAAGGCTCGCTGGTCGGCGTCATCCTGGGCACCGTGCTGCTGCAGGAGTTGCAGAACCTGGTCAATCTGCTCGGCATCCCGTCCTCGCTCAACTTCGCGGTGATGGGCGGCGTGATCCTGATCGGCGTGCTGGTCGACCAGCAATGGGGCGTGTTCCGCGCAAGGCGGCTGATGCTCGATGCCAGCCGGAAGACTGTCGCGGCGGAGTAGCGCTACATCACGCCGGATATATCCGAGAAGGCCATCGCCTTGCGCAGCACCTCGGCGAAGCGTTCTCCGGCGGCTTCGCGCCGGCCGCCATTGTCGATCGAGGTGACGCCGGAGCCGGACAAAGCGATATTGGCGCTGCGGGCGAGCCGAGCCAGCACTTCGCCGCGCGATTCGCGGCCGCGCTGGGCGAGACGCTCGGCGAGGATTTCCGGCGAGGCGGTGATCTCGACGACAGCCAGATTGGCATAGCGCTCCCGCAGCACCGGGATGACTGCGCGCGAGACATTGGCCACGGCGACATGGCCATTGGCTATCGACCAGTCGACATCGGCCGGGATGCCATAGCGCAGGCCGTGCGCCTCCCAGGAAATGGCGAAAGCGCCGTCGGCCTGGGCCTCGGCAAAGGCGGCGTCGGCCAGCGTGTCGTGATCCTCGCTTGCGGCGTCGCTCGGCCTGGTGATGACCCGGCGGACGAACTCCAGCCTCGTCTCGTCGGCAAACAAGGTGCGGGCATAGCCGATTACCGTATCCTTGCCGGCGCCGCTCGGGCCGACGACGGCGACAAACACGCCGTTGCGGAGCGGAAAGGCCTCGCTGCTGAGTTCGCGCTCGATCGACGCCGAGACCATCAGGCGACCCGGCGCCCTTGGCGCCAGACGGTGCGCACGACCGGCACATGGTCGTCGACGCGCACACGCACCAGATCGGCGCGGCGGCCCTGTTCGATGACGCCGCGGTCGTCGAGGCCGATCGCCTCGGCCGGATTCTTCGACACCATCGCAACCGCCTGCGGCAGGGAAATGCCCTCGACGACGTCGCCGAGGAAGAAGGCCGACTGGATCAGGCTGAAGGGAATGTAGTCGGACGACAATATGTCGAGCAGGCCGTCGCCGGCCAGCGTGCGGGCCGAGACATTGCCCGAATGCGAGGAGCCGCGCATGACGTTGGGCGCGCCCATCAGTACGCCGAGCCCGGCATCCTTCGAGGCCTTGGCGGCTTCCAGCGTGGTCGGGAATTCCGCGACGCGCACGCCCTGCTCGATCGCCTCGTCGACATGGCCTGATGTGGCGTCGTCATGGCTCGCCAGCACAATGCCCCGCTCGTTGCAGGCGGCTGATATCGCCACCCGGTTCGGTCCCGAATTCTTCGCCGATTCCGACATCCGCTTTTCGCAGAACAATTGGAAGTCGCGATCGGTCAATTTCAGCTTGCGCTGATAGTAATGGGCGTAGGTCTCGAGATTGACGAACTGACGCTGTCCCGGCGCATGGTCCATCAGCGAGGCCAGCTTGACCCGCTCGTCGCCATCGAAATTGGCGAAAGCCCGCAAGCAATCCGGCGCCGAGACCTCGCAGCGCAGGTGCAGGAAATGGTCGGCCCGCAACCGGTCTTTCGCGACGCTGTCCTCGATCGCGCCGGCGAGCTTGCGGATGTCGTCGGAGGTAATATCCGCGTCCTCGTCCATGCCGACACGCAACGCGTCGAGGACGGTGGTGATGCCGGCGGTGGCCACCTGCGCGTCATGGGCAAGGACGGCGGCGATCGGGTTCCAGCGCACTTTCGGGCGCGGCGCATAGTGGCCTTCGAGATGGTCGGTGTGCAGCTCGACCAGGCCGGGAATGATGTAGTCGCCGCCCATGTCCTCGCCGCCCATGCTCCCGCCGGTGTGGCCGGTGCCGGCGTCGACGCCGGAGATAAAACCGTCGCGCAGCACGAGCGACCCTTCGACGATCTCGTCGGCAAGCACGATGCGGGCGTTGTGGAGAACAGTTTCGGCGGTCATTCAGGCGGTCCCTGGTTACTCGGACGAATTGCGGTCAGGCGGTTTTTCGGGCAGCGCGGCGGCCGAGCGCATGATGCGAAAGCACCATGAACGGAGCGCCCGGTTCGGTTTCGACGAACAGCGTCAGCGCATCCACCAGCACCGGCTGCTGCAGCACATCGGCGAACAGGCTGTCAATTGCCGCGCGCAGACGTTGGCTTTCCTGCGGCCCGGCCCGGCCGGACAGTGTCATGTGGAAGCGAAAGGTCTCAAACACATAGGGATAGCCCCACTGGCAGAGATTGCGGAACTCGGCCGGCTTCAGCGAATCCGGGCTGCGCCGCTCGATCTCGGCCTCGGTGAGCGGCGCGCGAAAACGGTCGAAGCTAAGCACGACATCGTCGGCGAAACGGTTGAGCGGCGGCAGCGGGCCTTCCGGCACCAAAGCGAAGAAACCATCGATCTGGCTGGCGACCAGGCGCGGGATGGTGACCGTCGGCGTTGCTTCGGCAAAGGCGTCCAGCGCCGCGCGCAGCGAGCTTTCGGTTTCGTTGGCGGCCAACCGGAAGGGCGCTTTCAGCGTCGCATGAAAGCCGTAGCGCCGCGCCGATGCGGTGTGAAAAGCGACTTCGGCCGCCGACAGCTCGCCCACCGCCTCGACCGGCCTGGTGGCGGCGCCAAAGGGGTCGCGACCCAGCCAGTTGGCGGCGATCCGCGCCAGCGGTTCGTCCTGCCTCGGGGTGAAATAAATGGCGTAGCGCATCGAAAAAAATCCTCGTCAGCCCGCTGCCATAGGTGATTTCCATGACGGATTGACGAAGCTTATGCGGGTTTTCGAAGGCAAATCGACCCCGCAGGTCCTTAGCCGACGATTTTTTCCTGCTGGACCGACAGCTTCCGCCGCAAGCGAAGGCCGATCAGGCCTTCATCAGCCATTCGTGCTCGGGCGCGTTGTGGAACTTCCACGTCCGCTTCGGCCCGGCCATGACGTTGAGATAATAGAGGTCGTAGCCGTGGCAGGCGGCGCAGGGGTGATAGCCCTTGGGCACCAGCACAACATCGCCGTCCTCGATCGCCATGGCTTCGTCCAGCTCGCGGGCGCCGGTCTTGTCGGCGTCGGTGTAGACGCGCTGGAAGGCAAAACCCTGCGGCGGGTTGAGGCGGTGGTAGTAGGTTTCCTCAAGATAGGATTCGGCCGGCAGATTGTCCTGGTCGTGCTTGTGCGGCGGGTAGCTCGATGTGTGGCCGCCGGGCGTGATGACCTCGACCACCAGCAGCGAGTCGGCGGGCTTGCCCTCGGGCAATATGTTGGTGACGTAGCGCGTGTTGGTGCCTTTGCCCCGAGTCTCCTGGCCGAGGTCGTCGGGTGCGATGACGCGAACGGGCAAGCCGCCGCCCAGGCCCGGCGCCGAGCAGACCGCGAGCTCGAGATCGGTGTCGGCGGTGACCGACCAATCCGACCCCTCAGGAATATAGACCGACCACGGCTTGCCCTCGAAGGGCGACATGCGCTCGCCGAGCAGGCCAAGTTCCCGGCCGCCGGCCTTGGCCGTGCCCTTGCCGGTGACGAACACCAGGCAGACTTCGCGACCGCCCGTCTTACCCGAGGCGTTTTCGCCGGGCTTCAAACGGTGCAGGTCGAAGCCGACATAGGTCCAGCCGGCGCTGTTGGGCGTGACATGCGCGACGCGGCCATGGCCCTTGTCGGCTTTGACGAGCAGTTTCGACATGTTTTGTCTCCTATCGCAAGTCTTCGAGGTCGGCCTCTCAACTTCGTCATCCTAGGGCGAAGCAGGAGCGAAGCTCCGTCGCGAAGACCCTAGGATGACGAAGCGAGGAACGTTCCGGCCAATCACCGACGTAGGCGATACGCCAGGTGTCCAGTGTCCGACCCGCAAGCCCTTCCGAGCCACGGCCGCTTCATTCCTTCGGTTCGGCGTCCGCCTTCGCTTCGCCGGTCTTCGGTCGATCAGGCGCAGCCTTGCTCTCCTCCACCGGCTTGTAAAGATAGAAGAACTGCCACACCGCGTAGGCAGCAAAGCCGAGCGCAATGATGCCCCAGAATGGGGTGCCGGAGGCGAATTCTATTCCGGCCCAGATCACGCAGACGGCGACGACGGCAACGCGCCGCCACAGCGGCCGGAAGAACGGGTGCTCGTAATCCTTCATCGGATCGCCTCAGGCATTGGGAAAGCCTTGCGTCTCGACCGTGTAGCCGGCCGCCGTCATCACCCGCATCAATTCCTTGTGGCCGACCTGCGCCATCTTGAGCGGCGGGTTCTTCTTCGGGTCCTGCTCGGCCTCGACGACGAACCAGCCTTCATAGCCATGGTCAGCGAAGCGCTGCACGATGGCGCCGAAATCGAGCGAACCGTCGCCAGGCACCGTGAAGGCACCGAGCGCCACGGCGTCGAGAAAGGACTGCTTTGTGCGGTCGAGCCCGTCGATCACGCCCATGCGCACATCCTTCACATGGACATGGCTGATGCGCTTGTGGTGGTTGTCGATGGCGCGCAGCACGTCGCCACCGGCAAAGGCGAGATGCCCTGCATCGAGCAGCAACGGAATGCCTTCGCCGGAATGGCGCATGAAGGCATCGAGCTCCGGCTCGGTCTCGACCACCGCCGCCATGTGATGGTGATAGGACAGCGGCATGCCTTGCTCTGCGCACCATTCGCCGAACTCGGTGAGGCGCCTGGCATAGGCCCTCATCTCGTCATTCGACAATTTCGGCTTGGTGGCGAGAGGCCTGGAGCGATCGCCCTGGATCGAGCGGCCGACCTCGCCATAGACGATGCAAGGCGCATTAACCGCCTTGAACAGGTCGATCATCGGCTGGATGCGATCCTTGTTCTTGCCCATGTCCTCATCAACCAGGGTGCCGGAGAACCAGCCGCCGCACAGCGTCACGTCGGCCTGCTTCAGGATCGGCAGCATGATTTCGGGGTCGTTTGGAAAACGCCGGCCCATTTCCATGCCGGTGAAACCTGCCGAGCGCGACTGGCGCAGGCACTCTTCCAGCGAGACGTCGTCGCTGAGTTCGGCAAGATCGTCGTTCCACCACGCAATGGGGGACATGCCCAGTTTGGCTTTCAAGTTTTAGCTCCGGTTTCTTGTTCACCCTCCCCCTTGTGGGGAGGGTCGCTGCGAAGCAGCGGGGTGGGGTGCGGCGCCAGACCCCCACCGGACCTTCGGTCCGACCTCCACAAGGGGAGGTAGGGGGCGGGTGCATGTACATCAATCGCCGATTGTCTGCATCTGCCGCTTTTCGTCATAGGCCTTGCGGGCTGCGTTGACCTGCGGCCGTGCGGAGACTTCCGGCACCGCGACATCCCACCAATGGCCGCCGGCATCGGTGGAAATCAGCGGGTCGGTGTCGATGACCAGCACGGTGGTGCGGTCGTTGGTTTTCGACTTTTGCAGCGCGGTCTCCAGGCCGGTGATCGACGGCACCTTCTCGGCAATAGCGCCCATGCTGGCCGCATGCGCGGCGAAGTCGATGTCGGGCAAGATCTCGTGGCGCGCGTCCTTCAGGAGGTTGTTGAAGTTGGCGCCGCCGGTGGCCATCTGCAGCCGGTTGATGCAGCCATATCCCCTGTTGTCGAGCACCACGATGATCAGCTTCAATCCGAGCATCACCGAGGTGGCGATCTCCGAATTCATCATCAGGTAGGATCCGTCGCCGACCATGACGACTATCTCCTGATCGGGCTTGGCCATCTTGGCGCCGAGCCCGCCGGCAATCTCGTAACCCATGGTCGAGAAACCATATTCGCCATGGTACGAGCCGGGCGCGCCTGCCTGCCAGAGCTTGTGCAACTCGCCCGGCAGGCCGCCCGACGCGTTCAGCAAGGTCACGCCGGATCCCAGCGCGCGCTGCACGGCGCCGATCACCTGCGCGTCCGACGGGAAGGCGGCGTTGGTCGACGCCGTCACCTTGGAGGCTTCGGCCTGCCAAGCCTTCTTGCCTTGGGTCGCATTGTCGGTCCATGTCGCCGGTGCTTTCCAGTTCCCCAGCGCAGCACCGAGTTCGGCGAGCCCTTCGGCCGCATCGGCGACCAGCGGCAGCGCGCGGTGCTTGCCGGCGTCGAAAGGCTGCACGTTGAGGCCGATGATGGTCTTGCCGGAGTTCTTGAACAGCGCCCACGAGCCGGTGGTGAAATCCTGCAGGCGGGTGCCGATGGCGAGCACGACATCGGCTTCCTCGGCCAGCCGGTTGGCCGCGGACGTGCCGGTGACGCCAACCGCCGCCATGTTGAGCGGATGTGTGTCGGGCAGCGAGGACTTGCCGCCTTGCGTCTCGCAGACCGGAATGCCGGCGCTCTCGGCGAATTTCGCCAGTTCGTCCGAAGCCTGCGCATACAGCACGCCGCCGCCGGCGATGATCAGCGGTTTTTTCGCACCCCTCAGCGCGGTGACCGCCGCCGCCAATTCATGCCGGTCCGGACGCGGCCGGCGCTGGTGCCAGACGCGCTCGGCGAAAAAGCTCTCGGGATAGTCATAGGCCTCGGCCTGCACGTCCTGGCAGAGCGACAGCGTCACCGGGCCGCATTCCGCCGGATCGGTCAGCACCTGCATGGTCCGCGCCAATGCCGGGATGATCTGCTCGGGACGGGTGATGCGGTCGAAATAGCGCGACACCGGACGGAAGCAGTCATTGACCGTCGCGGTGCCGTCGGAAAAGTCCTCGGCCTGCTGCAGCACCGGATCGGGGATGCGGTTGGCGAAGACATCGCCCGGCAAAAACAGGACGGGCAACCTGTTTACGTGGGCGAGCGCCGCCGCCGTCACCATGTTGAGCGCACCGGGGCCGATCGAAGAGGTCGCGGCCATGAAGCGGCGGCGGAAATTGGCCTTGCCATAGGCGATCGCCGCATGCGCCATCGCCTGCTCATTGTGGGCGCGGAAGGTCGGCAATTCGTCGCGCAGCTGGTACAGCGCCTCGCCGATGCCGGCGACATTGCCGTGACCGAAGATCGCCCAGACACCGCCGAAGATGGGCACTCGTCTGCCGTCGATCTCGGTCATCTGCTTGCTCAGAAAGCGGGTCAGCGCCTGCGCCATCGTCAGGCGGATTGTCTTGCTCATGGTGTTTTCCTCCGCAGTCCTCTTGCCGCGCCTTTATGCTGCTTTACGGCCACGCGCGGCAAGCCACGCTTCGGTCAACTGTTCGAAGCGCGCGGCCATGTCGGCGATAGCCTCGTCATCCGTCATCTTGCCCGCCAGCCATTGTTCGGCGGCGTGGACGAAGATGGTGCGGCCGACGGCAAAGCCCTTGACGATCGGCGCCTTGGCGGTGGCGGCAAAGGCCGCTTCCAGTTCGTCCTGCGGCGCTTCGAGACCCAGCAGCACGACGCCACGACACCAGGGATCGTGCTTCAGGATCACCGCTTCGATCTTCGCCCAGGCGCCGGCCGACGCCTGCGGTTCGAGCTTCCACCAGTCCGGCTTGATGCCAAGCGCATAGAGTTCTTCCAGGGCGCGCGGGATGGTCGTTTCGTCGAGCTTGCCGTGCTTGCCGGCGATGATCTCGACCAGAAGCTCCCGGCCGACCTTCCGCGCGGCTTCGAACAGCGAGCGCAGCTTCTGCTGCTGCTCATCCTTGAGCGCTGCCGGATCGTCGGGGTGATAGAAGCACAGGCATTTGATGCAGTTGTCGACCGGCCATTCCACCAGTTGCGAGCCGATGTCCTGCGAGAACTCGAAGCGCAGCGGCCGCGAGCCCGGCAGTTCGACGGGACGGCCGAGCCAGGCAAAGGGGTGGCGGGCGAATTCGAACATTGCTTCGCGGCCATGCTTCTCGTCGATCAGCATGCCATAGCCGTCGCGGCCGGCGGCGACTTTCGCCGCAGCCTTGACCGCCAGCACCTTGAAATCGCGGATGCGCGCCGGATCGGCGCCGGTCTTTGCCGCGACGTCCTCAAGCTGCACACGGTGGTCGCAGGCGAGCGCCATCATCGAGGGGATATCGCGGCGGCGGGTCGTCGCCCAATGGATGTGGTTGATCGCCTCGTCCTTGCGCAACGCTAAGTGCTTGCTGCCGTTCTTGAGGAAGAACTGCAATTCCTCGAAGGTCGGATATTCCGGCGCGCAGAGCAGCCGCGACACGGCGAAGGCGCCGCAGGCATTGGCCCAGGTCGCCGCCGTTGCCAGGTTTTCGCCACCGAGCCAGCCGCGCAGAAAACCGGACATGAAGGCATCACCCGCGCCGAGCACATTGTAGATCTCGATCGGAAAGCCCTTGCCGACGATACCGTCTTCCAGATCGTCGCTGACCGGCCCGTCATAGACGATGCAGCCCATGGCGCCGCGCTTCAGTACGATGGTTGCCTTAGACAGCGCGCGGATCGTCTTCAACGCACTCAGGCAATCGTCGGCACCCGACGCGATCATGATCTCTTCCTCGGTGCCGACGATGAGATCGCAATCGGGCAGCACCGTCTTCAGCTGGGCCGAGACGCGGTCGGATTTGACATAGCGCTCAAAACCTTCGGCATGGCCGGCGAGGCCCCAGAGGTTGGGGCGGTAGTCGATGTCGAACACCACCTTGCCGCCCCTGGCCTTGATGATGCGGATAGCCTTGCGCTGGGCGGCGTCGCTGTTGGGCCGAGAAAAATGCGTGCCGGTGACGACGATCGAGCGGGCCGAGGCGATGAAGGCTTCATCGATGTCTTCTTCGGCAAGCGCCATGTCGGCGCAGTCGCTGCGATAAAAGATCATCGGCGAGACCCCTTCGCTCTCGACCGAAAGCAGCACCAGAGCCGTCAGCCGTTCCTTGTCGGTCTTCAGCCCGTCGACATTGACGCCTTCGCGCCGCAGCTGCTCGCGGATGAAGCGGCCCATCTGCTCGTCGCCGACGCGGGTGAGCAGCGCCGAGCGCAGGCCTAGTCTCGCCGTGCCAACCGAGATGTTGGCCGGGCAGCCGCCGACCGATTTGGCGAAGGAGGTGATGTCCTCCAGCCGCGAGCCGATCTGCTGGCCGTAAAGGTCGACGGAAGCGCGACCGATGGTGATGACATCGAGCGTCGCCTGTTTGGCGTCCACGGCTTCGCTCATTGGAACCTCCCGTCGGTCTTGTTGTCTTGAGCAACGTAGTTGGGGGACACGCGCGAGCGGCAGCGTGGCGCCGGGAATATGAAATAATAATTCCAATCCATAGTCAATATGGAATGAGCATTCCTTCCTTTAAAAGTGCCGAAGAGCGATGGCTGCTGGAGACTTAGGATGGAGACCCGTTACCGCGCAACCAGATGTGGATCGAGACGAGTTTGAGGGGGAAAGCCGCCAGCCGACAAAACGATTCGGTTATGAAAAAGCACGCCAGACCACACTCCCAAGGTCGGGAGAGTAGCGGGCGATGATAGCCTCCTGATCATTTTCCTGCGTCAGAGTTACCTGCTTCCCAGTAGCGTCACCTAGCAATCGCACAAAGCGGTCAAGGTGCTCAATCTCAGTTTCTCCGCTGACTTGCCTAGGATCGAAGTCGAACTCGATTTCGACAACGGTGAAGAAGTGACATGCAAGCTGGATTGGCCCGACGTAAAAAGAAAGTAGGCTGTCTGTTTCGCTTTCCAGGGCGGCTTCGACCCCCAATGGCATCGATTCGATCTTGCCGGAGACACTGAAATTGGCAGGCGGGGTCCATTCGAGGAGGATGTCCCAGACGGCCTGCCAATCTGCCTCAGACGTGTTCAGAACGTAGATATCTCGCCATGAGCCGTCCCAAGCGAAATCCGATGCGATCTGTTCCCAATTCATGCATGAACCATTCTCGATGAACTTCGGTTCTAGCATGGCATACGGGATGATCCCTTTCCACAGATCCCAAGTCCGCATTTTCCGGACGGAAAACCGCTTCACGCCTTTTTCTGGGATTGCCTAGACCTTGCGCTTCTTTCCGGTGCTGCGCCGCTTCTCGCCGACGCCGACGGTGAGCGCCATGGCCAGCGCCATGGTGGCCGACAGCGAGCGGAAGCCGGCGAAATCGGCCTCGGCGACCTCGAACCAGACCTTGGCGAACTGGGCGAGTGGCGAAAACGAACTGTCGGTGATGGCGACGATCGGCACGCCCTGTTCGGAAATGGTGCGGGCTTCCTCGATGGTGGCCGGTGCGTAGGGCGAGAAGCTGATGGCGATGACGGCGTCCGCCGGGGTGGCGAAGGCGACCATCTCGGCATTGAGGCCGGCGGCGGATTCGATCAGCTGGTTGCGGATCTTCAGCTTGCCCAAGGCATAGGCAATGTAGCTCGCCACCGGGTAGGAGCGGCGCTTGGCCAGGACATAGATGGTCTCGGCCTTGGCCAGCAGCGAGATCGCGTCTTCCAGATGCGCCTCGTCCAGCGAGCGTGAGATGTCGTTGAGCGAAGTGCTGGCGGCGGCGACGAAGCCGTCGAAGATGGCTCGGTGTCCAGCACCCGCATCGGCCTTGGCGCGCAGCGCCTGCAGGCGTTCGTCATAAGAGGAATTGCGCTCGCGCAGCCGCTCGCGAAACACCTGCTGCAGGCTGGTGAAGCCGTCAAAGCCTAGTTGCTGGGCAAAGCGGATCAAGGTGGACGGCTGCACGCCCGCCGAAGCGGCGATGCTGGCGGCGGTGCCGAAGGCGATGTCATCGGGATTGTCGAGCGCATAGGCGGCGATCTGGGCGATGCGCTTGGGCAAGGTTTCACGGCGATCGAGGATCGTGGCGCGCAGCGTCTCGAAGTCGCGAGGTACCCGTTCGTCCATCGTCGCCCCGTCCAAGCTCACCTAAAGCGCGTCGCGGTGAACGGATTCGTGCGATGGGCTTTAAGTCTTTGTTTTGATGCATGCCGTTGTCCCAGAACCGCGGCACACTTCTGGGCGACATGCATTAGAGCATGATGCCGAAAAGAGTGCATCGGTTTCGGACGACATCATGCTCTCTTTAACTCAAGTGACGTCCTCTCTGCCCCATCATAGCGAGCCTGCGCAAGAAGGCCATAAAAAATGAGGCAGACATTCCATTCGGAGAATAAATGGACTAATTCATCCATCGATCGCTTCAGGTATTGGGAGAAAGAAATGGTCGGCGTTGGTCTTATCGGCACGGGTTTCATGGGCAAATGCCACGCCATTGCGTGGAGCGCCGTCGGCGCCGTCTTTCCCGATGTCGCCAAGCCGAAGCTGGTCCATCTCGGCGAGGTCAACGAGGAGCTGGCCAAGCGTAAGGCCGGCGAGTTCGGCTTCGCCAAGGCGTCGGGCGACTGGCGTGCCGTCGTCAACGACCCCGAGGTCGATATCGTCTCGCTGACCACGCCCAATCAGTTCCATCCGGAGATGGCCATCGCCGTCCTCGAAGCCGGCAAGCATCTGTGGTGCGAGAAGCCGATGGCGCCGAGCTTTGCCGAAGCAGCGGCGATGGCGGCCGCTGCCAGGAAATCCGGCAAGGTCGCAGCCCTTGGCTACAACTACATACAGAGCCCGGCCATTCGCCACATCGGTGCGCTGCTCGAGGAAAAGATCATCGGCGAGGTCAACCATCTGCGCATCGAGATGGACGAGGACTTCATGGCCGACCCGGAAGCGCTGTTCTTCTGGAAGCACGAGGCTGCTTCCGGCTATGGCGCGCTCGACGATTTCGCCGTGCATCCGCTGTCGCTGGTCTCGACACTGTTCGGCCGCGTCGCAAAAGTCATCTGCGACATGGCCAAGCCCTATGCCGACCGCAAGCTGGCCGGCGGCGGCCGCCGTGCGGTGGAGACCTACGACATCGCCAGCGTTTTGATGCATCTGGAAAACGGCATTGCCGGCACGCTGCTGGTCAACCGCTCGGCCTGGGGCCGCAAGGGCCGCATCGCCATACAGATTTTCGGCTCCAAAGGATCGATCCTGTTCGACCAGGAGCGGATGAACGAAATCCAGCTCTACGTCACCGCCGATCGCCCGACCGAACAGGGCTACCGCACCATATTGGTGGCGCCGCACCACAAGCCTTACGACGCCTTCCTCCCGGCGCCGGGCCATGGGCTCGGTTTCAACGACCTCAAGATCATCGAGTGCCACGAATTGCTGACGCGGCTTGCCGGCAAGCCGGCACGGGTCATCGAATTTGCCGAAGGGCTGGAGATCGAGCGCACCGTTCACGCGATGGCGAGGTCGTTCGAGGAGAAGCGCTGGGTGGATGTGCGGTAAGATCCGCTCGCTTCAGCCGCCAGCGACAGCGTTCGCCTCCCAGCCATTGACCCAGACCTGCCGCAGGCGATCGCCTTCGCCCTTGAAGCGCAGGCCGGTCGGCTGGCAAGCCTCGATGCGATCGCTGCGGAAATTGCGGATGGCCTGGCGCAGTTCACACCAGGCGACGATGTTGGCGGTTTCTGAATAGTAGATCAGCGCGATTGGACGGATCAGCCGCTCGGAGGCGCGGCCGATTTCGTCGCGATAGGACAGGTCGAGCTTTTCCTCGTCGCGGATGGCGCGGCGCACAAGCGCCAGATCGATGGTGCCGATTGCCGGTGCAGCGAACCCCCAGACATGCAGTGCGTTGGCGTCGAACGCCTGGCGTAGTGGCGGCGGCACGGCGCCGGCGATCTTGGCGCTGACGCGCTTGGCCGCCTGCTTGAGTTCGCTGTCTCCCGTGCGCTCCAGCAGCGCCAGCGACAGGACGATCGCCTCCATCTCCTCGATTGAGAACATCAGCGGTGGCAGGTCGAAGCCGGGCCGCAATATATAGCCGATGCCACGCCCGCCTTCGATCGGCACGCGCATCGCCTGCAGTGCGGCGATGTCGCGATAGATCGAACGCACCGTGACTTCCAGCTGCCCGGCGATCATCGCCGCCGTCACCGGCTGCCGCGCCAGCCGCAGGATCTGGATGATCTCGAACAGGCGCGACGCCTTGCGCATTTCCTCTCCCTGATGAAACGCTACTGACACATCCCCGTCAGTTGGGGTGATTTATTGGACTGCCTATCAGCTTGAAAATCAACAAATTCCTTAACGGCACCCCAGCAGGAAGCGACAAGTAACTGACATGAGTTACGCGGAAAATCTCTGGCTGTTCTTTATCCTGCTGTCCGGCATCATCATCGTGCCCGGCATGGACATGCTGTTCGTGCTGGCCAATGCGCTCACCGGCGGCCGCGACCGGGGCCTCGCCGCCACGGGCGGCATCATGGTCGGCGGCATCGTGCACACGCTGAACGGCGCCATCGGCGTCGGCCTGCTGATGCATTTCGTACCAATCCTGTACAAGCCGCTGCTGATAGCCGGCGCCGCCTACATGGCCTTCATCGGCATCTCGCTGATGCGCAGTTCCATCACCGTCGGCCATGACGGGCCCGCCGGCAGCCGTACGGCCTGGAAGGCCTTTCGCCAGGGACTGGTGACCTGCCTGATCAACCCGAAGGCCTATCTCTTCATATTTGCCGTCTATCCGCAGTTCCTGAAGCCGGATTACGGCCCGATCTGGATGCAGGCGACGGTCATGGGCTTGCTGACGATGCTGACGCAGGCCGCCATCTATGGCGGGCTCGCCATCACCGCCGGCCGCAGCCGCAATCTGCTGGTGGCCAATCCGCGGGCGACCGCTTTTGCGGGCCGGGCGGCCGGACTGCTGCTGTTTGCGGTCTCGGTGTTTACGGCATGGGAAGGGTTGAGGGCAGCGTGATCCCGATCAAGCGATGACGCCGCGTTTCTTCGCCTCGGCGCGGCGCTTGCGGATCACTGTCCCGGTCTTTTCGTCGTCGAGGGCGGCAGCTACCCCGTCCGCGAGACCGATGACGTCATGACCGCCTCACGCCCTCGCCCAAGACGACGAGAAGCTCGTCCAATTGCTCGAACGTCTCGCCCATCGCATCCGCCGCCCCGGTACCGGCCGCGTCGAGAGCCTCCTTCGAGGGATAGAGTTCGTGCATGACCAGCAGCGTCTTGCCACCCTTTTCCTCGAAGGTCAGCGTGGTGACGGGTCCACCGTCACCACCTTCGTCATTGGTCCAGACGAGGCGTGAGTGGGGTGTCACTTCGATATACCTGCCGAAGAATTCGTAAAGGTCCGAGGCGTCGTGGCCGAACACCAGGCGGTACGTGCCTCCGGTACGAGCATCCATCTCGCAGGAACGCAGGAACATGCCCATCGACTTCGGCACCCACCACTGCTTGAACAGCTCGGGCTTGGTCCACGCCTCGAACACGATGCGCGCCGGACCGTTGACTGTTCGCGTGACGACCAGCTCGCGCTCGGACTTCCGTTCGACCGTGGTGCGGCTGTTCGTGGGCTCACTCTCGGTTCTTTGGCGCATCGGCTTTCTCCTTCCGTTTCAATTCCTCGACAACCTTGTCCAACTCGTTGAAGCGTGCGTCCCAGAGCAGGCGGTGCCGCTCGATCCAGGCCGCCTCTTCCTCCAGTCCGCGCAGGCCGAGCTTGCAGGTCCGCACGCGGCCAACCTTCTGCGTGGTGACGAGCCCCGCCTGCTCCAGGACGCCGACGTGCTTCTTCATGCCCGTGAGGGTCATGTGGAACTTTCCGGCAAGCTCGGTGATCGAAGCGTCTGCGCGTCCGAGCTGCTCCAGAACGCCACGCCGGGTGGCGTCGGAGAGCGCGGCGAACGAGGAATCCAAGTCGGTATACTGAACCATATGGTTCAGTATTTAGCAGACCGGTTGCCGGGGTGCAAGGGAGCCGCAGCGTCCTTCCCGCGCATCGCCTCGTATCAGGCGGCGCCCGGCCGGTTCTCCATCATGGCGCGGCGGGCTGAGCGGCGCCATTCTACGGCGCCGGCGAGGCCGTGCAGCACCGTCTCTGTGGTCGCCCAGTCTATGCAGCCATCTGTGATGCTCTGGCCATAGACGAGCGGCTTGCCTGATACCACGTCCTGCCGGCCGGCGACGAGATTGCTCTCGATCATGACGCCGATGATACGCTCGTCCCCTGCTGCCACCTGGCCGGCGACATCGGCCGCCACCTTCGGCTGGTTCTCCGGCTTCTTGCTCGAGTTCGCGTGGCTGACATCGATCATCAGACGGGGGGCGACGCCGATGCGGGCAAGTTCGACCGAGGCCGCCTCGACGCTCGCCGCATCGTAATTCGGCTGAACGCCGCCGCGCAGGATGACGTGGCAGTCCTCATTGCCGGTAGTAGTCGCAATGCCGCTGCGTCCGCCCTTGGTCACCGCCATGAAATGATGCGGCTGGGCGGCGGATTTCACCGCCTCGGCGGCGATCCTGAGATTGCCGTCGGTACCGTTCTTGAAGCCGACCGGGCAGGACAGGCCGGAAGCCAGTTCGCGGTGGATCTGGCTCTCGGTGGTGCGCGCGCCGATGGCGCCCCAGGCGACGAGGTCGGCAATGTATTGCGGCGTCGTCATGTCGAGAAATTCGGTGGCCGAGGGCAGGCCGAGATTGTTGACCGCCGACAGCACGTTGCGCGCCATCCGCAGCCCCTTGTCGATGTTGAAGCTGCCGTCGAGATCGGGGTCGTTGATAAGGCCCTTCCAGCCGACAGTCGTGCGCGGCTTTTCGAAATAGACCCGCATGACGATCTCCAACCGGTCGGACAGGGTCTCGCGCAGCGCCACTAGCCGGCTGGCATAGTCAACGGCCGCGACCGGGTCGTGGATCGAACACGGGCCGACGATGACAAGCAGCCGGTCGTCGGTGCCGTTCAAGATGGCATGGGTGGCGTTGCGTGATGCGCTCACGGTGCGCGTTGCCGTCAGCGTGCGCGGGATCTCCCGCATCACCTCGTCCGGCGTACTCAATTCTCGGATTTCCTTGACCCGAAGATCGTCTGTGGTGGTCAACACGGCTTTCTGCTCCTGTTTTTAGGAGACCTGCCGGCTGATACAAAAAAGCCGCCAGGTCTGGCGGCTGTTCGGACTTGTTGCTGCAATCTTCAGATCGAGCGCAATCCTCCCGCCGCCAGCGAGCTCGTAAAGTACCAATAGGTGGCGGTCAGGTTGATCATGAGGCTCATATAGTCGATGCCGAGGCGCTTGTCACGTGGGGTATGCGGAGACAATTCGGGATGGGCCGAATCCTCGCGATTTCGTCATCCCTGGGCGGAGCAGGAGCGAAGCTCCGTCGCGGAGACCCTGGGATCCATTCCGTGACCTGGGCCGTGGAGTGCGGCGGAGCAGAATTCTGGACCGTAGCAGCGCTCTGAAGTCGCGGCATGGATCCTCGGGTCTGCGCTGCGTCGCCACGCTCCTTGCTCCGCCCGTGGATGACGAAGTGCCGGCGGTTCGCCAATCGCCAACACGTATAACGCGGAGCGGCTCATGCGGTCCAGGGATCGAAGAGTTCAAGCCCAAAGCCTTCGAAATCTTTCGTATTGCACGTTGCCAAGGTGAGCTCGTGCGCAATCGCAGTGGCTGCGATCAGGCCGTCCATCGACGATAGACCACGACCGCGGCGCTTGCCAAGACCCATCAGGTCGCCCCAGGCCAAGGCAACCGCATCGTTCACCGGCAAAACCCGCTGTTCGAAGCGCTGGGGCAGGTCCCGGGCGAGCCATTCGGCCAGCGCCTCGCGTTTGCGGCCCTCATCCATCAGAGAGACGCCGCGCCGGATCTCGGCGATCGACACTACGCTGATGAAGGAGCGGTCCTCATCAAGCTCGTCCAGCCAGCCCAGGACACGTGCGTCAGGCGCTGGCCTCGTCACCTCGGACAGGACATTCGTGTCGAGCAGCAGTCTCACAGCGGCAGGTCACGCGGTTCGTCGCGCTGACGTTCAAGCTCGAGATCGGCGCCGCGCAGCGGCGAGTCCAGCAGGAACTCGGCAAGCGTACCCTTGCGTGCGATCTTGCGCTGCCATTCCTCGGCCGAGACGACAACCACGCTTGGTTTGCCGTTCTTGGTGATCGTCTGCGGCGAGGACTGCGCGCGCTCGATGACCTCGGAGAGCCGGGCTTTTGCCCCGGCAACCGTCCAGTTGGTGCCTTTGGATGACGTTAGCATCGCATTCCTCGTGACTATCATGACTATCATGACTATCTGGGAATGGCGATGTTGCTGCAACAGGGTTTGAAGCTACTCCGGCGAGGTCCCCGCGACGTTCTGGTCATAGTCGACCAGCGAGCCGGTCATGACGCCGGATTGCGGGCTGGCCATGTAGCTGATCAGCCGCGCCAGTTGGTCGGGCTTCACCAGTTGGCCCATCGGCTGGCCGGCCTCTGCCTTTGCCAGCCAGTCGTCGGAGGCGCCGTGCCATTTCTTCTGCACGATGTCCTCGCCCTCGGTGTCCATCCAGCCCGGCAGCACGGCGTTGCAGCGGACGCGGTTGAAACGATAGGCGTTGGCGACGTTCTTGGTCAGTGTCGCCAGCGCGCCCTTGCTCGATGAATAGGGCGCCAGGAACGACTGGCCGCAATGCGCCGACATAGAGAGCACGTTGACGATCGAGCCCGGCGCCTTCTTGTCCAGCAGATGCGCCACCACGCCCTGCATCAGGAAGAAGGGACCACGCACATTGGTGTGGAAAATCTGGTCGAACACCTCTTCCGAAGTTTCGACAAGTGAACCACGCGCGGACGTGGCGGCGGCGTTGACCAGCGCGTTGATGGTGCCGAAATGCGAGATCGCGGTTGCCACCGCACGCTTGCAGTCCGCCACTTTCGAGACGTCGGCGCTGATGAAGATCGCATCGACGCCGGCCTTCTTGAAGTGGGCGGCCGCCTTGTCGCCCTTCTCCTGCGAGCGGCCGATGAGCGCCAGCGCCTTGCAGCCCTCGTCGGCCAGCGCTTCGGCGACGGCAAAGCCGATGCCTTGCGCACCGCCGGTGACGATGGCGCGCGTGTTCGAATTGCGATCGGCGGATGTGCTCATCGCTCTGCTCCTGTGCCCTGGTTCCGGTTCTTACTTGTCGAGGCGGACGGTCTTGCCCGATGTCGCCGACTTCAGCGCCGCATCGGCCAGTTTTAGCGCAACGAGGCCGTCGGCGCCGCTCGGCGATGCCTTCTTGCCCGAGGTTGCAGCAGTGATGAAAGCGGCAATCTCGATGGCGTAGGCGTCGAGATAGCGGGTCATGAAGAAGTCGTGCAGCGGCGGGCGCGTATAGCCCTTCTCATTGGCGACCTCGATCGACACCGGCCGCTGGTTCTCGGCGGCGACCATGCCCTTGGAGCCATGCACCTCGATGCGCTGGTCGTAGCCATAGGTGGCGCGGCGCGAATTGGAGATGACGGCCTGCTTGCCGGATGCGGTTTCGAGGATGACGCTGACCGAATCGAAATCGCCGGCCTCACCGATCTTCTTGTCGACCAGAACCGAGGCATGGGCGCTGACCGCGACCACCTCTTCGCCGAGCAGGAAGCGCGCCATGTCGAAATCGTGGATGGTCATGTCGCGAAAAATGCCGCCCGAGCGCTTGATGTAATCGACCGGCGGCGCGCCCGGATCGCGCGAGGTGATGGTGACCATCTCGACAGTACCGATGGCGCCGTCGTCGATCGCCTTGCGCACGGCGGCGAAGTGCGGATCGAAGCGGCGGTTGAAGCCGACCATCAGCGTCGCCTTGGCCTTGTCGACCACAGCCAAGCACTTCTCGACGCGCTTGACGTCGAGGTCGATCGGCTTCTCGCAGAAGATCGCCTTGCCGGCCTTGGCGAAACGCTCGATCAGATCGGCATGGGTGTCGGTCGGCGTGCAGATGACCACGGCGTCGATGTCGTTGGCCTTCTCGATCGCGTCGATGGTGCGCTCTTCGGCGCCATAGGCGGTTGCCAACTCGGTCGCCGCCTTTTCAAAAGCGTCGGCAACGGCCACCAGTCTGGCCTGCGGGTTGGAGCCGACGGCGCGGGCATGGACCTTGCCGATGCGGCCGGCACCGAGGAGGGCGAAACGAACAGTCATGGGGTTTTCCTCTAGGGGGATGGGTTCGAGAGAGTTGTGTCTCCACCTTCCTTTTGAGAAAGGTGGCAAGATAATTTTTCGAGCACGCCAGAAAACAGGATGACCATCCTGTTCAGGCCGCGAGTTCCGCCTCCCCGGTCTTGGCGCCGGTGATGTAGGAGACGATGTCGTTGCCGTCGGTGTTTTCCTTGCGCAGGTTGGCGACGATGCGGCCGCGCCGGAAGACGACGATGCGATCGCACAGGTCGAACACCTGGCGCATGTTGTGGCTGATCAGGATCAGCGGTTCGCCATTGTCCTTCAGGGTGCGGATGATGTTTTCGACCTGCGCGGTCTCCTGCACGCCAAGGGCTGCCGTCGGCTCGTCCATGATGATCAGCTTGGAGGCGAAGGTCGCCGTCCTGGCGATGGCAACGCACTGGCGCTGGCCGCCCGACATGTGGCGGATGGTGTTGGAGAGGTTGGGGATTTTCACTGCCGTGCGGATCAGCGCCGCCTCGGTCGCCTTGCGCATGTATTTGCGGTCGAGGATCGAGAACGGCCCGAGATTGAAAAGCACCTTTTCGCGGCCGAGGAACAGGTTCGACGGCACGTCGAGATCGTCGGCCAGCGCCAGATTCTGGAACACGGTCTCGATGCCCGCCGTGCGCGCTTCGATCGGCCCGGCAAAATTCACTTCCCTGCCGTCGAACCAGATCTGGCCGCTGGTGCGTTGCTCGACGGCGGTGATCTGGCGCACGAAGGTCGATTTGCCGGCGCCATTGTCGCCCATGATGGCGACATGCTCGCCCTTGCGCAGCTCGAAATTCGCGCCTTCCAGCGCGTGCACGCCGCCATAACGCTTGGTCAGGTTTTCGGTCTTCAGGACGATGTCTGTCGTGGAGATATCTGGCATGGTCAAGCCCTCAATGCCCGCATGCGCTGGCGCCATTGGTCGAGAACGACCGCGCCGACGATGATCACGCCCTTGACCATCTCCTGATAGTAGGCGTCGAGGCGCAGGAAGGTGAAGCCGGAAATGATGACGCCGAAGATCAGCGAGCCGATCACGGTGCCGACGATCGAGCCGCGGCCGCCCGACAAAGAGACGCCGCCGATGACCGCCATTGCGATGGCGTCGAGCTCGTACATGACTCCCATGCCGGACTGTGCCGTCAGGTTCTTGGAGGAGAGCACGATGGCGGCCAGCGCGGCGAGGATGCCGGCAATGACGTAGACGAGGATCTTGTGGTTGGCGATCTTGATGCCGGACATGCGCGCGGCATCCTCGTTGGAGCCGATGGCATAGCAATGCTTGCCGTAGCGTGTGTAGGTCATGATCAGCTGGAACAGCACCGCCAGCGACAGGAAGATGATGACCGGCATCAGCCCCTTGCCGATACCAGCGAAACTTTCGGTCGGAAACGAGATCGGCTGACCCTTGGACCACCATTTGGCAATGCCGCGCGCGGTCACCATCATGCCGAGCGTGGCAATGAACGGCGGAATGCGCGTGTATGCAATCAAGGAGCCGTTGACGAGACCGGCGAGCAGACCGCAGCCGATGGCGACCAGCACCGGCACGATAACCGGCAGGTCGGTCCAGCCTTGCGCCAGGAACATCGCCTTGGGGTTGGGGTTACCGTTGACCGTCGCCACCTGGGCAAAACTCATGGCGATCATGGCGGTGGCGCCGACGATCGAGCCCGAGGACAAGTCGATGCCGCCGCAAATGATCACCTGCGTGACGCCGATGGCGATGATGCCGACGATCGACACCTGCAGGATGATGATCTGCAGGCGGGCCTCATTGAAGATCCCGGCGACGTTGTCGCGCGTGTTGAACAGGAAGCTGTCGCCAAGAAAGATGCGGCCGATCATTTCGAAGATGACGACCAGAATGACCAGCGCCAGGAAGACGTTGAATTCGGCCGGCCATGTCCGCCTCTTCGCGTCATAGCTGACCCCGCCGACGCCATGAGATGTCTGTGACATGCCTTGTCCTCCGTGAGGCCGCATTTGCCCTTCCGCCCCTCAGGGCGGTGGGGGAAACGGGAGCGGCGCGGTTGCGCCGCTCTCTTGTTTGTTTGTCGCAATTCCGGACGGAAAACCGCTTCACACTTTTTCCTGGAATTGCTTACGCGTGAGTTGCCGGCTCAGTTCTTCTTCAGGAACTTGTCGATGTTGGCCGGCGTAACCAGCTGGAAGGGCACGTAGACCTTGTGCTCGACCTTCTCGCCCTTGGCGAGCTTCAGTGCCGCGTCGAGCGCGCCGGCGCCCTGGCCGGCCGCGTCCTGGAACACGGTCGCATCGAGGTCGCCTGCTTGCATGGCGGCAAGCGCGTCCTGCGTGGCGTCGACCCCACCGACGACAACCGTCTTCATGTCGATGTTGGCGGCCTTCATCGCCTGGATGGCGCCGATGGCGCTTTCGTCATTGTTGGCGATGACGCCGTCGAACGGCTTGCCGGTCGACAGCCAGTTGGTCATCAGGTTCTGCGCTTCGTCGCGGTTCCAGTTCGAAGTCTGCTTGTCGATGATCTTGATGAAGCTGCACTCCGGCGTGGCGATCACCTCTTCGATGTCCTTGGTGCGCTGCACGGCGGCCTGGTTGGAAAGCTCGCCCATGATGACATAGACATTGGCCTCCTTCTTGCCGGCCTCGGTGAACAGGCGGCAGACTTCCTTGGTCTCGAGCGTGCCGGAATCGGCCTCGTTCGACGCGACGAAGGCCTGGTTGTCCGGCAGCGTGTCGACATTGACCGGCTGGCGGTTGACATAGACCAACGGGATCTTGGCGGCTGCGGCGGCGTCCGACATCGCCTGCGTGGCCGAGGTATCGACCGGGTTGACGATGATGGCGTCGACGCCCGAGGCGGCGAAGTTCTTGATCTGGTCGAGCTGCTTGGCGACGTCGTTCTGCGCGTCCTCGACCTGCAGTTCCACGCCGCTCATGCCCTTGGCCTGCTCGATCATGCCGTTGCGCAGCACGGTGAGGAAGTTGTCGTCGAACTTGGCCATCGACACGCCGACCTTGGCGGCAAAAGCGGACGAACTCATCAGCGCCGCAAAGGCGACGCCCAAAATCAGTTTCTTCATTGTGTTTCTCCTCCACATTGGTGTCCGGCTGCACCGATCTACCCGGAATCCCCGATAGCCCGAGGAATCGCTCCCTGATGCCTTCCTGTTCCGTATGGCGTTTTGTCCAAGGGATGGAACGCCAGGCTCCCAGTTTGAAACAGATGTTCCGGAACGAAAGAACCAAAATACCAATCTGATGAAATATTTATTCCATTTTTTCGCAAGACGTCAAGAGCGATTCCTAAGTCGGAAAGCGGATTTTCGGTCGCCGCGCCGCAATTTCACGTCGAATCGAGGCCGACAGCGGCCCAGGCCGAGTCTGAAGGCAGAATCTGATAGATTCTATCATCGCCGGAGAGCCCACGCCGAACGGGTCGGCGCGGCAACGCGTTAGATATTTTCCGGCAGATAGATGTCGAAGGGCAGAAAGGTCTGGCCCGGCGCGTTGGCGGCGCCGGCCTCGATGGAATGCGCCATCAGGTCGACAAGCTCGCGGCACAAGGCGGCGAGCGGCGTCGAGATCACCATTGTCAGGATGTTGTCGGCGAGTGCCGCGCGCGATTCGGCGTTGATCTCGTTGCAGACGACCACCGGCATGTTTGCGGGCTTCGCTGCGCGCAGCGCCGAGACCGCGCCTTCCATGCCGCCGCCGGCGACATAGCAGCCGGCAAGATCCGGATACCGCACCAGGAGATCGATCATCGCATCGTGGGTGACCTGGTTGGCTTCCAGATTGACCAGCGTTTCCATCACCGTGAAGTCCGGCGCATGTTCGCGGAAGAAGGAGCGAAATCCGATCTCGCGCAGTTCATGACCGTGGAAGCGATGACTGCCGACGAAAAGGGCGACCTTGCCGGGGTTCTTTGCCGCCCTGGCGATCATCCAGGCCGCGGTGCGACCGACCTTGCGATTGTCGAGGCCGACATATCCCTCACGGATGCCAGCGGCAAAGTCGGACAGCAGCGAGAAGACAGGTTGCCCCCTCGCTTTCAGCGACTCCACGACCGCCGTCAGCGTCGGATGGTCCGGACCGACAACGGCGATTGCTCTGGATTTCGCTGCCAGCTTGCGCATCTGGGCGGCGATCTCGTCGGCGGCTAGCGAGCTGGCGAAATCGATGGTGGCGACGCCGCGGAAGCGCTGCGATTGCGAGACCGCCATTTCTAGCTCCCTCGCGAAATCGCCGTAAAAAACATCATTGCCCCGCAGCAGCAGAAAGCCGAGGCGGTATTCCGGCAATTCCTGGCGCATGCGCCGCTTGATCAGCCCGGCGGCGTGGTAGCCGATGCCGGTCGCCGCCTCATAGACGCGGCGCGCGGTTTCCTCGCGCACCGGCAGCCGGTTGTTCAGCACCCTGTCGACAGTGGCGACGCTAACGCCGGAGATGCGCGCCAGATCGGTGATGGTTGGCCGTTTTGCCATGACTGTCCCGCATGAGTGCCTGCAACTGCTTACATCGTTCTGATGGAAAATGATAGAAACTATCTTTGTGATATTGAGACTATCACCGCATGGCGCTATTTTGCGCTCGGACACAAGCGCCTGTAATGGACATATCCGTCCTGACGGATGCTGTGGCCGACGGAGGCAGCCCCTATGGAAGCGACACTATCCACACTACCGTTTCGGCGCGACTACAGCCTGATGGGCCGCGATTCCAAGCTCGCCGTCGAGACCGGGCTGGCGGCGGCCGAGTGGTATCACACCGATATTCCGCGCAAGCAGATGAAGGAGCTGATGCAGCGCTCCGACGGGCCGGCGATCCGCGACACCGCGATCTGGCTGGCCGCGCTGATCCTGAGTGCCGCCGGCGGCGCCTGGTTCTGGGGCAGCTGGTGGTGCGTGCCGTTCTTCTTCGTCTATGGCGTGCTCTACGGCTCGTCGACCGACTCACGCTGGCACGAATGCGGCCACGGCACCGCCTTCCGCACCCAGTGGATGAACGACGCGGTTTACCAGATCGCCTGCTTCATGATCATGCGCAATCCGGTGACCTGGCGCTGGAGCCACACCCGCCACCACACCGACACCATCATCGTCGGCCGCGACCCGGAAATCTCCGTCATGCGGCCGCCGGATCTGTTCCGGGTCGCGCTTGGCTTTATCGGCGTGCTGGATGCCTGGCATGCGATGTCGGACATGCTGCGCAATGCCGCCGGCAATATCAGCGCGGCGGAAAAGACTTTTATCCCCGAACAGGAGCAGCCTAAGGCCATTCGCATCGCCCGCATCTGGACGGCGATCTATGCCGTGACGATCGCGCTGGCGCTTTATTTCGGTTCATGGCTGCCGCTGATGCTGGTCGGGCTGCCCCGGCTCTACGGCGCCTGGCATCATGTCATGGTTGGCCTGCTGCAGCATGGCGGGCTGGCGGAAAATGTCATCGACCACCGGCTGAACAGCCGCACCGTCTACATGAACCCGGTCAGCCGCTTCATCTACTGGAACATGAACTATCACGTCGAACACCACATGTTCCCGATGGTGCCCTATCATGCACTGCCTAAACTGCATGCGCTGATCAAGCACGATCTGCCGGCGCCGACGCCGTCGATCCTGGCCGGCTACCGCGAGATGATCCCGGCCTTTTTGCGCCAGCTGCGCAACGAGGACTATTTCCTCAAGCGCGAACTGCCGCCAACGGCGCGGCCCTATCGCGAGGAACTCCACAACGACGCCGTCGCCGCCGCGGCGGAATGATCGCGCGATTAAGCTTTTGTTTTGACGCAACTCCGAACGGAAAACCGCAACGCACTTTTCCTGGAATTGCTTTTGGGAGGAACACATGAGCGACTGGATCGAAGCCTGCGCCGCCGGCGACATCGACGAAGAAGATGTGATGCGCTTCGATCATGGCGGCCGCACCTTCGCCATCTATCGCAGCCCCGATGACGACTACTTCGCCACCGATGGCCTGTGCACGCACGAAAAGGTGCATCTGGCCGACGGGCTGGTGATGGATGACATCATCGAGTGCCCCAAGCACAATGGCCGCTTCAATTACAAGACGGGGGCGGCACGCGGCGCGCCGGTTTGCGTCAATCTCGCCACGTATCCGGTAAAGGTCGAGGCCGGCAAAGTGCTGATCCAGATCGGGTAGGACCATGCAGGCGGGAATGGTCATCATTGGCGCCGGCGAGTGCGGCGGGCGGGCAGCCCTTGCTCTGCGCGAACTGGGCTATGACGGGCCGGTGACGCTGGTGGGTGACGAACCCCATCTGCCCTATGAGCGGCCGCCTTTGTCCAAGGACGCAATGACGAGCGACGCGGCCGAGATCAAGACGATCGCCAGCGACGAAATTCTGGCCGAGAAATCGATCCGGCATATCCATTCCGTTCAAGCGGTGGCGATCGACCGCCCGGCGCATATGGTGCGGCTGTCTGACGGTTCGGCCCTGCCCTACGACAAGCTGCTGCTGGCGACCGGCTCGACACCGCGCAAGCTGCCGATGCCGGGATTGGGGTCGCGCTGCGTCTACCTCCGCACCTTTGCCGACGCGCTGGCCATTCGCGCCCACCTCAGCCCGGCAAACCGCATCGCCATCATTGGTGGTGGCTTTATCGGCCTGGAGCTCGCCGCTTCGGCGCGCAAGCTCGGGGCCAGCGTCACGGTCATTGAGGCGCAGCCGCGCATCCTCATGCGCGGGGTGCCGGCGGAGATCGCTGAAATCATCCATCAGGCGCATGAGGCCGAAGGCGTGACCGTGCTCACCGGTCAGGGCATCGCTGATATCGCCGACGACGGCGCTGAGGTGCACATCATGCTCGCCGATGGGCAGGACATCGTCGCCGATCTCGCCGTCATCGGCATCGGCGCCGTGCCGGTGACCGGGCTTGCCGCGGAAGCGGGCCTGACCGTCGATAACGGCATCGCCGTCAATGGCGAACTCCAAACAATCGATCCCGACATCTTCGCCGCCGGCGATTGCTGCTCGTTTCCGCTCGCTGTCTATGCTGGCCGGCGGGTAAGGCTGGAAGCCTGGCGCAATGCGCAGGAACAGGGTGCGCTGGCCGCGAAGAACATGCTGGGCGCCCGCGAAGCGCATGCCGCGGTGCCATGGTTCTGGTCGGATCAGCATGGTTTGTCGCTGCAGATCGCCGGCCTTCCCGACGAGGGCAAAAGCACGGTCCGCCGCGATCTCGGCGACGGTGCTTTTATTCTGTTTCATCTGGCCGAGGATGGCACGCTGGTGGCGGCGAGCGGCATCGGTACGGGCAATGCCGTGGCGCGCGACATCAGGCTGGCCGAGATGCTGATCGCGAAACGGGCACAGCCGGCGCCGGAGGCGCTGGGATCGCAGGCGGTCAAATTGAAGTCGCTGCTGGCGGCGTGAACCCACCCTCCCCTTGTGGGGGTCCGAAGGACGGGCGAGACCCGTGGCTCGCCTCGGCAAGTCGCTGCGAAGCAGCGAGGTGGGGGCGGCGCAGACCCCCACCCGGACCTTCGGTCCGACCTCCCCACAAGGGCATAGGCGCTAAGATAGGTATTGCCTTGCGGAATCGGGTGTGATTCTACGCTGCGATGACACATGAATCGCTTGTTGATGACGGCTGGGCCGAGACGATTGAGCTTCTGGGCGGCGAAGAGTTGATCGCAGGAAGTGCCCGCGAGACGAAGGCGTTCCT
>NZ_JAMYPY010000033.1:0-44013 GCF_040320605.1 Mesorhizobium sp. M0659
ACCAGCTGCGGCTTCTTCTTCAGCAGATTGCCGGCGAGGAAATCGAGCGGGATTTCGTTGCGCCGGGTCTTGTCGAACAGATAGCGGCTGCCGCGTATCCAGGTGGTCATGATCAGCCCCATGAGGCAGGCAACGGATATTGACACCCATCCGCCTTCCACGATCTTGACGACATTCGCCAGGAAGAAACCCATGTCGATGGTGCCGAACAACAGGGCCAATGCCAGGGCAAGCCCAAGCTGCCATTTCCACAAATTGCGCATGACAACGAACAGCAGAATGGTTGTCATCAGCATCTCGCCGGTTACCGAAATTCCGTAAGCGGAAGCCAGCGAACTCGAGCTGCCGAAGCCGACAACCAGCAGCATCACTCCCAGGGCGATGAGCAGGTTGACGCGCGGCATATAAATCTGGCCGCTCTGCATTTCGGACGTGTGCTGCACCTCGATGCGGGGCAGCAGGTTGAGTTGCACTGCCTGACGTGCCAGCGAAAAAGCGCCCGAGATCACCGCCTGACTGGCGATCACGGTGGCGGCCGTTGCCAAGCCGACCATTGGCATCAGCGCCCAATCCGGCAACATCTCGAAGAATGGATTGGTCGGCCTGCCGCCATTCGCCAATACAAAGGCGCCCTGGCCGAAGTAGTTGAGCAGCAGGCAAGGAAACACCACGGAAAACCACGCGAGCACGATCGGCTTGCGCCCGAAATGTCCAAGGTCGACATAAAGCGCCTCGGCCCCCGTTACCGCCAGGAACACTGCACCAACGGTCACGAAAGCGGCGGTCGGCGTGCCGGCTAAGTAGGCGATCGCATAGTACGGGTTGATCGCCAACAGCACCGAAGGATCATCCATCAGGTGGTAGAGCCCGGAAACGCCGATGGCCAGGAACCATAGCGCCGTCACCGGCCCGAATACTGCCGCCACCTTCCCCGTGCCGAAGCGCTGCACGGAGAACAGAAATGCCAGGATGACCAAGGTGATCGGAACGACATAGGCCTCCAGCGTCGGTGTCACCACTTCCAGGCCCTCAACTGCCGACAGCACGGAAATGGCCGGAGTTATGATAGCGTCTCCGAAAAAAAGCGACGCCCCGCAAAGTCCGATGCCGAGGATAAGCTTGGCGCCTTTTGGATAGGCGCTGCGCGCCAGCGCCATCAGGGACAGCGTGCCGCCCTCGCCCTTGTTGTCGGCGCGAAGCACGAAAGCGACGTATTTTATGGTGACGATAATCGTCAGCGCCCAGACGATCAGCGACAGCACGCCCAGGACATCTATGCGCGTGTCGGTACCAGGCGAAGCGTGAAGCGCCTCGCGGAAGGCATAGATCGGGCTGGTGCCGATATCGCCATAGACGACGCCAAGCGCGCCCAGCATCAGAACTTTGGTGCTGTGCTGTTCAGTGTGGGAGTGGTTCGGTTGTTCGACGGGTTCAGCCTCGCTACCGATGCTGGAAAGAGCCATCGACTACTCCCCGATCACCGCGCGGTGCGCCTTGCTTGCTGTCATGCGATATCACCTTCGACACGAGCCTTCCACCGCTACCAACCGCAAGCCTTCAGAAACCGCCCCACCGTGCCGGCCATGCCATACTCCAACGCATCGGCTGTCAACCCGTGTCCGATAGACACTTCGGCCAATGCCGGAATGCGCTTTGCCAATCCCGGAAGGTTGTTCACCACCAGATCGTGCCCGGCATTGACCTGGAGCCCGGCGGCGAGTGCGGCATCCGCGGTTTTTCCCAATCTTTCCAGCTCCTTCCGCGCCTTGGCGGAATCGGAATGGTAGCTGCCGTAGAGCCCGGTATAGAGCTCGATGCGGTCGGCGCCGGTATCGCGCGCGGCATTGACGCCGGTGGGATCCGGATCGGAAAACAGCGACACGCGGAAGCCCCCTTTTTTCAGACGCTTGACGATCGGGTTAAGGAACGCCGCCTCGGCGGCAAAGTTCCAGCCATGGTCTGATGTCGCCTGCCCCGGATCGTCGGGCACCAGCGTCACCTGCTCCGGCTGGTGCCTTTCCACAAGCGCCAGAAAATCCTCGGTCGGGTAGCCCTCGATGTTGAATTCCGCCTTGGGAAACTCGTCGTCGATCAGCGCCCGGATCTCCGGCAGGTCGGAATGCCTGGTGTGGCGCTCGTCGGGCCGCGGATGAACCGTCAGCCCGTGCGCGCCGGCCGCCAGCGCCAGGCGGCCGAGCCCGGTGACGCTTGGCCACGGCAGGTCGCGGCGGTTGCGCAGCATGGCGATGGCGTTGAGATTGACCGAGAGTTTCGCGGGCATGGCGTGAGGTCCGGCTGTTTGTGCAGCGCATCTATACTGCCTTTGATGGGAACAGACAGGGGCTTTCGGGTGTTCCAGTAATGACATCTGCTCGCAAGGGGGAACCCAGCCAATGAATTTTCTCCAATCCGTGCCCGCGATCCGCCGCCTCGAAACCGACCGTGAGGACCTTTTCGCCATCGACGTCGTCGGCCATGTATCGGCCGCCGACGGCGAAAATCTGTTCGGATTGCTGGAGGCTGCCTACGCGCTGCACCCGAGGATCGACGTCTTGGTGCGGCTGGTCGACCATGAGGGCGTCGACTGGATCGATATGGACGACGAGACGCTGAAACAAGGTACGGTTCATGCGCTAGAGCATATCGCCCGGTGCGCGACGATCGGTGAGCCCGACTGGATAGCGGATGCGCGGAACTTCCTTCCGGCTTCGCCACCCATCGAGTTCAGGCACTTCGCGGCCGAGGATGAAGCGGATGCCTGGCAATGGCTGGGTGCGACGCCACTCAGCCCTGCTGCGCCGGCTGCTACCTGACGCCGGCTATCTAACGCCAGCTATCCAACGCCAGTTATCTAACAATCGTCAGCCGCTCTGCCGCCCGCGTGATGGCGGTATAAAGCCAGCGCTGGCGGGTTTCCTTGAACGCCCAGCTCTCGTCGAACAGCACGACATCGTTCCACTGCGAACCCTGCGCCTTGTGCACCGTCAGCGCGTAGCCATAGTCGAAATCGTCAAAGCGCTTCTTCTGCTGCCAGGGGATATCGGCGTCCGGATCCTCGAAAGCCGACTTGAGCAGCTTGATCTTGGCGACGCCGCGGTCGGGATCGTCCTCCTCGGGCGAGACCAGAAGGTTGATGCCCGGCTTCACCGTTTCGCGCGACGAGGTCATTACCTTCCACAGCGAACCGTTGAGCAGGCCCTTGGCGGGGTCGTTGCGCAGGCAGACCAGCTTGTCTCCGGCCTGCGGATAATCGGCATTGAAACCCTTCAGCTCGCGCAGGCGCTGATTGTAGCGGCGGCGTGTTCGGTTGGTGCCGACCAACACCTGGTCCGCCTTCAGCACCAACTCCTGGGTGACGTCCTCCTTGCCGATGACCTGCGCGCTGCCGTAGTCGCCGCGCATGAACTCGCGGCCCTCGCGCACGTCGAGCGCCAGCTGGATGATCGGATTGTCGCGCGCCTGGCGATGGATTTCGGTCAAGAGCACATCCGGCTCATGCTCGGTGAAAAAGCCGCCGCCCGAGATCGGCGGCAGCTGCGCCGGATCGCCAAGCACCAGGATCGGCGTGCCAAAACTCAGAAGGTCGCGGCCAAGCTGCTCGTCGACCATCGAGCATTCGTCTATGACCACCAGCTTCGCCCGTGAAATAGGGCTTTGCCGGTTGAGCGAGAAGGTCGGCGACATCGAGGTCTTGCCGGTCACCTCGTCCGACACCGATTCCTCGCCCTTCGGCCGGTAGATCAGCGAATGGATGGTGCGGGCATTGACCGCGCCCTTGGAACGCAGCACCTGCGCCGCCTTGCCGGTGAAGGCGGCAAACTGCACCTGCCCGTCGACATGCTCGGCAAAATAGCGCGCCAGCGTGGTCTTGCCGGTGCCGGCATAGCCGAACAGCCGGAAGACCTGCGGCCGGCCCTCTTTCAGCCAGCGCGCCACCGCCTTCAACGCCTCATCCTGTTGGGGAGAGAATTCCATCGATTCGACAGACCGGATTCGCGAGAGAAAGACAAGCTTGGTGCCAACCACCGCTTAAAACGATGGGATTGCCTCACCTTCAACGGACAAACTAGCAGGCGCAAATGCGAACGTAAAGTGAACATGCAGGCGGATAACGAACGATTTGAATTCAGGCATTTGAACCTAGATCGGGCAATGCCACTATCACGGACATGATCGAGATGCAGATCGGCGCAGACACCTATAAGCGAGGATATTGATGAGGTCGTTCGCAGACAGGCTGATCGGAAAGTCGATAAAGAAGATCGAAATCGGCGAACCTGGTTATGGCATCGTTGTCTCCTTGTCGGATGACGCAGGGTTCGCGATATATACCGAGGTCACGGCCTGTCTGAGTGACGAAAATGCCAGAACCATAGAACGTGTTACCATCAGCGACGAGCAAGTGATCCTCCACTTGGCTGACAACGACTTCGTCGCCATTTCCAAAAACCGTGGCCGCTTCGCCGTCGTTGAGGCGTTTGTCTATGGGGACGACGAAGGCATGGTCGTCGAAAATTAGTTGTATCGGCCGCCAGATTTCAAACACCAACCACAGGCGGACTATATGTTCGCGCCGCCGCCGCTACCTCTGGTCGGCGCGGGATCGTTCTCCAACAAAATCGGCTTGCCGTGCGGGGTTGCATGCGCGGCGCGTTCCCAGGCGGCGGCGAGCGTGTCGACGTCACTTTTTCCCGCGACGCCCTTGGCCGCCAGCAGCGTCTCCAGCGCAGCCAGCCAATGCTCGTAGTAGTCGTGGCCATCGCTTGCGGCGCCCGGCTTCTTCACTTGCGCCGACAGCGCATCGGCCCATTCGCTCCACGAAAACAGGCCCTTGTCATGCAGCGCCACCGTCATGGCGAAGGCTTCGGCCTGCCAGGGTTCGGCGAATACCGGTTCGTCCAGACCCGCCGGCAATGCACCTTCAGGCCGGCTCAAGATAGCTCTCCCAGGCATCGATCGAGACGGTCAGCGTCGAGTCGGCGCCCTCGCCCCAGATTTCCGAGCCATCGAAGACCACGGTATAGACCCATTGCGGGTTTTCACCGATGCCATGCGCGTTGCTGTCGGGGAACACAAAACCGTCACGCACGGCCTCGATAACTCCGTGCTTGCCGCGCGCATAACGCGGTAGCCTTGTGTGGCCGGTGGGATTGAAATTCTTTGTCCGCACCGGGTCGCCGGCCTTGAAGCGCGGCGCCGTCTCAACCGGCCGGTCGCAGGGACTTCCCTTGGCCAGTACCGCCGGCACGTTTTCGGCCTTCAACACCCTTTTGGGCGTCGCCGCCGGATCGACCGCCCGACCCTCCGTCAGATCGCGCTCGCTGACGAAGCCATGGCGCTTCAGCAGCACCTCGAGCGCTTTGATCCATATCTGGTAGTAGCTTGAGGAATAATAGACGGCCGGATGCAGCGATTCCCTGGCGTGCCGGCTCTCGTCGATGTTCCACGCGCCCATGGCGCCGGCAGTCAGCGTCACGCCGAGCGCCCGCCTCTCCCAATCCGCATGAAAATACGGTTCGTCCTTTTCGGGCGCGACCGGCCCGAAACCCATCTGCCCACCGAGATCCTGCGGCCCGTTCATGCCGGTACCTTCTTTGTCCCGGGTTCCTTGGCCACCGCCGTGCCGATCATCGCATCGCGGCTGACCAGTTCGGCGAGTTGGTCCTCACTCCAGCCTTCGGTACCGCCAGGCCGCATCGGCACCACGAGATAGCGCAGTTCGGCAGTCGAATCCCAGACGCGGATGTTTTTCTCCGCCGGCAAGGTCAGCCCGAACTCTTCGAGCACGCCGCGGGGATCGATCACCGCCCGCGAGCGATAGGGCGGTGCCTTGTACCAGACCGGCGGCAGCCCAAGCACCGACCACGGATAGCAGGAGCACAGCGTGCAGACGACGAGGTTGTGCGTCTCGTCCGTGTTGAACACCGCCTGCATGTGCTCGCCCTGGCGGCCGCTATAGCTCAGCGACGCGATCGCTTCCGTCGCGTCGCGCTTCAGCCACTCGGCATAGGCCGGATCGCTCCAGGCTTTCGCCACCACCCTGGCGCCGTTGCGCGGCCCGATCTTGGTCTCATAGGTGTCGACGATGACGTCGATTGCGGCCGGATCGATCAGGCCTTTTTCGGTGAGGATGGTCTCCAGCGCGCGCACGCGCGCCGCAAACGGGCCGAGCTCATTGTCGTGGTCATGATCATGGGACATGACCTCAGATTAGGATCGGCGGCACGCGGCCGCAAGCATGACAGCTTGGGCCACGGGCTATCGCCTATTCGGCGGCGGCCCTTTGCGGCTGGAGCCGATCCTCGAGACCGAACAGCGAGGCCTGCTCGCCGCTCTCGACCGCATGCAGCTCCGGCCTGTTCTTTTTCGAAGAGAAGAAGCTCACCAGCCAGCCGGAGAAATTCTCGAAATAGACATAGATGACAGGGGTGACGAACAGCGTCAGCGCCTGGGAAGCGAGCAGCCCGCCGACGACCGCGACACCGAGCGGCTGACGCAGCTCAGCACTGGCGCCGGTGCCGAGCGCGATCGGGAACGTGCCCATCAGCGCCGCCAACGTCGTCATCATGATCGGCCTGAAACGCATCAGGCACGCCTTGTGGATGGACTCCTTGGCCGACATGCCTTCTCGTCGCAGCTCCAGCGCGACGTCGACCATCATGATGCCGTTCTTCTTGACGATGCCGATCAACATCAGGATGCCGATCACCGCGATGACGGACAGGTCCATGCCGGCAAAGCGCAGCGCGACCACGGCGCCCAGCACCGCCGAAGGCAGGCCGGTCAGAATGGTCAGCGGATGGATAAAGCTCTCATAGAGGATGCCGAGTACGATATAGATGGTCAGAATGGCGCCGCCGATCAGCAGGCCCTGATTGGCCAGCGAATCCTGGAAGGTCTTGGCGGTGCCGGCAAAGCTGGTCGAAATCGCCGGCGGCATGCCGATCTGCTCCTTCAGCGCGGCGATGCGGGCCGTGCTGTCGCCCAGCGCCACGCCTTGCGGCAGGTTGTAGGAGATGGTCACCGCGGGCAGCTGGCCGAGCTGGTTGACCGTCAGCGCGCCGGCGGTGCGGTCGACGCGGGCAAAGGCGCCGAGCGGCACCAGGCTGCCGCTTGCCGTCCTGACCTGGATGGCCAGCATGCGCTCGGGCGACCATTCGATGTTGGGATCGAGCTCCATGATGACTTCGTAGCTGTCGGCCGAGCCAAAGATCGTCGAGACCTGCTCCGTGCCGAAGCCGCCATAGAGACTGGAGCGCAGCGTGTCGGTGTCGATGCCGAGCGAGGCCGCCTTGTCGCGATCGACCACCAGCGTCGCCTGCAATGAATTGTTCTGCAAATCGCTGGTGACGTCGGTAAAATTCGCATGGTCGGCCGCCATCGCATCGTTGAGCTTTTGCGCCCATGTATCGGTCAGACCGGTATCGAGGCCCTGAACGACAAGCTGGTAGGCGCTGGCGGAAGAACGCGCGCCAAGCCGCAGATTCTGCACTGGCTGCATATAGGCATCGATCCCCGGCACAGTGGCCAGTTGCCGCCGCAGATCGGACAGCACCTTGTCGATGTCGGGGCGCTGGCTCTTGTCCTTCAGCTGCACATAGAGCTGGCCCTGGTTCAGCGCATTGTTGCCGCCGCCGGCTGACCAGGCGACATGCGAGACATAGGGCGAACGCGAGAAGACACTTGCCGCCTGGTTCTGCAGCTTGACCATGGCGTCGTAGGAGATGTCCTGCCTGGCGATCGTCGTCACCGAGATCTGGCCGATATCCTCTTGCGGGAAGAAGCCTTTCGGCGAGACCTCGATCAGCCAGACCGACCCTGCCGCCGTGCCGGCGAAGACGAGGAACACCAGAAAAGTGTGGCGCAGGCAGAAGGTCAAAAGCCGGTCGTAGCCGCGGGTGACGATATCCTGCTTGTGGCCGGGGGCATGCTTGTCGCGATCGGCCTTGGTCACCGACAGCAGGCGCGAACACAGCATTGGCGTCAGTGTCAGCGACACGAACATCGAAGCCAGAATGGCGACCGTCACCACGACGGCGAATTCGTTGAAGATGCGGCCGATGACGCCGCCCATCAAAAGCACGGGGATGAACACCGCCACCAGCGAGATCGAGATCGAGATGATGGTGAAGCCGATTTCGCGCGCACCTTTCAGCGAGGCGTCGAAGGCCGAGAGACCGTCTTCCTCCATATGGCGAAAGATGTTTTCCAGCATGACGATGGCGTCGTCGACGACGAGGCCTACGGCGAGCGTCAGGCCCATCAGCGAGATGTTGTCGATGGAAAAGCCGAACAGGAACATGGCGCCCAGCGTCGCGATCAGCGAAATCGGCACCGCCACGGCCGGAATGATGGTTGCGGTCACCCGGCGCAGGAAGACGAAGATCACCATCACCACCAAAGCGATGGTCAGAAGCAGCGTGAACTGGACGTCGTCGACGGCCTGGCGGATCGAGGTCGAACGGTCGTTGAGCAGCTTGATGTCGGCGGCGGCCGGCATTTGGTCCTTGAACGACGGCAGCATCGCCTTGACCTTGTCGACGACGTCGACCGTGTTGGCGTCGGGCTGGCGCTGCACCGCCAGGATGATGGCGCGCGTGCCGTCATACCAGCTTGCAGTCGTCGTGGTCTCGACCGAGTCGATGACGCGCGTCACCTCGCCCAGCCGCACCGGATGGCCGTTCTTGGTGGCGATGATGAGGTTGGAGAACCCGGCGGCATCGGTGAGCTGCGTATTGGCCGTGATGGTCAGCTGCTGCTTGTCGTTCTGCAAGACGCCGAGCGGCGTGTTGGAGTTGGCCGACGCGATTGCCGTCTGCAGCTGGTCGATCGAAATGCCGCGCGCCGCCAGCGCCGTCGGGTCGATCTGCACGCGCACCGCATATTTCTGCTGGCCGAAGATCGACACCTGCGCCACGCCGTCGATGGTCGACAGCGAGGGCGAGATGACGTTTTCGGCGAAGGCGTCGAGGTCGGTGAGCGGAACCGTGTCGCTGACCAGCGACATCAGAAGGATCGGCGCGTCGGCCGGATTTACCTTGCGATAGCTCGGCGGCGCTGTCATCTCGGGCGGCAGTTGCCGCTGCGTGCGTGCGATCGCCGCCTGCACGTCGGCGGCCGCCGCGTCGATATCCCGGTTGAGCACGAACTGGATGGCAATGGACGTGCGTCCCAGCGAATTGCTGGTTGAGATGGAATCGATGCCGGCAATGGTGGCGAACTGCTTGATCAGCGGCGTCGCCACCGAAGTGGCCATGGTTTCGGGTGACGCGCCGGCCAGGTTGGCCGAGACATTGACGACCGGGAATTCGGCGCTCGGCAGCGCCGCCACCGGCAGGAACTTGTAGGCAAACAGCCCGCCCAGCACGAGGGCGAACGACATCAGCAGCGTCGCGACGGGCCTTCTTATGCAGAATTCTGAGATCATTGGGCAGCTCCGCCGGCTTTGTCGGCTTCCGCCACCTTAGGCGCTGCCTGACGGCCGGCAGTTGCCTTGCCTTCATGCACGCTGGCGCCGTCCTTCAGCCTGGTTTGGCCCTCGACGACAACCTTCTCGCCCGACTTGACGCCCTCGCTGATGGCGCTGTTTTCGCCTTCGGTCAGCGCCACCTGCACCGGCCGCATCTCGACCGTGTTGTCCGGCTTGACGGCATAGACGAACGGCCCCTTCTGGCTGGGCTGGATCGCGACCGTCGGGATGGATGTCATCTGCGGCATGATGCCGGCGTCGAGCACGACATTCACATACTGGCCGGGCCACAGTGAAAGATCGGCATTGGGAATGCTCGCCCGTGTCGCGATGGTGCCGGACGCGGTGTCGACGCTGGAATCGACGAAGTCGAGCGTGCCCTTGCCGATCGGCGTCGGATCGCCATCCTTGGTCAGCGTCACCGCGCCTTGCTGCGGGTTGGCCAGCGCCTTGTGCAGCAGCGCCAGGTTGCTCTCCGGCAGGTTGAAGTTGACTTGCAGCGGATCCATCTCGGTGATCGTCACCAGCGGCGTGGCCGTGCTCGAGTTGCCGTTGCTCAAGGTGACCAGGTCACCGACCGAAACGTTGACCGCGCCCAGCCGGCCGGCAATCGGCGCCTTGATGCTGGCAAAGCCGAGCTGGACATTGTCGGCGTCGATCGTCGCCTTGTCGGCATCGACCGTCGCCGCGGCAGCCTTTTGCGCCGCCACCGCCTGGTCGTAGGTCTGCTGCGTGCCGGCCTGCTTGGCGACGAGATCCTTGGCGCGCTGAAGGTCGGAGCCCGAACTGGTTAGCAGCGCCTGGTCCTTGGCGAGCGTCGCCTGATCCTTGGCAAGCTGCGCCTTGAGCGCCCTGTCGTCGAGCGAGAACAGCAGGTCGCCGGCCTTCACCATCTGGCCGTCCTTGACGTCGATCGATACGATCTGGCTGGACACGCGGGCGTTGATGTTGACCACGGCCGGCGAAGACACGAAGCCGATGGCGTAACGGCGGATCGGAAAATCGGCCATTGTCGCGGTGGCCGAGACGATCGAGGCCGAACGGGCGGCATTACCGCCGGCGCCGGATTTGCCCCCAGCCTTGTCGGCCGAAGCCTTGTCCGATCCAGCCGGCTTGTCCGTTGCTGCCGCCTGCCTGGCGCCCGGCAGCATCTGCCGCAGACTGCTCATTGCCGCCGGCGAAAAATAGACCCATGCCGCGGCGACACAGGCCGCTGCCACCACCACCGCCAGAACGACTTTTCCGCGCATCGACTGAAAGCCCTATGATCCGACACGCCGAACCCGGTGGTCTCATTCTACCCAATCACGGCGTCTTGCCGCGATCTCGCCGAAGTAGATAGGACGCACATTTGTCGGAAAAGGGCCAAAACACGGCATTACGAAGATTTAATGTGCACTGCACAATGACTATGCAGCCGGCTCAGCAGTCGGAAAACCAGCCAGGATGCGGTTGAGATCTCAGGCGGGATGCGTCTACTTCAGCATCGGCCAGAGCGTCGCCCCCAAGAGCACACCCATGGCGATGTTGAACCATTTCAGCCTCACCGGATCCGACAGGAACCCGCGCAGCGCCGTGCCGAAACCGGCCCACACCGAGACGCTCGGCAGGTTGACGACGGTGAAGGCGATCGCGATCAGCGCCACCGACAGGAACGGGTGGTCCGGATTGGAGTAGACGGCCATGGCGGTGATCGCCATCACCCAGGCTTTCGCATTGACCCACTGGAATGCGGCTGCCTCGATGAAGCGCATCGGCCGTGCCTCCGTCTCCCCCTTGCTGGACAGCGAGCGCGACATGGCGATCTTCCAGGCGAGATAGAGCAGATAGGCAGCGCCGGCGATCTTCAATCCGGTGTGCAAGGCCGGAAACGCCGTCAGCACCGCGCCCAGGCCGAAGCCGACGGCAAGCAACAGCACCAGGAAACCCATGCTGATGCCCAGCATATGCGGAATGGTTCTGACGAGGCCGAAATTCACGCCCGACGCCAAGAGCATGAGGTTGTTCGGCCCCGGCGTGATCGAGGTCACGAAGGCGTAGACCAAAAGGGCAAGGAAAGCGTCGAGGGTCATGACGGCTCACAAAGGTCAGCAATGCTGACTTAAATCGACAGGGCGCTGGACGCAACCTCATTCCATTGGTCCAAAGCGCCCCGCCGTGATCCGTCTATCCCGAGCCAGCCAGGCCGGCACAGTCTACCTGCCGTGGGCCCGCGCCGACAACAGGCTGGGAGCGGCGGCCGCCTCCTGATGGCCAGCCACACGCCGCAGACCTTTGCGCCTCGGCGTGTTCCCGGGAAGCTTCACGCCATGCGCGAGGCCGAGGGCAGCCAGGATGCGGATGAAGAGCCAGCCGAGATCGATCTGCCCGCGTTCCAGGCCGAGCTTTGCGGATTCGGGAAACGCATGGTGATTGCCGTGGAAACTCTCGCCAAAGGTCACCAGGCCGAAACGCGGCAGGTTGTAGCCCTGCACGGCAACGCCATCGACGCGCCAGCCCTGCTGCCCGCTGCGATGTGCGAAATGCCCGACCAGCCAATGCCCGGTCAGCGACACCGAGATCCGCACCGCAATGCCCCAGACCACCCAGCTCCACCCGCCGAGCAGAAAGAAAAGGATCGTCCACGGCAGTTGCTGCAGCATCCAGGTCCGCTCGACAAATCTGTAGAAGCGGTCGTTGCGGATCGACGGCTCGATGACGAAGTCAGGCGGATTGCGCAACGCCACGGCGCAATGCATTTGCCAGAAAGCGTCGGTGAAGAAAGGCCGGCGGTGGGCGTGCAGCTCGTGGCAGGCCGTCTGGCGCTGCGCCCAGTCTCGTATGTCATGCGCATAGATCATGCCGAACGGACCGGCCATGCCGACGAGCGTGCCGAGATAGACCAGCGCGTGTTCGAGCCAGATGTGAACCTTGAACGAGCGATGGATGAGCAGGCGATGCATGCCGACCGAGTGTCCGGCGCAGATCGTCACCGCCGTCGTCGCTACGAACAGGGCGAAAGCGCTCCAGCTGAAGGTCAGCGGCCCGAACACCAACGCAATCAGCGTCATCGCACCGACCCAGATCGACTTGGCCGGCATCCAGACGACCTCGCCATCTTCGGCATCGCTCAAGGGCTGCGAGATCATTCTGCCTGTGGATACGGTCTTCATCGGTACCCCTCCTCTGCAGGAAACATTTCCGTACCAAAGAGCCTTGCCTTCCGGCGCGCCGGCGCTTATTTAGGCAATAAGCTAACTATCTACTATTCCGATTTAGGTATTTAGGCAATAGACTAAATACCGGAAGCGAAACGACAGAGGCAGGCGGTGATCGAAGACAATGCAGCGGATGGCGACACGGCTATCGGGGCAAGCAGCGCCATACAGCGCGTGTTCGAGGCGCTGTCATCGCAGCCGAGGCGCAAGATCCTCGCCTATCTCGCCCACTCCTCGCTGACCGCGGGCGAGATCGCGGCGCGCTTCGACATGTCGAAGCCGTCGATCTCGCAGCATCTGAGCATCCTGGAGACGGCCGGCCTCATCGCCAGGGAGCGGCAGGGACAATTCATCCGCTACTCGCTGGTCCAGAACAATCTGGTTAACACGCTGAACGGCTTCGTCCAGGACGTCTGTCCGGTATCACGCCCGATCAAAAGGGAGAGTAAGAATCTGGCGAGCGGCAAGGTCGATCCCAAGCCGGTAAAATAGTTGGACTGAGACTACATCCCTTGCGGGCCGCGATTCATCGCCGCCACGCCGGTGCGGCATATCTCGACCAGGCCGAGCGGCTTCATGATGGCGATGAACTGGTCGAGCTTCGAACCCTTGCCGGTAATCTCGAAGATGAAGTGCTCGGTGTTGGCGTCGATGACCGACGCGCGAAACGCATCCGCCAGACGCAGCGCCTCGACGCGGGCTTCGCCAGTGCCGGCGACCTTGACCAGCGCCAGCTCGCGTTCCAGCGGCCGCTCCTGGCCGAACTCGTGCGAGCGCACGGTGAGATCGACGACGCGGTGCACCGGCACGATGCGCTCGAGCTGGTGCTTGATCTGCTCCAGCACATGCGGCGTGCCGCGCGTCACGATGGTGATGCGTGACAGGTGCTTCTCGTGTTCGGTCTCGGAGACGGTGAGACTCTCGATGTTATAACCGCGGCCGGAAAACAGGCCGATGACCCGGGCAAGCACGCCGGGCTCATTGTCGACCAGAACGGAGAGCGTGTGGTTCTCCGGCTTTTCCGTTTCCTTGGCGATGAAATAGGCGGAGCCGGTCGGTTGAAGCTGTGCGTTCATGACATGAATCTCGATTTCAGACTTTGAGCTAATTCTCTGTTTGCGCACGGCTTCTCGCGACAGCCCTGCCCCGGCTTGGACCTAGACCAGTTCCCTGCCCTTGGCGTCGATGGCGTTGGCCACGGCTTCGTCGGTCGCCTCGTCGGGCAGGAGCATTTCATTATGCGCCTTGCCCGACGGGATCATCGGGAAGCAGTTGGCGAGCGTCGCCACCCGGCAATCGAACAGCACCGGCTTCTTCACCGCGATCATCTCCTTGATCGCATCGTCCAGCTCGTCCGGTTTCTCGCAGCGAATGCCATGACCGCCATATGCGTCGGCCAGCTTGACGAAGTCGGGCATCGCTTCGGTGTAGGAATGCGACAGACGGTTGCCGTGCAGCAATTGCTGCCACTGGCGCACCATGCCCATATACTGGTTGTTGAGGATGAAGATCTTGATCGGCGCATTGTGCTGCACCGCCGCGCTCATCTCCTGCATCGTCATCTGCACCGAGGCATCGCCTGCGATGTCGATGACCAGCGCATCCGGGTGCGCGATCTGCACGCCGAGCGCCGCCGGCAGGCCGTATCCCATCGTGCCCAACCCGCCCGACGTCATCCAGCGGTTCGGCTTCTCGAAATGATAGTGCTGCGCCGCCCACATCTGGTGCTGGCCGACCTCGGTGGTGATGTAGGTGTCCATGTCCTTGGTCAGTTCGTAGAGCCGCTGGATGGCATATTGCGGCATGATCACATCGTGGTTCATCTTGAACGCGAGCGAGTCACGCGCGCGCCATTTGGCGATCTGCTCCCACCAGGGATGGAGCGCCTTCTTGTCGGCCTTGGCGCTCGCCCGCCACAGCCGCACCATGTCCTCCAGCACCCGGCCGACATCGCCGATGATGGGCACTTCCGTGTGCACGTTCTTGTTGATCGACGATGGATCGATGTCGATGTGGATCTTCTTCGAGTTGGGCGAGAAGGCGGTCAGCCGTCCGGTGATGCGGTCGTCGAAGCGCGCGCCGATGCAGATCATCACGTCGCAATCATGCATCGCCATATTGGCTTCATAAGTGCCGTGCATGCCCAGCATGCCCATCCAGTTCTTGCCCGATGCCGGATACGCGCCGAGGCCCATCAGCGTCGAGGTGATCGGGAAGCCGGTGAGGTCGACCAGTTCGCGCAGCAGATGGCTGGCCTCCGGACCGGAGTTGATGACGCCGCCGCCCGAATAGATGATCGGCTTCTTGGCGCTGGCCATCAGTTCGACGGCGGCCTTGATCTTTTCCAGGTCGCCCTGGACCTTCGGCTGGTAGCTGGTGCGCGGCGCCGCCTGCGGCGGCACATAGATGCCTTTGGCGAACTGCACATCCTTCGGAATGTCGACCACCACCGGGCCGGGGCGGCCGGTCGTCGCGACATGGAAGGCCTCATGGATGGTGGCGGCCAATTCGTTGACGTCCTTCACCAGCCAGTTGTGCTTGGTGCAGGGGCGCGTGATGCCGACCGTGTCGCACTCCTGAAACGCGTCGGAGCCGATCAGCGAAGTCGGCACCTGCCCGGTCAGGCAGACCAGCGGGATCGAATCCATCAGCGCATCCTGCAGCGGCGTCACCGCATTGGTGGCGCCCGGGCCGGAGGTCACCAGCATGACGCCGGCCTTGCCGGTCGAGCGGGCATAGCCTTCGGCCGCATGCCCTGCGCCTTGCTCGTGGCGGACGAGGATGTGCTCGACCTCGTCCTGCTGGAAGATTTCGTCATAGATCGGAAGCACCGCGCCGCCGGGATAACCGAAGACATGCTTGACGCCATTGTCCTTCAGCGCCTGCACCACCATTTCGGCGCCAGTCATTTCCCTGTTTGGCATTTCGCGCCGTTCGTTCTGTCCGTTGCTCATCGGTCTGGTCCCGTACTTCTAGCCATGAGGCGATTGCTGGTCGTTTAGTCGTGTTTCGGGCAATAAAAAAGGCCCCCGATGGGAGCCTGTGTGTTGCGCATGGGAGGTTTTCGCCCGGCGGTTACACCGCCTTGCCCACGCGCTTTCCTACGAGAATGAGTGCCTTTTTCATCGTGGCGGACACTACGAGGGTGAAAGGCAAGGTGTCAACGGGAAAAACGCGCGATGCCAAAGAGAAAGCAAGTGGCCCGCCGCCTCTGGTCGGCGGGCCACCGCGGCGCATACGATACCCCTCAATCGCACCGCGCCGGGAACAAGAGTCACTGCCGTGTCACGTCAGGATCAGCACGATCTTGTACGTATCCGGGTCGACGATGACGATGCGCCCGTCGGCCAGCACGAAGTACTCATAGGATTCGTAAGCCGGGACGATCTTGACAATGCGCGCCGGCAGACGGTGCAGGCGCACTTTGTGCCGCGGCACCTCGATGCCGACCGAAATGTCGAAGTCGACGTTCTTCACCGGCTCAACCCTGGTCTCGTGGATGATCTGCGTGACCTGCGTCTTCTGCTCGACTGTCACGTTGTTGATCGAGGCCGTATTGCCCTGGTCGGTCTGAACGTTTGTGTTGCCCTGAGCGTTCTGCTCGGTGGTGGTCCCGGCCTTGCCCTGGGCCTGCTGGTCCGTGCTGGTGCCGGTCTGGCCCTGAGCGTTCTGCTCGGTGCTGGTCCCGGCTTTGCCCTGAGCCTGCTTCTCGGTGCTGGTGCCGGTCTGGCCCTGAGCGTTCTGCTCGGTGCTGGTCCCGGCCTTGCCTTGGGCCTGTTCATCCGTCTTGAGCTTGGCCTTGCCCTGAGCCTGCTTCTCGGTGCTGGTGCCGGTCTGGCCCTGAGCATTCTGCTCGGTGCTGGTCCCGGCCTTGCCCTGGGCCTGTTCATCCGTCTTGAGCTTGGCCTTGCCCTGAGCCTGCTGATCGGTCGTGGCGCCGGCCTGACCCTGAGCATTCTGCTCGGTACTGGTCCCGGCCTTGCCCTGTGCCTGTTCATCCGTCTTGAGCTTGGCTTTGCCCTGAGCCTGCTGATCGGTCGTGGCGCCAGCCTGGCCCTGTGCATTCTGATCGGTCTGTGACTTCATCTTGCCTTGCGCCTGTTCGCCGGCCTTGCCGCCCTTCTGGCAATTGGCCGCGCCAGCGGCGCAGTTGTCGCCGCCGCTCGGCTGCACAGCCTGGGTCTGGGCGATCGCGGCGCCGCACCCGACGCCAAGCGCAATCATGCTCGTGATCAACACATGTTTCATCTGCTTTCTCCTTAAAGAGTCGGTCCCTCAGCCTAGCCAACTCTGTCAAAAATACTTTGTTCCGCATTTTGCGAATAAAATCGGGCTTCTAAGAAGACCAATAAATGTAGGCAGTAGTTTTGCCAACAATCAGCTACAAATTGCATCAAAAAATTAATGCAACGCAAGATTTTTGCTTTTTTCTGAGCTTGTGATCCCATAGCGATGACACCAGCCTCACAAGCTTAGAAGTACTCCCGTCGTCATGACCAGGATGGCTACCCCGAAAACAGGCAAGAGCAACCATCGTGCCTGATGGACGCTGTTGTCCATTAACGCCTCCCACAAGTGCTGATCTCAACGATGCCGAGAACCCTGTGTTCCGCCCTGAGGAGGCTCTAGGACCTCTACAGCCTGGCACCAGACTTTGGTCCCTCTCCCTATAGTCCATTGGCCCGATGACGCCCGGACCGAAGCCCCACGCGGGAACGCAGCCGCGAAAAGCCCGTTCGGCTTGCGGTGTGCATCAACCTCACCAACAACCACCGTATCGGAATCGAGCTCGCGCAAGATGCATGAGCGTTGATGAAGGAGAGAATCATGACGACCATGTACCAGTCGACCGCAATTGCCGGATTCTTGCTGCTCGCGAGCGCGGGCGTAGTTGCCGCTCAAGACGTCATCATCGCGCCGGAGCAGGAAACGGTTGTGCGCGAATACGTGAAAAAGCAGCCCCTTGCGTCGGTGAAGATTCCAGGTGTCGAATTGAACGTGGGGACCGCCATTCCCGACACGGTGGAACTGCATGAAGTGCCGAGCGTCAAGTATCGCTACGTTGTGGTCGACGGGCGAACCGTGCTGGTCGACCCCGGCACGCGGAAGATCGTCAAGATCATACAGTAACGCTGATCCCACCGCCGTTCCCCGCGGGTGGCGGTGGGATCATGCCCTGAAATTGCGGTTTCCCCGGCAATTCAACCTAGCGCTTGCTCGCACCATCGACCGTTCTAGATGTAGGATGGCTTAGGCATTTTGGCGCGGCCAAAGTCGCGGGGTCGGTTGAGACGTGCGCTACATTGATAGTCTCTATCAAAACTGGAACAGGCTATCGTTGGCTTGGCAGTTCATCATAGTCGGAAGCATTGGGCTGCTGTCGCTGATGCTGGTCGTCGGCCTATGGGTCACCTCGCAAATACGAGATGGAGTGATCCGCAACTCTGCAAGCACGACCGCGCTTTACGTCGACAGTGTCATCGCGCCAATCCTGCCGGATATGCGCAAAAGCCAGCAGCTCAGCGACACCGTTAAACGGGCGCTCGATGAAACCCTGGACCAGGGTGCTCTCGGCAAAAAACTGGCGTCGTTCGTGCTTTGGCGGCGTGATGGCAAGGTGCTGTACGCCAAAGACGCGGCTCTTATCGGCCAGACCTTCGAGCCAAATGCGAACTTGCTGCATGCGTTCGGTGGAAACGTGGTGGCGCAATTCAATGATCTGGACGAAAATGAAAGGAAGGAACGGAAGAGCCCCACCGCCTCGCTGCTCGAGATCTACAATCCGGTTCGAGAGCCGTGGTCGGGCGATGTTGTGGCCGTTTCCGAGTTCTACGAGATAGCCGACGATCTTCAGGGCACTTTAAACTCGGCACTATGGTCGAGCTGGCTGCTCGTGGCTGGCGCGACCGCGGTCGCCTTGGCGATGCTCTCGGGAATCGTGCTTCGCGGCAGCAGCACTATCGAAACGCAGCGTTCAGCGCTTGAGACACAAGTGGCCGAACTTCAGTTGCTTTTGGAGCAGAATTCCGCTTTGCGGGAGCGCGTCCAGCAGGCGTCGCGCCGCGCAACGGCAATCAACGAGCGTTACTTGCGTCGCATCGGGTCTGATTTGCATGACGGTCCAGCTCAGCTGGTCGCACTGGCTGCGCTGCGCATGGACAGCCCTCTGCTGCTCGATCCCGCCGCATCCCCAAGCCACCGGAAGACCGAGATCGCCGATATCCATCATACGTTGGACGAGGCGATGCGGGAGATCCGCGCCATCTGCACCGGCCTCGTGCTGCCACAGATCGAAGCTTCGACAGTCGCGGAGATATTGCGGCTTGCGGTTGCCGAACATGAACGCCGGACGGCCTCCTCCGTATCGCTTTCACTGCCATCTCGCCTGCCCGACCTGGGGACGTCCGAGAAAATAAGCATCTTTCGCTTCGCGCAGGAGGGGCTGAACAATGCCTGGCGACACGGTCTGGGCAAGGGGCAGGCTGTCAAGGCGAGAGTGACGCAGGGCAAGCTCCTCATTCAAGTGCTTGATCACGGCCCTGGATTCCAGTCGGGATCGTGTGAAGGACTTGGACTCGCCGGTATGAGGGAACGTATCGAAAGTATCGGAGGTCACTTCGAGACCTTTTCGAGCCCCAGGGGGACCCGGCTGACCATAACGCTCAACATCGAGGACCAGAAATGACCGCTCCCATAAGGATTGCCATTGTTGATGATCATCCGCTGTTTCGCGAGGGTGTGGCTCGCAGCCTCGCCGAAATCGGCGGCTTCGAAGTCGTTGGTGCGGGCGAAACCGCGACGGATGCCGAACAGCTTGCGGCCTTGGCAAATCCCGACATATTGCTGCTAGACATCAGTTTGCCGGGAGGGGGTCTGGCGGCAGCGGAAAATATTCTTGCAACTCAGCCTGACTGCAAGATCGTCATGCTCACCGTCTCGGAGGCGAACGCCGATTTGGCAACGGCGCTCAGGCTGGGCGTACGCGGATATGTGCTGAAAGGGATTGGGGCGGCATCGCTGGCCGAGGTGCTGACTTATATAGCCGCAGGAAAAAAATATGTTTCGCCGACCCTGTCAGCGCAGCTTTTGAATGAACTGATCCGGCCGGAAAAGCGCACAACCGATCTCGTTGCCAATCTCTCGGGACGCGAGCTTGGGATAATCTCCTTGGTAGGCGAAGGACTGAGCAATAAAGAAGTCGCCAAACGTCTCAACCTGCAGGAGAAAACGGTAAAACACCACATGACTCGGATATTTCAAAAGCTAAAGGTGCGAAACCGCACCGAAGCAGCCATTCTTATGCACGCGCCCAAAACGGGTCTTGTATAGGGAGATCGGGGCTTGTCTGAAGGTCGGATGCTGGTTGGCGAACCAACAGTTACAGCCCTTTCAGACGAGCAATGTCGGAGGCCCTTACGGCGCGTTCGACAATTGTCCTTCCAAGCGGATCCTTCATAGTGAAGCGGCCGGCCTCGATGCTTTCGCTGAATCCATCGCGATGCACGACCTGGATTTTGGCGCCCTGTACCGTCACCGTGTCGCCAGCGGCATTGACTTGGCTACTGGGAGCTTGGCTACCGGCGGCGTTGTCGCCGGCACCATTTTTTCCCTTTCCGTTGGCGTTGCCATTCCCGGCGTTGCCGCCTGAGCCATTACCGTTACCACTACCGTTGCCACCACCGTTACCATTGCCATTGTTTCCGCTCTTGGCGCTGGCGGCGGCGAATTCGATCTTGTAACCGTCGACATGGCTCAACCGCAGACCAAGCACCGGCATCGTCACCGCAACCGCCGCGAATACGCGCAAGCTAAAGTACGCCCGGCGACGCACGGATGAAAACAGGGGCTGCCTTTCTCCATTCATGCCACCATCACATCATGATGTGTCACGGTATTCAAGAATGAACAGCCCAAAATTGCGGCTCACAAACGCTGAGGAAACTCTCCTTTCGTGCTTGCAGCTCGATTCTCAGACCTTCGTCTGAGTCAAATATACACCGAAGTCTGACCTACTGATCTTGGGCCGCGCCGACGGATGTCGCAATAAAATCCGCGGTGACAAGGCTCGTCACCGGTAGGGATCGGCAGCGAGGCGCGAGCGCCTGCGCACGCAGACGCTCGCGGCAAGTCTGCGGCGGCATACGGTTAGCGCATGTTTGCCGTCGAAACGGTGCATATGCCGTTCCTTCCCCGGATTGCGATCAGGCGCGATTGGCGAAGTCGCGGACAACCCGCTGCAGCAGCGGCATGTAGTCGCGAAATGCCCGGGTCTTCATGTTGGCGATCTTGCCGGCCTCGTCCCAGATGCGAACCCGCACCGCTTCCTCGTGGAACGGGTTCTTGCGGAACTCGGCCACCTCTTCGGCATTCATCGGCCCGCCTTGCAGCGACAGCGTGTGGACCGAGGCCTGCGACAGCCTGCCGAAATAGGTGGGGTCGGTAGCGCAGAGGTAGCGCTTGGCCGCGACATGCAGCCTGACGCATTCGACGATCACCGGTGGAAAGAACGGCGCCAGCACCTCGCCGCCGGCTTCGTCATGATGCTTGTCCTCGACATCGTCGGGCGAATAGGTGCCGAACTCGCTGGTGTAGTGGCCGATATCGTGCAGCAGTGCTGCCGCCACCAGCACATCGGGCGCGCCGTCCTTTTCGGCGAACCAGGCGCCCTGCAACATGTGCTCCGACATGGTGACGGGTTCGCCGAGATAGGATTCAGCCCCTCGGCGTTCGAAAATATCGGCGATGAATTCGACGATGTTGCTCGCGTTCAAATCCTGGCTGCTCATTCCGCTGCTTCCTTGAATTCGTGTTCGATCGCCGACAGCGTCGACAAAAGGCCATCCTTGTCGGCGTAGCAGCCCTGCAGCCAGCGCTTGCCGGCGCCGGAGAACTGCTTGCGGGCATGCATGACGCGGGTGTTGTCGACGATGAAGGCCTGGCCCGCCTCGAGCTTGAAGGTCACTTCGAAGGACGGATCCTCGATCAGTTCGGCAAACCGGCGATAGGCGGCGTAGTAGGCCTCCATCTCCGCGAACGGCACATCGACGGTCGGCGCCAGCGAGCGGTTGTTGAAGCGGATGGCGATGAGTTCGCCATCCGGCCCGAGCTCGATCATCGGCCGCTTGGCCTGCAATCGCACGCCCGACGAGCCGGCATATTCGAAGCGCGCCGGGTATGAACTCAACAGCCGGAAGCCTTCGGGGTTTTCGGCCTGCAGCGCGGCCGCCACGGCAAAACCATCGACGACGCTGGATTCGCCGCCCTCGACCGTGTTTTCGATACACGACAGGATCTGCAAGGTCGGCACCGGATCACGATAGGGGTTGTCGGTATGCGCCTGCAGGCCAAGATTGGTGTAGGCCAGATTGGTTGGATTGACCTCGGCGCGCACCTCGAACCAGCGGCCGTAATTGGTCTCCCTGATATAGCCGAACAGATCGGACACTTTGCACAGCGCCCCGGATTCGGCCGGCAGATCGTCCATCACCGCGAAGCCGTAGGTCTTCACCGCCGACAGCCATTGCCGCAAGACGGCGCGGTCGCGGCTGGCCGCGACATAGCCGGCGCGCGGCACCGAATTCTGCATAGAGGCCCTGGTCCATCGCACGGTGCCCTCGCCTGTCCAGCCGGGCTGTCGGGCGGCATCGCGGTCATAGGCATTGGCGCTCAGCCATGCCGCAGGAAAGCGCACCGTCTTTCCCTCCGGTTCGAAACTGACTTCAAGCGCATCGCCCTTGATCGCGGCTGCGCCGATCCGCGTTTGCGCCGGAATGTCGAGAATGGTGATCAGCCGCTGGCCGTTGCCGGCGCTGCGCGTCTTGTCGTCGAGCGCATTGTCGCGCAACCACATGGCGTGAAAGCGAGTGCGCGCGCCGTCCTTCCAACCGAGGTCGATCGTTCTTCCTTCGTCGCCGATCAGCGCCTGGGTAAGCATGGAGATCCGTTCCTGTCCGCTGCGCCCCGCAGCCAACTCCGCAGGGTTTCCGGTTGCATCGTGATGATGTCGAAGGCATAACTCAAATTATCATTTTGCGGCCAAAGGCCATAAACGGTTTATGCCTCAAACAACCCTGCCCTTGCCGCCGCTCGACTGGCTGCGGAGTTTCGAGGCCGCCGCGCGGCTGTCGAATTTCACCGCCGCCGCGGCCGAGCTTGGCCTGACCCAGGCTGCGGTCAGCCAGCACATCCGTTCTCTCGAAGAGCGGTTGAAGCAGCCGCTGTTCATCCGCCTGGCGCGCGGCGTCGAATTGACGCCGGAGGGTGCCGCCTACCTGCCGCATCTGCAATCGGCCTTTGCCGTGATCGCCAACAGCACGCGCGAGTTGTTCGAACCCAAGACCGTCCAGAGCGTGACGATACGCTCGCCGATCTCGTTTGCCGTGCTGATGATCGCGCCGAAGCTGCCGCAAATGGCCAAGGACCTGCCCTTCGTCCAGCTGCAGATCGAGACCATCCACACACCGGCCGATTACGGCGAGCGCTTTGTGGGTCTCGACATCCGATTCGGCATTGGCTCCGGCTCCTTTGCCGGACGGCAGGCCGACCGCCTCACCCGCGAAACCTTAACGCCGATGGCGTCGCCGCATCTCGCCAAGGCCAAGGATTGGACAGGATTGCCGAGACTTACAGTGGTCGGCGCGCGGGAAATGTGGGGCGAGTGGTTCGCCGTCGCCCGGATGAAGCCGGCGCTCGGGCCCACGCACAAATTCGACAGTTTCGTTACCGCGTTGGAGGCGGCGAAGCACGGCGCCGGCATGGTGCTGGGATCGCGACCGTTGGCCGACGCGGCACTGCGCGAAGGATCTCTCGTTACCCTGTCCGGCTTTACGCTGTCGAGCGGTGCCGGCCACTATCTGACCGCACCTTCGGGCGCGCATCTGAGCCCGGCCGAAGAAGCGGTCCGCCGCTGGTTCGCAACGGTCTTCGGCGTCCCGATTTCCCGATAAGCCCCTGAATACGCGGCAAACTATTGGACGACGTGACGCGGCGCATAATTTGTCGCGATACTGCGCCAGGCCGGACGTCAAGCTTCGGCAGGGTTCCGCTCGCTACAGGCGGCCAAGAAAAATCGCGGAGGAAATTCAATGCTCGACAAGGCCCCCAACAAGAAGCTTTCCGACCTGCTCGATCGCTTCGGCGCGGCACTCACCGCCGGCGACATCGACAAGGCGGTCGCCTGCTTCCAGGAGGATTGTTTTTGGCGCGATCTTGTTACCTTCACCTGGAACATCAAGACGATGGAAGGCCGCGATCAGGTGCGCGACATGCTGGTCAGCCAGTTGGCCAGGACCAAACCGTCGAACTGGGCGATCGCCAGGGGCGAGGATGCCACGGAAAGCGACGGCGTGCTCGACGGCTGGATCAGTTTCGAGACGTCCGTGGCGCGCGGCTTCGGCCACATCCGGCTGAAGGACGGCAAGATCTGGACGCTGCTCACCACCATGGTCGAGCTCAAGGGCCATGAGGAGCCGGCCGGCTTCGACCGCCCGCTCGGCGCCAAGCACGGCCATGGCAAGAACCGCCCGACCTGGAAGGAGGAGCGCGAGAAGGAGGCCGCCGAGCTCGGCTTCAAGACGCAGCCCTATACGCTCATCATTGGCGGCGGCCAGGGCGGCATCGCGCTCGGCGCGCGGCTGCGGCAGCTCGGCGTGCCGACCATCATCGTCGAGAAGAACGAACGGGCCGGCGACAGCTGGCGCAAGCGCTACAAATCGCTCTGCCTGCACGATCCGGTCTGGTACGACCATCTGCCCTATATCGACTTTCCCAGGAACTGGCCGGTCTTCGCGCCCAAGGACAAGATCGGCGACTGGCTGGAAATGTACGCCAAGGTAATGGAGCTGAACTACTGGTCGTCGACCGAGGCCATGAGCGCTGTCTATGACGACAGCAAGAAGGAATGGACGGTGGTGGTGCGCCGCGACGGCAAGGACATCACGCTGAAGCCGAAACAATTGGTGCTGGCCACGGGGCAATCCGGCAAGGCCAACATGCCGAACTTCAAGGGCATGGACACATTCAAGGGCGACCAGCATCACTCCTCGAAGCATCCGGGACCCGATGCCTATGTCGGCAGACAAGCTGTCGTCATCGGCTCGAACAACTCCGCCCACGACATTGCAGCAGCCCTTTGGGAGGCCGGCGCCGACGTCACCATGGTGCAGCGCTCGACCACGCACATCGTCAAGTCGGACACGCTGATGGAGATCGGCCTGGGCTCCCTCTATTCGGAAAAGGCGGTCGCGAGCGGTATGACCACAGCCAAGGCCGACCTCGTCTTTGCCTCCCTGCCCTACAAGATCCTGCACGAATTCCAGATCCCGGCCTATGCCGAGATGAAGAAGCGCGACGACAAATTCTACAAGGGCCTGGAGAAGGCCGGCTTCATGCTTGACTGGGGCGATGACGGCTCCGGCCTGTTCATGAAATATCTGCGGCGCGGCTCGGGCTATTACATCGATGTCGGCGCATCCGACCTGATCATCGACGGGTCGATCAAGCTGAAAAGCGGTGTCGACGTGAAGGAGATCAAGGAGCATTCGGTCCTGCTCAGCGATGGATCGGAACTGCCGGCCGATCTCATCGTCTACGCCACCGGCTATGGTTCGATGAACGGCTGGGCGGCCGATTTGATCTCACCAGAGGTCGCAGACAAGGTCGGCAAATGCTGGGGCCTCGGCTCCAACACCACCAAGGACCCAGGCCCCTGGGAAGGCGAGCTCCGCAACATGTGGAAGCCGACGCAGCAGGAGGCGCTGTGGTTCCATGGCGGCAATTTGCACCAGTCGCGCCATTACTCCCAGTTCCTGGCGCTGCAGCTGAAGGCGCGCATGGAAGGCATCGCCACGCCGGTCTACGCGCTGCAAGAGGTTCACCACAAGGGTTAGGCAGCGCCGCCGATGCGCTTCCAGTAGATGAGCGTGCCGGTCAGCCCGCCATGCGGTTTCAGGGCAAAGTCCGGTATTTCGCCAGTGAGCGTGAAGCCGAGTTTTTCGTAAAGGCCGGAAGCGCCCTCCTCGGTTGCGGTGTCCAGCACCAGAAGCGTGCGGCCTTTCTCGACGGCGAGCGTTTCGGCCGCCCGCATCAGCCGGCTCGCTATGCCCTTGCCGCGGTGTTCGACGCGGGTCATCAGCTTGGCGATCTCGGCCCGATGCGGCTGATTGACCGGAAAGTCGAGCAGCAAGGTGACGGTGCCGACCAACGCGTCGCCATACCAAGCGCCCAGCACCGCTCTTTCGCCTCTCTCTGCTGCCATCAACGAGTTGCTCCAGAAAGTTTCCGCTGCTTGCCTGGATAAGGGATGCATGAAGCTGACGGAGCCGCCGGCCGCGACCGTCTCGATCAGTAGGTCGGCCAGCATGCCGCGCGTTTCAGCAGTCAGCGACCTGATTTCGATGGAACTCATGCCGGCACCTTCCCTTGCTAATCCAGACGCGCGACGCGGCGCCGCTTTCGTCTCGCCTTGATCGCGGCGATGCGATCGGTGTCTTTCGGCTGCAGATGCAGCCCGCGTTCGAGGATTTCGAGCGTGTATTCCTCATAGGTCAGGCCAAGCCGCTCGGCCTTTTCCATGCGCATCAGCATCACGTCACGGCTTGGCGCCTTCCACGCCTTGGCATGCGCTGCCTGCCAGGCCAGGAAGATGTAGGGATCGCCCTTGCCCCATGGTGGGCCCTTGTAATCATCGAGCGGCGGTCCGCCATTGTCGGAGCGCTTGGGACGTCTTGCCACGATTTCAGCCCCTGACCAGCGCGACCAGATAGTCGGCGGGCAGCTGCCCGACGGCATGGAACGTGCAGTCCGACGGCGCGCCGAGCGCCAGGCAGTCGCCGGGCTCGAGCCTGTGCACGACATCGCCCTCGGTGAACTCAAGTCGCCCGGAGATCAGCCACATCTGCTGCTTGATGAAGGCATAGGACGCCGCCGGGAAACTCACACTGGCGCCCGCCGGCAGTTGCACCCGGATCAATTCGAGCGGCATGTCGGAGACCGGCGACAGATGCCGCCGGACATAGCCCGTACCGGGGTCGCTCCAGACCGGTTGCTCACTCTCGCGCAGCAGGCCGCCACCTTGCTGCTCGGCGCGCGCAATCAGCGTCGACAGCGTCATGCCAAAGGCAGCGGCGATGCGCACCAGCAGCGGCGCCGTCGGACTGGTCATGCCGCGCTCGATAGTGCTGAGCATGGCTTTGGAGACGCCGGAGCGGTTCGCCAGGTCGGCCAACGACCAGGCCCGCAAGGCTCTTTCGGCGTGGATCCGTCTGCCGATCGTAGCCGACATGTCATTCGCTATATCAGTCATTCGTCCAATATATCGAATATTTAGATTCGGAAAAGAGGCAGGCAGGTTGAATTTTCGCTGACCGGTTAACCCCTGCTACACCATCCCGCATCACGCCACCTTAACCCCGTCTGTGTAGGATCGAGGCTCCACGGGAATGGGGATCGGATCGTATGTTTGTCGAGCGCGAAGCCTCCGTCGGCGAACCGACCTCGCAGGAGCGCCGCCGCGCAGAGCAGAGCGACAAGCGCATTCTCGGCAACGTCGTGCAGTGCGACGGTGCGCGCGCCACCATCAGCGCCTATGCCGACGACATCGAAGGCGCGGTCACCGGCCTGTGGACCGTCGGCAAGATGATCTCCATCAATCTCGGGACATCGCGCACCGTTGGTCTGGTCTACGAAATCGGCAAGTCGGATCGCGCCTGGAGCAATGAGGGACAAAACCCCATCGAGGTCAGCGTCGAGCTGATCGGCGAAGTGCGCGACGGCGCCGAACCGGGGGCCAAACCGGTGTTCGACCGCGGCATCACCACCTATCCTCATATCGGCGCCATAGCGCACCGCATCCGTACCCGTGACCTGCAGGCGGTCTACGATCTCGCCGGGCGTCATTCGATCACCATCGGCACGCTGTCGCAGGATGAGTCGATCGACGCCAACATCGCCATCGACGACACGCTGGCGCGCCATTTTGCCGTTGTCGGCACAACCGGCGTCGGCAAATCCACCGCCATCTCGCTGCTGCTGCGCAAATCGATCGCCGCCCGGCCCGATCTGCGAATCCTCATTCTCGATCCGCACAATGAATTCGCGGCGTCCCTGCCTGAGTTCTGCGTCCGGGTCGATTCCAAGACGCTTGACCTGCCGTTCTGGATGTTCAGGCTTGAAGAATTCGCCGAAGTGCTGTTTCGCGGCCGAGAGGTCGTGCCGGAAGAAGTCGATGTCCTGCGCGACCTGATCCCCGCCGCCAAGAACCTCTATCGCAATCCCAATTCAGGCTCTTACGTGCGCCGCGGCAGCGATGCGCTGACCGCCGACACGCCGGTGCCCTACCGCATGGTCGATCTCATCAAGCAGATCGACGAGCGCATGGGCCTCTTGGAAAGCAAGAACGACCGCCCGACGCTGAAATCGCTGAAGACGCGCATCGAGTCCGCCGCGTCCGACCCGCGCTATCGCTTCATGTTCAATTCGCGGCTGATCGAGGACACGATCCACGAGACGATCGGCAATATTTTCCGTGTGCCGCATCATGGCCGCCCGGTGACCTGCTTCGAGATGGCCGGCATGCCGTCCGAAGTGGTCAACTCCGTCTGTTCGGTGCTGGCTCGGCTCGCCTTCGACCTTGCGCTGTGGAGCGAGGGCCGGCTGAAGCTCTTGTTGCTGTGCGAGGAAGCGCACCGCTATATGCCGGCCGATCCGCGCCTAGGCTTCGCCCCGACAAGGCATGCACTGTCGCGCATCGCCAAGGAAGGCCGCAAATATGGCTGCTATCTCGGCGTCGTCACCCAGCGCCCGGGTGAACTCGATCCGACCATCCTGTCGCAATGCTCGACCTTCTTCGCCATGCGGCTGGCCAATGAGCAGGACCAGGCGATCATCCGCTCGGCGATCGCCGATTCCTCCGCCTCGACGCTGGCCTTTCTGTCCTCCATGGGCCAGCGCGAAGCCATCGCCTTCGGTGAAGGCGTGGCGACGACCATGCGGCTGAAGTTCGAAAAACTGGCGGAGAACCTGATCCCCGGCACCGCCAAGCGAGAGCAGGACGAGTTCTCGCAGGACGGCAACGACGTCGATCTCGCCGCCATCGTCGAGCGGCTGCGCAACGTCCCGAAACCGCAGCAGCAGATGGCCTTCGCCGAGGTCGTGGACTCCGGCCGCCAGGCCGGCGATCCCGATTACCGCAAGCCGGCCACCGCCCAGCGCGTCCAGCCCGACGACGATTTCGACCTGCGCTACGGCCTCAAGCCCACAACCTTCGGCATGCGCCCGCAGAACGATTGACCTTCAGCGTAGCAACTTTTTTGCCGGCCAATTGAGAAGCCGCCGGAGCGCCAGGGCTCGGCTTCGTTGGCCGCTTGGGTAAATCACGCCAGAAAATTCGTCAGGCTGAGTCGGTCGGTGTCGACTTCGAGAACCGGAGCGGAGCGGACATTGAGTCCGTGAGCACCGGCCTACGCCGGCCGTAGCCATAGCTGCCGCCACCACCTCATGAGTGCTTCGGCCGGCGAAGGCCGGAAGCGCAGAAGACGGCATCAAACGGCCAGCCTCACGAATTTAAATGCCGGGATTTCAGGCGCAGACGCGGTTGCGGCCTTGCCTCTTCGCCTCGTAGAGCTGGCGGTCGGCGCGGCGGTAGAATTCCTCGGCGGTTTCCTTCCGATCCCAGACGGCTAGTCCGACGCTGGTGGTGATCTTGAGGCGGACATTGCCCGACAGCACCGACATGTTGGCAATCGCTTTGCGGATGCGTTCGGCGAACTTCCCCAACAACTCCGCATCCATGTTGGGCGTGACGACGGCGAACTCCTCGCCCCCAAGCCGCGCCACCACATCGTGGTAGCGCGTCATGCCTTTGAGGCAATTGGCGACTGCCCTAAGCACCTCGTCGCCGACATCGTGGCCATGCGTGTCGTTGACCTGCTTGAAATGATCGAGGTCGAGGATCATCAGCCCGACGGGCTTTTCGATGCGGCGGAATTCCTCGAGATATTCCTTCAGCGCATCATCGAAGTAGCGCCGGTTCTGCATGCCGGTAAGGCCGTCGGTCAATGCCGCATGCTGCAGCGTTTCCGAGCGGGCGCTGAGCGAAACCGTCATGGCGCGCAGCTTGCCCTCTTCCGTGGCCTGCCTACGGATCAGCGGGTAGATGAAGAACACGCCGAAGAACAGCGCTGTCGCCAGCAGCACCCCGGTGACAAACAGCAGCGTGTTGAGATAGGCGATCCTCTCGACCCGGGAAGTCGTATCGTGACCGACCGCGATGAACTGCAATTGACCATAGGCATAAAGCGTCACCAGGCCTGCGGCCAGGATCACGAAAATAAAGACGAAAAATGCGGATTCCGCCTTGTGGAAACGCATCTGCTTCCCGTTGCAAAGTACCCGCCGGATCTATGGCATGCCGGCGCCTTACGGACGGTTAATCCAGACAACCGGAGCGGGAATGTTCATTCCTACTTCTGTTTCTTTAATTGTATTGGCAGCACGAAAATCAAATCGCGGTTTGCAAGCGGCCGCCGGGCTGCAATCTCAGCCATTCCGGTCCCAGCTGATGGCGAAACCACGTCGTTTGCCGTTTGGCATATTGCCGCGTCGCTGCCTTGCAGCGCTCGATGGCCTGAGGAAAGCTGATGTCACCCGCCATGGCAGCCGAAAGTTCGCGAACGCCGATCGCCTTCATCGCCGGCAGGCCGGGATCGAGGCCAAGCGCCGCAAGCCGTTTGACCTCATCGAGCGCGCCGAGATCGAGCATGCGGTCGAACCTTGTTTCGATCCGCTCGACAAGGGGGGCGCGGTCCGGCTCGATAACGAAGAACCGAGCGCTGTCGCGGTCGATCAGCGGCCGGCCGCGCGCTGCCTGCCATTCTAGGATGGAGCGGCCGGATGCGTCGAGCACCTCCAGCGCCCGCACGATGCGCTGGCCGTCGGTCGGCTTCAGCTGCATGGCGACCGCCGAATCCTCATGCATCAGGACGCGGTGCAGCTTGGCTGCGCCTTGCTCCTTTAACTCGTAGCGCCAGCGGTCGCGTACCTGCTGCGGAATGTCGGGCATTTCCGAAATGCCCTCGGCAAGTGCGCGAAAATAGAGCCCGGTGCCGCCGACGAAAATCACCGGACGTTCAAAGGCGGCGTCGTCGGGCTGTCGGGCGAGCGTGCCGTCATCGATCAGCTTCATCACGTCGCGCAGCCAGGCGCCGGTGGAATAGGCGGTGGAGGGATGCACATGGCCATAGAGAAAGTGCGGCGCGCGGCCGAGTTCGGCGGCGCTCGGCCGCGCCGTCAGCACATCGAGCACCGAATAGCCCTGCATGGAATCGGTGTTGACGATGACGCCGCCCTTGCGCTCGGCGAGATCGAGCGCCAGCGCCGACTTGCCGCTGGCTGTCGGCCCGGCTATCAGGATCGCGTTCTTCACGCGGCCCTCGCCCGCCTGCCCGCCCTCGCCTAGCTGCTTGGAAGTCTCGATGCCGCTCATTGCCACGCTTGTGTCCCACCCCCTCCGCCGCGCGATGTCGGCCTCGCTTGCGAATATCGCCTCACGGTCGGTCGGTGCAAGCGCTGTTCGCTGGCTGGGCGATGGCGTCGCCTGCGATCTGGTGTTGCCCGAGGGGGCAGAAGCCGCTGAGGCAAGTGCGGCCTTGCGCACAGCACTTGGTTCAGAGCCGGTCGACGTGATCGTTCAGCAGGCCGAAAGCCGCCGCAAGACAATCCTGCTTGCCGATATGGATTCAACCATGATCGACCAGGAATGCATCGACGAACTCGCCGACGAGATCGGCGTCAAGGACCGCGTTGCCGCCATCACGGCACGCTCGATGAACGGCGAGATCGCTTTCGAGCCGGCGCTGCGTGAACGCGTGGCGCTGCTGAAAGGCCTCGATGCCGCCGTCGTCGACCGCATCATCGCGAACCGCCTGACGCTGGCGTCGGGCGGCCGCGCTCTGGTGCAGACGATGCGCGCCAATGGCGCCTGGACGGCGCTTGTCTCCGGCGGCTTCGACGTCTTCACCAGCCGTGTCGCCGCCATGCTCGGCTTCGAGGAAAACCGTGCCAACCGCCTGATCGAGGAGAACGGGCGCTTTGCCGGCCTCGTCGCCGAGCCGATCCTCGGCCGCGCCGCCAAGGCCGATGCGCTGAACGAGATCTCGGCCCGCCTCGGCCTGACGCCATTCGATGCGATTGCGGTCGGCGACGGCGCCAACGACCTCGACATGATCCGCCTGGCCGGCACCGGTGTCGCGCTCCACGCCAAGCCGGCCGTTGCTGCCGAAGCCAAGGTCCGCATCGACCATGGCGATCTCACCGCGCTGCTTTATCTCCAGGGCTACCGCCAGGAAGAGTTCGCCCAATGAAACCGATGCGCACCGAGCGCCTCATCCTGCGCAACTGGGAAGACCGCGATCGCGAACTCTTCCACCGCATCAATTCGGACGAGCGGGTGATGGAATTCTTTCCGTTCCGCCGCGACCGCGCCGAGACGGATGCCAAGATGGACGAGTTTCGGGGCTGGATCGCCGAGGACGGCTTTGGTTTTGCCGCCGCCGAGATCGCCGCGACTGGGGAATGCATCGGCTTCGTCGGTCTCTTAAAGACCGATCACGTGCCGTCCCTGCCTTCCGGTACGATCGAGATCGGCTGGCGGTTGGCGCCGGAATTCTGGCGCAAGGGCTATGTCACGGAGGCCTCCGAAGCCTGGCTCGCCTTTGGCTTCGAAACGCTTGACCGCGACGAGATCGTCTCCTTCGCCGTCGCGGCCAACCGCCGCTCGACGGCCGTCATGGAGCGTCTTGGCATGAGCCCTGACCCGGCTCGCGATTTCGACCACCCATCCATCCCTGACAGCCACCCGCACCTCAAGCGGCATGTCCTCTACAAACTGTCGCGCACGGACTGGCAGGCACGAAAAAGGGCGGCTCGCTAGCCGCCCTTTCCCTGAAGACAATCGGCTATGGGGCTTTCCGGACTCAATCCATCCGGATCGTCACGAAGCGCAACTCGCCTGTCTTGGACGCCAGCATCAAGAGCGCATTCTTGCGGCCCTGCTCCTTCAGCGCGCCGATCCGGTCCATCACGTCCTTCGGGGTCGCGACCGATTCCTGGGCGATTTCGGTGATCACCTCGCCGGCCTGGATGCCGCGCTCGGCGGCGGCCGAATCCTTGGTGACGTCGGTGATGACGACGCCGGAGACGTCGGCCGCGATGCCGAATTTTTTCCGTGTGTCGTCATTGAGCTCGCCGACGGTCATGCCGAGCACCGAGGCCGTGGAGACCGCGGGCGCCTTGTCGCCGCCCTTGTCCTCATCGGTAGTGCCGTCCTCACCGGCAGCGACCTTCTCGCCGTCCTCAAGCCGGCCGAGCGTCACCTTCACCGTCTGCTCGACCCCCTTGCGCACGATGATCACGTCGACCGCCTTGCCGACCGGGCTTTCCGCCACGACGCGCGGCAGGTCGCGCATTTCATGGATGTCCTTGCCATCGAACTTGATGATGACGTCGCCGGCGAGAATTGTGCCGTTGTCGACCGGTCCGCCCTTGATGACGCCGGCCACCAGCGCGCCCTTGGCGGTCGCCATGCCGAGGCTCTCGGCGATGTCGTCGGTCACCGGCTGGATGCGCACGCCGAGCCAGCCGCGACGGGTCTCGCCGAACTGGCGCAGCTGGTCGACGACGCCCGAGGCAAGCTGCGAGGGGATGGAGAAACCGATGCCGATCGAGCCGCCCGACGGCGAGATGATCGCCGTGTTGATACCGATGACCTCGCCCAGGCTGTTGAACAGCGGCCCGCCGGAATTGCCGCGGTTGATGGCGGCGTCGGTCTGGATGAAGTCGTCATAGGGGCCGGAATTGATGTCGCGGTTGCGGGCCGAGACGATGCCGACCGTCACCGTGCCGCCAAGGCCGAACGGATTGCCGATCGCCATCACCCAGTCGCCGACGCGCATCTTGTTGGAATCGCCGAATTTCACCGCCGTCAGCTTGTGGCCCTTCGGGTCGACCTTGAGCACCGCCACGTCGGTCTTGGTGTCGGTGCCGACCAGCGTCGCCTTCAGCGTCACGCCGTCGGAGAAATTCACCTCGATATCGTCTGCATCGGCGATGACGTGGTTGTTGGTGACGACAATGCCTTGCTCGGCGTCGACTACGAAGCCGGAGCCCAGCGACTGCACCTTTTGCGCGCCGCCATCCTTGTCGCCGCCACGGTTCTTGAAGAAGTCGTCGAAGAAATCCTGGAACGGCGAACCCTCCGGCAGCTGCGGCATCGGCACCGCGCCCGGACCTTCCGTGCCCTTCACGGTCTGCGAGGTCGAGATGTTGACCACCGCACCGAGCAGGCCTTCGGCGAGGTCGGCAACCGAAGCCGGTCCGTCCGCGGCCACCGTCGGCGTCACGAAAGCCGGAACGGCAAGCGCGCCGACCATAAGTGCCGCAGCACCTGCGATGAACGTCCGCCGCGCCGCGCGCAGAAGGGTGTTGGATGTCATCGAAAGCCTCCCGGAATCTGAAAAGAAAAAGCGCTTCGGCAAAACGCCGCGTCGCGTCATGTTGGCAAGAAATACGGCACGTTTGCGGCTATGGCCACATCAGGAGGATAAATCCTCCGTTACACCTTAGAGCGGTTCGCCGTTTCGCGGAAACGGCGAACCGTTCAATCCCTTTGCTTTTACGCAATTCCGGACGGAAAACCGCTCACACTTTCCTGGAATTGCAGATCAGCGGTCCTCAGCCACGCACCAACCAGACGATGCCGACGCCGATGGCGATCGCCACCAGCCCGACGATGCGCAGCGCAATTTCCGGCGTCGACAGCACTTCGCCGGCAAGACGTTTGGCAAGGCCGGGAAAGCCGCCATAGACCAGACCCTCTACGACGAGGACCAGGCCTATTGCCGCAAGGAAATCCTGCACCGCCCTACTGGGCGGGTGCAGGTTGTGCAGCCGGCGCGGCAGGTGCCGTCGCCGGCGCGGCAGGTGCCGTCGCCGGAGCCGCAGGTGTCGCCGGCTTCGCGTCCGTACCGTCCGGATTGCGGAAGAAGCGGAAGAACTCCGAGTTCGGCGAAAGCACCATCGTCGTCCCGGAGTTGTCCAGCGCCGTGCCATAGGCATTCATCGACCGGTAGAAGTCGAAGAACGCCGGATCGCGTTTGTAGGCGTCGGCAAAGGTCGCACTGCGCTGGGCTTCACCTTCACCACGCAGGATTTCCGATTCCTTGCGCGCCTCGGCGACGATTTCCACCACTTCGCGGTCGGCGCGAGCGGTGATGCGCTGCGCGGCCTCTTTGCCGCGTGCCCTCAGCCGTTCGGCCTCGGCTAAACGTTCGGCTTTCATGCGGTCGAAGGTCTGCTGCGAAACCTCAGCCGTCAGATCGGTCCGGCGGATACGCACATCCTCGATCTGCAGGCCGAGGGAAGTGGCGTCGGGCCGCAGTTGATCGCGCACTTCGCGCATCATCACGGCCCGCTCTTCCGAGAGCGCCGCCTCGAAGTCGCGCAGACCGTAGACACGGCGCAGCGCCGCATCGAGACGCGTCCTCAGTCGTGCTTCGGCCAGTGTGATCTGACCGGACACCGCGGAGCGGAACACCCGCGGATCCGAGATGCGGTACGCGATGAAAGCGTCGACCTCATAGAACTTGCCGCCCGAAACCTGGACGCGGATGTTATCGAGATCGAAGCGCAGCACCCTGTTTTCGATCAACTGCACGCTGTCGGCGTCGAAGAAGGCGAAAGGCGCCTTGAAATAGATGCCGGGTTCATTCTTGACGTCGACGATCTCGCCGAACCGCAGCACGAGCGCCTGCTGGCGCGCGTTGACCACGAAGACCGAGGAGTAGAGCAGGAACAGAAGCACGGCCGCGATGACCGCGATGATGGGAAGACGATTGGCCATCACTGGGCTCCTCCCGTGGTCGCAGGCGGCGGCGCCTTCGGTTGCAGTGCCGGCAGCGGCAGATAGGGAACGACCCCTTGCCCATTGCCCTGTTCGACGATCACCTTGTTGGAATCCTTCAGCACCTTCTCCATCGTTTCCAGATAAAGCCGCCGGCGCGTAACATCGGGCGCCTTGGCGTATTCGTCATAGACCGAGATGAAGCGCTGCGCCTCACCTTCGGCTTCCTGGACGACACGGTTCTTGTAGGCTGCCGCGTCCTCGCGGATCTGCGCCGCGGCGCCACGCGCCTGGCCAAGCTTCTGGTTGGAATACTGGTTGGCCTGCTCGACGAACTTGTCTTCGTCCTGCTCGGCGCGCTGCACTTCGTCGAACGCGTCGGCCACTTCACGCGGCGGCGCCGCGTCCTCGATCGAAACCGCGTTGACATTCAGGCCGGCCTTGTAGCCGTCCAGCGTCGTCTGGATGATTTCACGCACCGACGCGGCGATGCCCTGACGGTCGTCGCGGAAGATGTCCTGGGCCGGTCGCCGGCCGACCGCTTCGCGCATGGCGCTCTCTGCGACCTGCTGCAGCATGCCTTCTGGGTCGGAGACGTCGAACAGATAGGCCCGGGGATCGGAGACCTGGTAGGCCACCGAAAACTGGACGTTGACGATGTTCTGGTCGCCGGTAAGCATCAGCCCCGACGAGTTGCCGCTCGTCGCGCCGCCACCACCGATATCGACGAGTTGTTCGGCGATGTTGGCCGTCTCGACGGTTTCGACGGGCCACCAATGGAAATGCAGACCTGGCTGCGACAGCTCCGCCTTCGGCTTGCCGAAGCGCAGCTCGACCGCAACCTCGTCCGGCTGCACGGTGTAGACCGCCTTGAACGCCCACAGCACGATCAGAGCCGCTGCGATCAGCGCAAAGACGGCCGGGCTGGCGCCGCCGCCACCGGGCAGCGCGCGCCGCAGCCGGTCCTGGCCGCGGCGGATGATGTCTTCGAGATCGGGAGGTGACCCCGGCGGGCCGCTAGGCCCCTTCGGTCCCTGCCCCCAGGGTCCCTGATTGTTGCCGCCGCCGCCCCATGGGCCGCCGCCGCCGCTCTTGTCGTTCCAGGGCATGAATGTCCTTTCGCTTGGGATTCCCTCAGCGCCGACGTTGCGGCGCAAAATCCAGTTGTTCTTCTATAGGGACGCAGCGATGCGCTTTCAACGCGATCCGCTGCCGAGCATGTCCGTTTTGGACGTTCGCGACCCTTTTATCGTCTCAATGCACGCCGCGGCGTCGCTCGTAAACCGAATAGCGCGTCGCATGGCTGTCCTTTTCACCGGCCGGAACGTCCTGAGCGCTGACAAGGCGCCACAAATCCGGATCTATGTCGGGAAAATGCGCGTCGCCATCGACCGTCGCCAGCACATGGGTGACGTGCAGCCGGTCTGCCAGCGGTAGCGCCTGCGCATAGATCTCGCCGCCACCGATGACGCAGATTTCGTCGACGCCGGCCATGCAACGCCCGCGCACCGTGGCCAGCTGGATCGCGGCTTCCAGCGAGTGCGCCACCTCGATGCCCTCGGCGCGCCAGGCCTTGTCGCGGGTCACCACGATGTTCAATCGGCCCGGCAGCGGCCGGCCGATGCCTTCATAAGTCTTGCGGCCCATGATGACGGGCTTGCCCATCGTATCGGCCTTGAAGCGCTTGAGATCGGTGGACAGCCGCCACGGCAAGCCGCCGTCGCGCCCGATGACGCCGTTCTGAGCAATGGCGACATAGATTGCGACGTCCATCAGTTGGCTTCCCCGGCGCCGTCATCCGACGGCTCCAAAAGCAATATGTCGATGTTGTGCTCGGGATAGAAATCCTGCGCCTTCGTCTCGAAGGTCGTCGGCCCAACCTTCTTGACATTGCCGCCGCAAAACGAGATCAGCGCTTTCGGGTTGCCCTTGTCGACGGTCAGCTTGAACTTGCCGATGCTGCCATTGGCCCAGTTGCCGCCGGTGGTCAGGATATAGGCAATGCGGTTCTCGTAAAAATGCGGATAACCGTCGGCCTTGGCGGCCTGCCGCACCGCATTCTCGAAGCTGTCGTCCATGCAGTAGCGGGTCTTGTAGTTCGTGTACTGGCTGCCCTCGGTGAACTTGCCGTCATAGAAGAAACTCACCGATGACGTGCCGCCGACGCTCGGTTTGTAGCGGTGCGAGACGTGGACATCCTTGTTGGCCGGAAATATCGCGCGCCACCAATAGGTCGAGCGCAACTGCCACCACGGCGTATAGACCTTGTTCGCCTCGGTACCGTCGCTGCCCGTATCCTCGATGATGATGCCGCGGTTTTCCCAATCCTCGGCGACCGTTTTCGGCAGCTTCGCCAGGGCCGCCTTGGCCGCATCGCCGAACGGATTGAACGGCACGTTCTGCGCCTTCAGATCGGCGCCGATATCGATGCCGACAGCAAACACTTTCTGCTCGAGCTGCGGCTTTGCCGGCGCTCCGTCGATCGTCACCTCGAAGCCAAGGAAATTGTCGCTCTGGTTTTCCGGGATGGCCGGCATTTCCTCCGGATTGCCTTCGATGTCCGGCAGCGGAAAAGCGACGATGGCATTTACATCCTTGTCGGTGTTGTTGTGGAAGACGTAGTCGACCGTGATCTTTTCCGGCGAGATATAGAGGTCCTCGCTTTGCATCGACACCGCGTCGCTACGCGACAGGATCAGGCCACCTGTGCCGAGTTCGGCGGTCGTATCATTGGCCAGCGCGGGCACAGCTAAAAGCGCCAGCGCTACGGACAGAACATATTGCAACATCGAAGCCCCTCGCCAAGAATGCCGCGACCCTAGCCGTTTCAATGTGGCGTTTCAAAGCCTTCCGTCTCCCAGCAGGACGCCACAGTGTCTGGACACGCCAATCGGCGGTCTGGACTAACAGGTTTCGATCGGGCAGGAGTTCGCGTCATGCGCAAGCTTCTCGTCATCGGCATCGGCGCCGGCAATCCCGACCATATGACCGTGCAGGCCATATCAGGCCTAAACCGGGCGGACGTCCTGTTTATCCCCGACAAGGGGGCGAAGAAGAACGACCTTGCCGAATTGCGCCGCCATATCTGCGACCGTTTCGTCAGCAATCCGAAATCGCGCCGCGTCGAGTTCGACGTGCCGGTGCGCGCCGAGCCGGCGCCTTCCTATCGCTCGACCGTCGATGACTGGCACGAGGCCATCGCCCAGATTTATGAGAGCCTGGTCCGCGACGACCTTGCCGAGGACGGCTGCGGCGCCTTCCTGATCTGGGGCGACCCCTCGCTCTATGACAGCGCGCTGCGCATCCTCGCGCGCGTACGACTGAGGGGCAATGTCGCATTCGAACTGGAGGTCATTCCCGGCATCACCGCCGTCCAGGCGCTAGCCGCCGGCCACAAGATGGCGCTGAACCGCATCGGCGACCCCGTGCTGATCACCACCGGCCGCCGCCTCGCCGAACAAGGCATGCCGCACAATGCCGGCAGCGCCGTGGTCATGCTCGACGGCAAATGCGCCTTCAACACGCTGGCAGACAAGGATCTGATCATCCATTGGGGCGCCTATCTCGGCACACCGGACGAGATCATCGTTTCCGGTCGCCTGGGTGATGTCGGCGAGGAGATTGAGAGGACGAGAGAAGAAGCCCGGAAAAGAAAGGGCTGGATCATGGACACCTATCTGCTGCGTAAAGCAGGAGAGCCCGAGGAATAGCGCGCTCAAAGGTCGAGTTCCTTCGCGCCCCCCTCTGTCCTGCCGGACATCTCCCCCTCTAGTGGGGAGATTGGCCGTCACGGAGGATTTCGCCAATCGCCTAACAGATTAGCGCCCGTCTACGGGCTAGCTGATCTCCCCCCTTGCGGGGGAGATGTCCGGCAGGACAGAGGGGGGTGTGACGGATCGCAAGCTTCAACCCTCACCCAGCATCAATCTCCGCCTGCAAGGCGTCCATATGCGTGGCCGCCGCTGCCGCCGCAGCGCGCTCGATAGCGCGAAAACGGCTGACAACTGCAAGGCCAACTGAGGTCAGCTGTGCGCCGCCGCCCTTTTTGCCGCCGGTCTGCGCCGCGACCAGTGGCTTGCCGAACACACGGTTCATATCTTCCACCAGATCCCAGGCGTGCTTGTAGGACATCTCCATGCCGCGTGCCGCAGCCGAGATCGAGCCGAAAGTGTCGATCTGCTCCAGCAATTCGATCTTGCCCGGACCTATGCGCCCGTCCGGATCGAGATTTATCCGCAGGCTCAGCGACGGCATCTCTTGTCCTCCACAGTCACACTAGCCCCTCTCGACCCATAGCGCTATTCCAAAACGATATAGCGGCTATCAGCCATCCGCTTCGGCCGGCAGGCCGGCGCCGGTGTTGGCACGGTCGAAACTGACCGTCTTGATCACCGCGAACACCTTGCCGCCGAGTTGAAGGTTCAGTACCTGCCTGGATTGTTCGGTAATGCGCGCAAGCACGGTTGCGCCATTGCAGTCGATGCCGATTTCGACCGTCGGCCCCTCGCCCGAGCCGATTGCGACGATGGCGCCCGGCAGGATGTTGAGCGCACTGAGACCTTTCGGCTGTTCGGTGGCTATCATCACGTCGCGGGCGCGGATTCGGATGCGCACAGGCGCGCCGACCGAGACCGCCAATTGCGGCACCCGGATTTCGCCCGCCGCCGAGCCGAGCACGGTCATCCCGAAGATCTCATCATGGCGCAGCACCTTGGTGTCGAGAACCGCGCCGCCCTCGCCGCGTTCCTCCGCCGGCAGCAATTCGAGCCGTTGCATGATCTCGCCGGTCGGGCCTGAGGCAGCGACCTTGCCTTGCGCCATCACCACCACGTCGCTGGCCAGCCGCGCCACCTCGGCGACGGAGTGGCTGACATATACGATGGGCAGCTTGGTCTCGTCGCGCAGCCGCTCGATATAGGGCAGGATCTCGGCTTTGCGCGCATCGTCGAGCGAGGCCAGCGGCTCGTCCATCAACAGCAGTTTCGGGCTGGCAAGCAGCGCCCGGCCGATCGCCACGCGCTGCTTCTCGCCGCCCGAGAGCTTTGCCGGTCGCCGGTCGAGCAGAGGACCGATGCCGAGCAGTTCGACGACCGCGTCGATATCCGCATAGCGCTCCGCCGGTGGCGTGAACCAGCGGCCATAGCGCAGATTGCCGGCCACGCTCATATGCGGAAACAGCCGCGCGTCCTGGAACACCATGCCGATCCGGCGCTTGTGCTTCGGCACGAAAATGCCGGCATCGGTGTCGACCAGCACACAGCCGTCGACCGCGATACGGCCCTTGGTCGGCCGGATCAGGCCGGCGATCACGTTGATCAGCGTCGTCTTGCCGGAGCCCGAGGGCCCGAACAGCGCCGTCAGCCGCCCGGCGCTTTCGAAACGCGCGTCGACGGCGAAACCGCCGAGCCGATGGCTGATGTCCACCAGCACGCTCATTCGATGTCCATCCGCCGGCCGACGCGCCGCGCCAGCACTTCCGAGGCGACCAATGCGGCCATCGAGATGACGATGGAGATCAGCGTCAGCCTGAGTGCCCCGTCATCGCCGCCAGGCACCTGCGTGAAGGTGTAGATCGCCGAAGGCAGCGTCTGCGTCTCGTTGGGAATGTTGGAGACGAAGGTGATTGTGGCGCCGAACTCGCCCATCGCCTTGGCGAAGGACAGGATCGAGCCGGCGATCAGCCCGGGCAGGATCAGCGGCAGCGTGATGGTGGCGAAGACCCAGAGCGGGTTGGCGCCGAGCGTTCCCGCCGCTGCCTCCATTTTGCGGTCGACCGCCTCGATCGACAGCCGGATCGCCCGCACCATCAGGGGAAAGCCCATGATACCGCAGGCCAGTGCGGCGCCGGTCCAGCGAAACGAGAAGACGATGCCGAAATGCTCGGCCAGGAACGCTCCCGCCGGCCCGCGCCGGCCGAAGGTAAGCAGCAAGAGATAACCTGTCACCACCGGCGGCAGGATCAACGGCAGGTGAACCACACCGTTGAGCAGCGTCTTGCCCCAGAATTTTCCGCGGGCCAGCAAAAGCGCCATCAAGATGCCCGGCGGCAGGCTGAACAGCATCGCCACCGTCGCCACCTTGATCGACAGCCGGACCGCATTCCATTCGTCGGGAGTGAGGTCCAGCAGCCAGTTCATGCGTCAGCCGCTACCTTAATTGCTCGGCGTGAGCACGGTGAAACCCTGATCCCTAAACAGCTCCACCGCCTTGGCGGACTGCAGGCACTTCAGGAAAGCCGGGGTATCCTTGTCCTTCGAATCGGTGGTCTGGGCAACCGGATAGATGATCGGCGGGTGCGAATCCTCCGGGAAGGTGCCGACCACCTTGACTCCCATGTCGGCATGCGCGTCGGTGGCATAGACGATGCCGAGCGCGGCCTCGCCCGTTGAAACCAGCTTCAGCGCGGCGCGCACATTCTCGGCCTGCGCCACCTTGCCTTCGACCGACGACCAGACGCCGAGCGATTCAAGTGCCGCCTTGCCGTATTTGCCGGCCGGCACCGCCTTGAAATCGCCCATGGCGAGCTTGCCGTCGCCGATCAGCTTGGCGAGATCGAAGCCTTTCTCGATCCTGGTTTCGACAGTCGAATCCTTCGGCGCCACCAGCACGATCTGGTTGCCGAGCAATTTCACCTCGGTGTCCGGCTTGGTCAATTTCTTGTCGGAGAGATATTTCATCCAGTCAAGATCAGCCGAGATGAACACATCGGCGGGCGCCCCGAGTTCGATCTGCTTGGCCAGCGCCGAGCTCGCGGCGTAGGAGACGGTCGCCAATTCACCGACATCGGCTTCGCAGGCCTTGGTGACGGCGTCGAGCCCGTCCTTGAGGCTGGCTGCCGCGAACACGATCACCTTGTCTTCTGCATGCGCGGCCGGCATCGCGGCCATCACCGCTGCGGCAAAGCCGCCAATCGCGATCGCCCTCAATCCAAAACCTTTGTGCCCCAACATGAAAACTCTCCCTGGGCTTGAAATCTGCTGGCTCGACTCCTGCCGACCGATATATCTGGATGAATATAACAAGGGAAGGCCGCCTCCCTGCGAAAGCGTATGGTCGGCATCGATTGTTCTGGTTTGGACGTGCACCGAACCCGGAAAAGAACTTCGATGAAGATCAGCGCCCGCAACATCCTCAAGGGAATGATCGTCGAGATCGTCAAAGCACCTCGCCTGTCCGCGGTGATGTCGCCGGCTCCGTCGTCACGCTTCGATCACCAACGAGGCCGTTGCCGATCTCAAGCTCGAAAAAGGCAAGCAGCCTATGCCATGATCAGGCAACCGACGTCATGGTCGACATCGATTGAGGGTCGGAATTGATTGAAGGTGGGCGGATCAGACCGCGATTGGCGCCTTGATCGACGCGTCGGCAAAATAGTTTTCCAGCCGGAAATCCTCGAAGCGGAAGGCGAACAGGTCCTTCACTTCCGGATTGATCCACAGCGTCGGCAGCGCCTTGGGCGTGCGACGCAATTGCTCGCGCGCCTGCTCGAAATGGTTGGAATAGAGATGCGCATCGCCCAGCGTATGGACGAACTCGCCGGGCTTTAGCCCGGTCACCTGCGCCACCATCAAGGTCAGCAGCGCGTAGGAAGCGATGTTGAAGGGTACCCCGAGAAAAATGTCGGCCGAGCGCTGGTAGAGCTGGCAGGACAGCTTGCCTTCCGAGACGTAGAACTGGAACAGGCAGTGGCACGGTGGCAGCGCCATCGCCTCCACTTCGGCCGGGTTCCACGCCGAAACGATCAGCCGGCGTGAATTCGGATTCCGGCGTATCTCCTTCAGAACATTGGCAATCTGGTCGATCGACCCGCCATGGCCATCCGGCCAGGAGCGCCACTGCTTGCCATAGACCGGGCCGAGATCGCCATTCTCGTCGGCCCATTCGTCCCAGATCGAAACGCCATGATCTCTAAGGTATTTGATGTTGGTGTCGCCGGCCAGGAACCACAGGAGTTCATGGATGATCGACTTCAGATGCAGCTTCTTGGTGGTGGTGACGGGAAAGCCGCGCGACAGGTCGAAGCGCATCTGGTAGCCGAACACCCCACGCGTGCCGGTGCCCGTGCGGTCGCCACGATCGGCGCCATTGTCCAGCACATGCTGCAAAAGGTCGAGATACTGGCGCATCGGCTTCGCCTCGATTCGGGATCGTCAGCATCATAGCCGACTGGCCGCCGGCCGAACACAGCAAAAGGGACCAGAACGCGGCTTGCCCCATCACTCTTCAAGGGTTAGCGCTGCCCCTCACCTGCCTGCCGGCATCCTCTCCCCGTATAGGGACGGGGAGAGGGGCGCTGTGATCAGCGGTTTCGCCAATCACAAGCGTTCGAGAGAAAGAGAGAGCCAAGGCTGCGGTCAGCCCCTTCTCCCCGTCACTATACGGGGAGAAGGTGCCGGTGTCCGAACCGGATAGATAGGTAACAGAATGGACCGATAGCATGGGTGACAGTTTTC
>NZ_JAMYPY010000034.1:0-43923 GCF_040320605.1 Mesorhizobium sp. M0659
GGACGACCTGCGCGAGCACAAGAAGCTCGCTCTGCGCCAAGCCGCATGACCAGCATCATGGCCGCCCCATTTTGCAGAACTTGACGCACACAACCGAAACCGGCTGCTCACCCCACAAGGGGAGAAGGCAAGGAGCGCTACAGTTTCCCCAACAGCTCCGGCGTTGGCCAGCCGTCGACCGGCATGCCGAGCCGCATCTGTTCCTTGCGGATGGCTTCGCGGGTGTTGGTGCCCAGAATGCCGTCGACGGTGCCGACGTCATAGCCCCTGGCTTCGAGCTTGGTCTGCAATTCCTTCATCTGGTCGCCATTGAGCCCGGTTTCGGGATTGCGCGGGTCGAACTGCTTTGCCCCGGCCAGCCGGCTGGCGAAGTTGGCGGCGGTCAGCGCGTAGGTGAAGGACTGGTTCCATTCGAGATAGACGTCGAAATTGTCGTAGGCGAGGAAGGCCGGACCTTTGCGGCCCATCGGCAGCGCCAGGCCGGCCTTCAGGCCATTGTCGATCAGCGGCGTGCCATCGGGATTGGTGACGCCCCAGGCGGCCCATTGCGACAGCGGCAGCTTGTTGGTGCGGCCGGTCTGCTCCCAAGGCATGTCCTCGGGCACGCGCACTTCCTCGATCCAGGGCTGGTCGCGTTTCCAGCCGCGCGACAGCACCTTGTTGGCCGTGGTCATGATCACGTCGGGCACACTGCGCCTGAGATCGACGATGCCGTCGCCATCGCCGTCGACGCCGCGCGCGAGATAGTCGGAAGGCAGGATCTGCGTCTGGCCGATCTCGCCGGCCCAGGCGCCGGTGACGTCGGCCGGAACGACGCCGCGATCGATCAGCGTCAACAGCGGCACCAGTTGCGGCCGAAACAGCTGCGGCCGGCGGCAGTCGTGCGACAGCGTCACCAATGCGCTCAGCGTGTGGAAATCGCCCTGTACGGCGCCGAAATCGGTCTCCAGCCCCCAGAAGGCGGTGATGATCGGCGCCTGGACACCGAACTGCTGGTCGGCGCGCGCAAAGATTTCGGCGTATTTCTTCAGATTGGCCGCGCCCTGCTTCAGCCGGTAGGCCGAGATCATGCGGTTGGAGAACTGGATGAAGGTCTGGGCGAAGACGCCCTGGGCGCGGTCACGCGCCAGCACCCTGTCGTCGACGGTGGCGGCTTCCAGTGCGTCAAGGCCGACAGCGCCGACACCGGCCGCCTTGGCTTCCGCCGCCACGCCTTGCTTCCAGGCTTCGAAGTCGCCGCCGCATTCCTGCGCCCCCGCCGGCATCGCCGTAGCGCCGAGCAGCAGGCCCGCGAGCAGCCCGGAGCGCAATCGGCTCCTCGACTGTTTCCGGCGTGGATATCCCAGTGGTTGCAGGTAGGTGCGCATGGGACGTCGAAAAGCAGGCGGCAGAGCCGGTGTCAACGGGTGTTCTGCCGCAGCCACTTTTTCCAGGCTGCCTCAGTGCCGTTGAAGACGTTGATATCGGACTTGCCGGTCATGCCGGGAACGATACCGGTTCCGGTGTATTGCCAGAAGGTGAAGGGGTGGCTGCCGTACTTTTGGCGGGGGTGGCCGGCCACCGAGCGCAGCCAGTAGGGATAGTCGCGGAACGTCGAAAGGTCGTTATCGTCGAAGAAGTCGACCGAGGTGTAGATGATCGGCTTCTTGCCATAGTGCCGCTCGATCATCTCGAGAAAGGTGGTCATTTCGGCCCGCACCGTCGCCGAATCCGGGCGCAGCCGGCAGGTCGGCGATTGCGGGTTCCACTCCATGTCGAGCACCGGCGGCATGGCCGAGCGGTCGACGGGCACGTTCTGGATGAACCAGCGCGCCTGGGTGGCGGCAGGCGTGCAGAAATAGAAGAAATGGTAGGCCGCGCGCGGAATGCCATTGGCCTTGGTGCGCGACCAATGCTCGTTGAAATACTCGTCGAAACGGTCGCCGCCCTCGGTCGCCTTGATGAAGGCAAAGGAGATGCCGCTGGCCTTGGCCGTCGGCCAGTCGACCGAGGTCTGGTATTTGGAGACGTCGGTGCCGTGAACGGCATAGTTCCAAGGCGCGCCGCTATCCCATTCATGCGGCTTGGAATCTTCGAAACGCGGTGCGCGCACGGCAACCGTCGGGCTGCTGGATGGCGACATCGAGGGCACGAGATCGCCGGCGGTCGAGCAGGCGGCCAGCAGCGTCAACGTGATGAGGGCCGCGAAACGGCGCATCGCATTTCCCGAGCCGGAATCAGCCGGTCGCTGTTGGGTTGTCGTTGCAGGTGCCCCTCAGGCGATCGCCCCACAGCATCGCCTGATACGTTATTTTCGTGCATGTCGTTGTTCCAAAACCGCTGAGCACTTTTGGGCGACATGCACCAGTGATCGCCGATCATGGTTGATAACAGGTTGACGGCGCTCGACAAGAACACCGATTTTGCGGAAGCAATGGCGGCAAATCGATGACATAAATCGGGCCGCAAGCCACGGGCAGCGGAAAAGCAGGGGCGGAAAGATGCGGATCGCCGTGAAGATCATCAAATGGCTGCTCGGCCTGGTCGTTCTGGCGGTTGCCGCCCTGTTTGCCTGGCTCTACGTCGCGCCGCCCGACCTGATCCGCGTCGGTTCCGGCTATTCCGCCAAGATTGTCTGCTCGAATGTTTTTATCGCCGGCCGTGATCCCAATGAGGTGCTGGCCATCGACGTGCAGGCGCCCGGCCATCCGCTGCTCAGGTTGATGAAGGTGTCGGTCGACAAGAACAGGGGGACCGTCTCGGCCGGGCTGCTTGGCTTCCTCGGCAAGAGCGTTGCCGTTGCGCGCGCCGGCCTGGGTTGCGCCTCGGTTCCCGATGGCGACGTCCGCAAGGCACGGCGCACGTCAATCCCTGCCGAGGCGTCGGCGGCCACCAAGGGCGATCTGTGGCCCGAGGGAGATCGAGTCGATGCCTCGCAAAATCCCGAAATCAACAAGATCCTCGACGGTGCGGCGATGACCGGCATCGGCATGCGCGCCGTGGTGGTGGTCAAAAATGGCCGCATTGTTGCGGAGCGTTATGGCGACGGCTTTTCGGCGAAAACGCCGCTGCTGGGCTGGTCGATGACCAAGACAGTCAACGCCGCGCTCGTCGGCACGCTGGTCAAGGACGGCAAGATGGCGGTGACCAATCAGGGCCTGTTCGGCTCATGGAAGGCGGACGGCCGCGCCGCCATCAGCCTTGCCGATATGATGGCGATGTCGAGCGGACTCGAGTTCAACGAGGATTATGGCGACGTTGCCGATGTGACGCGCATGCTCTACCTCGAACCGGATATGGCGGGCTTCGCCGAGGCCAAGCCGCTGACCGGCGACGTCGGCAAGGTCTTTTCCTATTCGAGCGGCACGGCGGTGATGCTGTCGCGGCTGTGGCAGGATGCTATCGGCGACAAGGACAAGGCGCTGATGTGGCCAAGGGCAGCGCTGTTCGGGCCGCTCGGCATGCAAAGCGCGGTGCTCGAAACCGACGAGGAGGGTACCTTTGTCGGCTCATCCTACCTCTATGCCACGGGGCATGACTGGGCGCGGTTCGGCCAATTCCTGCTGCAGGGCGGCGTCTGGAACGGCAACCAGATCCTGCCGGCCGGTTTCGTCGACTGGATGCGCGAACCGGCACCGGCCTCGAAAGTCTACGGCAAGGGGCAACTTTGGATCGAAGCCCCGGGGGACGAAGGAAATCCCGGCGCCGGCGTCGCCGCCGGCCTGCCCAACGATACCTACTGGATGGAGGGCCATGACGGCCAGACGGTCGCCATCATCCCGTCGGAGCAACTGGTGGTGGTGCGGCTGGGGTTGACGCCGGCCAAGCTCGGCTACCGGCCGCAGGTGATGGTCGGCGCGCTGATGAAGGCACTGCGCTAGCTCCCTTTACCCTCCCCTTGATGGGGAGGGTCGGCGCGTAGCGCCGGGGCGGGTGCCTGGCCACCGGCGCCTTCGGCGCGACCTCCCCCATCGAGGGGGAGGTAAGAGTGCGCGATCTTGACGACCGCCAGCCAGGCATAGCCGCGATAAAGCGCGCGGAAACAGAAGCTTGCGCCGGTTCGCCGAGATTCCGATTCCAAGACTTCGCGCAATGATTCACGTGGCGTGACATGGAATTTCTTGAGCCAGCCGCGCAGCAATGTCCGGAACCAGTTGGGCAAGCCTTCCTGCTGGCCGAAATCGACGACATGCAGCGAGCCGCCGGGCGCGAGTGCCGCAAGGGCTGCCGAAACCGTCTTTTCCCAACCGGGGATCATCGACAGCGAATAGGACACGAAGATGCGGTCGAAGCGCTCGACGCCGAACAGCGTCTTGGCGTCGAAATCGGTGGCGTCGCCGCGCGCCAGCACGGCGCGGCCGGACAGGCCGTCGCGGCCGATCGCCTTGCTCGCCGTCTCCAGCATCTCGGCCGAGATGTCGAGCCCGTAGAGGCGGGCGTCGGGATAGCGGCGGGCGGCAAGCGCGATGTTGCGGCCGGTGCCGCAGCCAAGTTCGAGCACTCTGCCATTCGCCGGCACATCCAGCCCGGATATCATCTGGTCGCGGCCAAGCAGATAGTATTTGCGGGTCAGGTCGTAGATATGGCGTTGCCAGCGATAGACGCCGTCCATCAGTTCGGCATGGTCGGCCGGCAGCTCGCTCGCGCTCACGCCGCGCGCTTCACATAGAGGTGGAAGCCGCCATAGATGGCCGAGCGGTCGCGGGCCAAACAGTCGCGCGAGGCCTCGTCCTCGTAGGTCCACTGGTCGAGCAGCGAGATCGAGACGCGGCCCGGCAGCAGGCTGGGCTCGGCGGCGGTACGGAAGATGACTCGGGCGCCGACCGAGGCGGTGCGGGTGATCTCCGACCAAAGGGCATTGAGCTGGTCGTTCGTCATCCAGTCCTGCGCGTCGAGCAGGACGAAACTGTCGACGGTGCCTGCGTCCTTGCCGGCCAGAAATTCGATCAGATTGGCGTGGTGGATGCCGACGCGATCGACATTGTTGCGGATCGCCTTGTAGTTGGCCTCTTCTAGATAGGCGGGCAGGGCGGCCTCACCCGGATTGGGATAGCGACGGGCGAAGGCTTGCCAAGCGAAGTAGTTGTTCTTCAGCGGAAAATCGCAAGCGAGCTTTTCCAGCCGGGCCTTCAGCACGCTAGCCATCGAACCATCGCCCGAGGTGATCAGCGAATCGTACTGCGCCGGCGGAATGCCGAGGCCGAACAGCGAAGCCTTGCGCGAGGTAGCCCAGCGCAACAGCTTCTTGTCGAAGACCGGCGCCAGCTCTTCGGTGAAGAAGCGGCGCTGGTCGGCGAGGCTCTTCGACGCCATGAGACCGGCGGGATCGACGCCGAAGAATTTGGCGATGCGGTGGCCCATGGCGATGAACAGGCCGAGCAGGCCGGTCTGGTAGAAATTGCGGTCGAAGACGGTGATGCGCCGGCGGCCGCGCCAGCTGCGACGCTCCCAATAGTGGCGGCTGACCGGGTCGAGATGCGGCGCGATGAAGCGGTCATAGGCTTGCGAATTGTGGTTGGTGTCGGCGGCGCCGAAGAAACGGAACAGATCGCCCTGCGAGGGCAGATGCCGCACCGCCTCCAGCTTCATCCGGTTCAAGGCGATGTGGGCGGCGTTGAGGTCGACCGCATCGACGCGTTCAGGCGAGCGGGTGAGGTAGGCGAGGATGTTGCAGCCGCCCGACGCTATGGTGACGAGGCGGTGGCCCTGGCCAAGCTGCATGGCCTCCATGTCGACTTCAGGGTCTTCCCAGATCTGCGGATAGACAAGGCCGGAAAACAGCAGCGCAAACAGTCGTTCGGAAAGGCCGGCCTGCGAAAGCGGGCGGTTCTGGTAGACGGCTTTTCCAACTTCCTTGCCGCGGCGAAAAACGAGATCCGAGGAGACGTCCGTCATGGCAAAGTGATTCCCCATTTGCTTTGCCGCAAGCGGGTAACTCAGGGGCATGACAGGCGGGTGACAGCCTGTTGACGCGAGTTCAGGCCTTGCCAAATCCCCCCGGTGTCGGCGTCGTCAGGATAACGGCGTCGCCGGCGTCGAGCACGGTCTGGTCGCAGGCCTTCAGCGTCTCGACGCTGCCGTCCTGGCGGCGGACCTTGGTCGAGCCGACCTCGCCGTCACCGCCGCCGTCGAGGCCTTGCGGCGGGCGGTTGCGGTGCGAGGACAGGATGGCGCATTCCATCTTTTCGAGGAAGCGGATGGTGCGCCTGGTGCCGTCGCCGGCGCTCCATTTGCCCTTGCCGCCGGAACCTTCGCGGATGTGGAAATCCTCGAGCATGACGGGAAAGCGCAGTTCCAGCACCTCCGGATCGGTGAGGCGCGAATTGGTCATGTGGGTGTGGACGCCGGATGTGCCGGCAAAGCCGCGGCCGGAGTTCATCCGGCCTGCCGGCGAACCGGAGCAGATGGTCTCGTAATACTGGTACTGCTTGTTGCCGAAGGTCAGGTTGTTCATCGTCCCTTGCGCATTGGCCATGGCACCCATGGCGCCGAACAGGGCGTTGGTGACATGCTGCGAGGTCTCGACATTGCCGGCCACGACCGCGGCGGGGTAGGCGGGCTTCAGCATCGAGCCGTCGGGGATGATGATGTTGATCGGCCGCAGGCAGCCGGCATTCATCGGGATCATGTCCTCGACCATGACACGGAAGGCGTAGAGCACGGCTGCGCGGGCGACGGGCTCGGGCGCATTGAAATTGTTCTTCTCGACCTTCGAGGTGCCGGTGAAGTCCACGGTCGCCTCGCGCTTTTGCCGATCGACGGTAATCTTCACCTTGATCACCTGGCCGGTGTCGGTCGGGTATTCGTACTCAGAACTATCGGGCAGCCGCTCCAGCACGCGGCGCACGCTTTCGGCAGCGTTGTCCTGGACATGGCCCATATAGGCTTCGACGACGTCGAGGCCGAAATGTGTGACCATCTTGCGCAATTCCGCCACGCCCTTTTCGTTCGCGGCGATCTGCGCCTTGAGGTCGGCGATGTTCTGGTGCGGGTTGCGGGCGGGGTAGGGGTGGTCGGTGAGCAGCGTTTGCAACTCCGTCTCGCGGAATTTTCCACGATCGACAACGCGGAAATTGTCGAACAGCACGCCTTCCTCGTCGACCGTGGTGGCAAGCGGCGTCATCGAGCCGGGGGCAGTGCCGCCGATATCGGCATGATGGCCGCGTGAGGCTACGTAGAAGATTACTTCCTCCCCCCTTGAGGGGGAGGTGGCGGCGGAGCCGCCGGAGGGGGTCGTTGCGGCAGTGCTCGACGCTCTTGTGGTGCCTTCTGAGAGAACCCCACCCGGCCGCTGCGCGGCCACCCTCCCCTCGAGGGGGAGGGAAAACACCGGCGTCACCACGGTGATATCAGGCAAATGCGTGCCGCCATTGTAAGGGGCGTTCAGCGCAAAGACGTCGCCGGGATGGATGTCGCCGGAGTTCAGCCTGATGACGGTTTCGACCGAGCGGTCCATGGAGCCGAGATGCACCGGCATGTGCGGCGCGTTGGCGACCAGCGCGCCATGGCGGTCGAAGACGGCGCAGGAAAAGTCCAGCCTTTCCTTGATGTTGACGGAATAGGCGGTGTTCTGCAGGGTGACGCCCATCTGCTCGGCGATCGACATGAAGAGGTTGTTGAAGACCTCCAGCATCACCGGATCGGCTTCGGTGCCGAGGGCAGCCGTGCGCACTTTCCGTTCCGTGCGGCGGATGACGACGTGATTGACATCAGTGATTTCGGCCTGCCAGCCCGGCTCGACGACGATGGTCTGGTTCGGCTCGATGATCAAAGCGGGGCCCGGGACCAGATTGGATGGGCGCAGGTTTTCGCGGCGATGGATGCCGGCTTCATGCCAACGTCCCTCGGTATAGATGCGCCGCGTTCCGGACGCACCGGCTTCAACCCTTGCCGGTCCGGCGGGCGCAACGGCTTCGGCCGTGGTCTCGACGATCTCGGCGCCTTCCACGCCAACGGTCTCGACGATCATCGGCTTGTCGTCATAGACGAACCCGAACTGCGCCTTGTGGGCCACTTCGAAATCGCGCCTGGCCTGGAAGATCGAGTCGCCTTCGAAATTCACCGGCAGCGTGGTGTCCGTGCCGTCATAGCGGATGTGCAGCACCGGCTTTGCCGCAATCTTGTCCTCGGCGATGCCTTGCGCTGCCAATTCGGCGATGACGGCTTTTTTCAACGTGCCGATGAGGCTGCCGATCTCGGTCCTGGATTCTTCGGCAAGCGGCTTCAGGAGTGCCTGCTGGCGTGACGCGAAAACCGACGACAGGCCGATACCATAGGCTGAGAGCAGACCGGAAAAGGGGTGGATCAGTACCGCCTGCATCCCGAGCGCGTCGGCAACCAGGCAGGCATGCTGGCCGCCAGCGCCGCCAAAACAGTTCAAGAGATATTCGGTGACATCGTAGCCGCGCTGCACGGAGATCTTCTTGATGGCATTGGCCATGTTTTCCACCGCGATGGTAACGAACCCTTCGGCGACGGCTTCCGGCGTGCGGCCATCGCCGATTTCGGCGGCGAGCGCCGCGAATTTTTTATGCACGGCGGCGACGTCCAGCGGCTGGTCCTGGCCTGGGCCGAAAATTGCCGGGAAGAAATCGGGCTGCAGCTTGCCCAGCATGACATTGGCGTCGGTGACGGCAAGCGGGCCGCCGCGCCGGTAGGCGGCGGGGCCGGGATTGGCGCCGGCGGAATCCGGCCCGGCGCGGAAGCGGCCGGCTTCGTAATGCAGGATCGAGCCGCCGCCGGCAGCGACGGTATGGATGCGCATCATCGGCGCACGGATGCGCACGCCGGCAACCTCGGTGTCGAAAGCGCGCTCATACTCGCCGTCAAAATGGGCGACATCGGTGGAGGTGCCGCCCATGTCGAAGCCGATGACTTTCTCGAAACCGGCGAGTTTCGCCGTTTCGACCATGCCGACGACACCGCCGGCCGGGCCGGACAGCAGCGCGTCCTTGCCCTGAAACATGTCGGCGGCGGTGAGCCCGCCCGACGACATCATGAACATCAGGCGAGGGTTTTCCCTCCCCCTCGAGGGGAGGGTGCCGGCGGAGCCGCCGGGTGGGGTTGGATCGACCGGGCTCAGCGCATTGGCGGTGCCTTCCGAGAGGACCCCCTCTGTCGGCTTTGCCGACTGCCCTTCGCTATGGCTCCGGGCGTTCGTCGCTGAAAAAGCCAAATCGTTGGCTTTTTCTCGGCCTTTGGCCGACCGCTCCTCACCCCCCACAAGTGGGGAGATTGGCGTCGCGCCCAGTTCTCCCGCCACCCTTTGCACATAGCGCGACAGGATCGGCGACAGATAGGCATCGACCACGGTGGTGTCGCCGCGGCCGACCAGCTTGATCAGCGGCGAGACCTCATGGCTGACCGAGACTTGGCTGAACCCGATCTTGCGGCAGACTTTCGCCACCGCCTTCTCGTGGTCGGGATATTTCCAGGCATGCATGAAGACGATGGCCACCGCATCGATGCCGTCAGCCTTCGCCTGTTCGATGGCGGGGCGGCAGGCGGTGATGTCGAGCAAGCGCTCGACCTCGCCATTGGCGCGCACGCGTTCGTCGATCTCGATGACCCGCTCGTAGAGCTGTTCCGGAAGGATGATCTCCTTGGCGAAGATGTCCGGCCGGGCCTGATAGGCGATTTTCAGCGCATCGCGAAAGCCCTTGGTGATGAGCAAAAGCACACGGTCGCCCTTGCGCTCCAGCAGCGCATTCGTGGCAACGGTGGTACCCATCTTGACGTCACCGACCAGGCCCGGAGGAATAGCGGTGCCGGATTTCAGCCCCAGAAGCTCGCGGATGCCGGCTATGGCCGCGTCGGGATAGGCTTCGGGATTTTCCGACAGGAATTTCCTGGGATGCAAACCCCCTTGCGGATCACGTCCGATCACGTCGGTGAAGGTGCCGCCGCGGTCGATCCAAAAATCCCATTTCTTGTCCACGCAGAACTCCGGCATTGCATTTGGGTCCAGACTGTTAGTTCGGCATCGCCCGGCCCGCAATCGATAGTGCGCGGATGTTACATCAGGAAACGCAACGTTACGAAACTCATGGCCGTTTGATGCATTTTGCCTCCGACCGTTCACCGCAACGTGAGCGTGTGTTGAAGGAGAGATGTCATGAAAAAGCTCATTCTTGCTTCCGTTTCCGCCCTGGCCCTGTTCGGCGTTGCCGCCTGCAGCGACAGCGGTACGGATAACACCACCACCCAGAGCACCAATCCGCCAGCCGCCGAGCCCATGAAGCCGGCGACGCCGGATGCACCGAAGCCTGCAGAACCGGCTCCGGCAACACCTGCTCCTGCCCCCGCGCAGTAGCAGCAGTCTCGGTCACTTTGACGTGACGAGAGAGGAGGCCGGCTTCGCGCCGGCCTTCCTGCGTTTAGGTCGATTCGGGGCTCAAGGGCCTTGAACCGGCTCTTTCCTACGGTTTGGGATCTGGCGCGTCGGTTGCTTGCGTAAATTCGATCCACTCTGCGGCGCTGTCTTGGCTTGATAGCAATGGCCGGCGGCCCTAATAAGCGCTCATGTCGATTTGGGATCGCCTCGGCGACTTCATCACCCGCGTTTCATCTTCAGCCACGTCCGGCGTAGCCGATGTGGTCGAGGCCGTGCGCACGGTTTTCTCCGGTGACGCTGATCTGCGCCGGCGTGTCGCCTTCTCTGTGGCGATGATTGCGCTGTCAGCCAAGATGGCCAAGGCCGATGGCATCGTCACCCAGGACGAGGTTCGCGCGTTCCAGGAAATATTCGAGGTGCCGCGAGAACAGACCCGCAATGTGGCGCGGCTTTACGATCTGGCCAAGCGCGACGTCGCCGGGTTCGAGACCTATGCCGAGAGTATGGCGCAGATGTGCGGCTCGGGCCATTCGAACTGCGTCATGCTGGAAGACATACTCGACGGTCTGTTCCATATCGCCAAGGCGGATGGGCTGGTGCATGAGCGCGAAGGCGTTTTCCTGCACCGTATTGCCGAGATTTTTCGCATCGACGAGGTGCACTACGAGGCCATCATGGCCAGGCACGTCAATCTCGGCGCCGGCGATCCCTATATCGTGCTCGGCATTGAGCGCGGCAAACCGTTCGAGGAGGTCAGGAAGCGGTACCGCAAGCTGGTCTCCGACAATCATCCGGACCGGCTGATCGCGCGCGGCCTGCCGCAGGAATTCATCAAGATTGCAACGACCAGGGTCGCGGCGATCAACGCGGCCTATGAAATGATCGAGCGGGGCCTCAGGCACGCATGAGCGGCTTCCCGCCCGACGAGCCAAGCGCGGAGGTCAGGGTATCGCCGAATTTCGGCCCGCGGCGCGAAACGCTCAGGCCCGACATGATCGTGCTGCACTATACCGGCATGGCGACGGGTGCTGCCGCGGAAGCCTGGTTATGCGACCCCGCAAGCGAAGTCTCGTCGCACTACCTCGTCCATGAGGATGGCCGCATTATCCAGATGGTGCGCGAAAGCGACCGCGCCTGGCACGCCGGTGCAAGTTCCTGGTTCGGGCGTCGCGACATCAACTCCTGTTCGGTCGGCATCGAAATCGTCAATCCCGGCCATTCGCTCGGCTATTCGGCCTTTCCCAAGCGGCAGGTGGAAGCGGTGATCGGGCTTTGCCTTGGTGTCATCGAACGCCATTCCATTACGGCGCAAAGGGTGCTTGCCCATTCCGACATCGCGCCGGGGCGCAAGATCGACCCGGGCGAGAAATTCCCCTGGAAGGCGCTGTTTGCGGCCGGGGTCGGCCATCTCGTGCCTGCGGCGCCGGTCCGGCGCGGCGCGGTGCTGAAAGCCGGCGATACCGGCGCCGAGGTCGAGGCACTGCAGTCGATGCTGGCGCTCTATGGCTATGGCGTCGAGATATCAGGTGTCTTCGACCGCCAGACCGAAATCGTCGTCGAAGCTTTTCAACGGCATTTCCGACCACGCCTGGTGGATGGCGTCGCCGACGGCTCTACGTCTAGCACGCTGCAAAGCCTGCTGACTTCCCTTAGGTCAGTTGCGTCTAAATAATCTTTTCCTGATATTCAAGTTACAGCCTGTCACTGAAAGTGAATTGCCTCGCCTTGTTCGACACAAATTCCGCCCTCAAAGGCAGTTCGTGCAAGTTATCGGACCTCCAGCCCCCCGGATGCTCCGATATTGATTAGGCGTTGCTGCGTGAAGATCTTCGCGCGGCCAAACAGAACGGGACCACATGCAGAAATTGACCGTTGTAACGGCAGCTATTGCTGCCGGCGTAATGACTTTTACCTTCAGCACGGCCGATGCCGCACCACTGAGCCAGAGGGCAGACCAGGGCTTCATCGCCGCACCCGCCAAGGCCACCATGACGAAAGCAAACCCGAAAGCAAAAAGAGCAACCACCGCGAATGTGCGCAAAGCAGCCGCGGTGAAGGCCAGAAAAGCCACGGCCAAGAGGCATTTTAAGCGCAACAGGAAGAGCGTCGACCTGACGACGACCGCATCGATCCGCCCAAGCACCGCTGCGGAGTCGACTGCGGCAGCCGCGCTTGGCGGCCAGTATTCGGCAATCATTGCCCGCTATGCTGCGGCCGAAGGCGTGCCGGTGTCGCTGGCCCAGGCGGTCATCAAGATCGAGAGCAACTACCGGCCGAACATCGTCGGCGGCGCGGGTGAAATCGGCCTGATGCAGATCAAGCCGGCAACGGCGCGGATGATGGGTTATAGCGGCTCCGCCAAGGGTCTGTTCGATCCCGACACCAACATCAAATACGGCATGAAGTACCTTGCCATGGCGCGCAATCTCGGCGGCGGCACCACCTGCGGCACGATCCTGAAATACAATGCCGGCCATGCCGCGACGAGGATGAACCCGGTGTCGGCGGCCTATTGCGGCAAGGTCAAGGTGCAGTTGGCGGCATTGGGATCGCCGGCATAAGTCTGCTTTTTCATTTGCGTTTTGGAACGTGAACCCCTTTATACGCTCTGCCAGCTGGCCGGGCGGCCGCACCCGCAAAGCCGAAAGGCTGCGGGTGAGGAAAGTCCGGGCTCCATGGAAACACGGTGCCGGTTAATGGCCGGCGGGGGCGACCCCAGGGAAAGTGCCACAGAAAGCAAACCGCCACGATTTATCGGGGCAAGGGTGAAAGGGTGGGGTAAGAGCCCACCGCGCGACTGGCAACAGGAGCGGCACGGTAAACCCCACCAGGAGCAAAACCGAATAGGGACGGTGCGAGGGGAAACCTTCGAGGGCTGTTTCCGGCTCACCGTCCGGGTAGGTTGCGTGAGGCGCATGGCAACATGCGCCCAAGATGAATGGCCGCCACGTTCTCGCCCCGAAAGGGGCGAGGGCCATACAAAACCCGGCTTACAGGCCAGCTGGCAATTTTCTCCCCCATATCGCGATTAATCCTTTGGATCAGCAGTCTGCGCCTTCGGGCGCAGCTGGCGATTCAGGTGCTTGAGCGATTGAATCAAGTACGCATGCTGGGGTCGAGACAAACGCATCCTTGAAGCTGGTACGATTTAATCGTACCATGATTGTCATGGTTTGATCAGGAGCGCATCATGGGTCACGTCGACAAACGCAGCATCACGCTTTCGCCGGAACTGGCGGCGGCGGTCGACGATGTCGTGGCCGCCGGCGAATATGCCTCGGCCAGCGAAGTCATCCGTGATGCGCTGCGGCAATGGAAAGACCGCCGCGATCTTCTCGGCTACACGGTCGAGGAATTGCGCAGGCTGGTTCAGGAGGGGATCGACAGCGGACCGGCGGTGGACGGCCAGCCCTTCATGGACCGGCTGCGAGCCAAATATCACAGGATGTCGGAAGCTGCAGGCTCGGAAGAGTGAAATATCGGCTGCTTCCTCAGGCGATATCAGATGTCGAAGGCATCGGTGACTACATTGCGGAACATAGCCCAAAGGGAGCCATGCGCCTTGTGGACGCTTTGGAGAGGCGCTGGACACTGCTCACCTTGCACCCGTTCTCAGGTGCGCCGCGCGATGATATCGCGCCCGGCATTCGTCATCTGATCGTCGGCGAATATGTCACTCTGTATCGCATGGGCGAAGACGCGATCGAGATCGTCCGCGTTTTGCACGGCAGGCGCGATATTGGCGCCGACGACTTGGTGACCTAATCCACCAGTTCAGACGCCGATCTTGTCCAGCGATGCCTCGATCGCCTGCCAGAGTTCTTCCACCGGCTCGCAGCCCACCGACAGGCGCACGAAGCCGGGCGGAACCGAATCTCCTCGCTTGGCCCGCCGCTCGGCGGAGGTGTGGACACCCCCGAACGACGTTGCCGCCTGCATCAGCGTGCAGTTGTTGATGAAATCCTCGGCCTTCTCCTGGGAAGCGAGTTCGAAGGACACGAGGAAGCCGAAGCGCTCCATCTGCGCCCGGGCGAGGTTGTGCGACGGGTCGCCCTCCAGCCCGGGGTAGCGCAAGCCGCTAACGGCGCGATGGTCTTTCAGGCGCTTCACGATCACCTCGGCAGAAGAACACATGCGGTCGAAGCGTACGTCCAGCGTCTCCAGGCCGCGATGCACCAGCCAAGCCTCGAACGGGCCGGGAATGCCGCCCGCGGTCTCGCGCCAGCCGGTGACGGCCGCGATGATGTCTGGGTTGCGGCTGGCGACGTGGCCGAACAGTACGTCGGAATGCCCGTTGGCCGCCTTGGTGTCGGCAGCAACGACGATGTCGGCGCCGAGATCGAGCGGACGCTGGCCGAACGGCGTCATCGTGGTGTTGTCGACGACGACGATCGCGCCCGCTTGGTGCGCGGCCTCGGCGACCGCTGTGATGTCGCAAATGTCCAATCGCGGATTTGACGGGGTTTCAACGTAGACAAGGCGGTAGCCGTCGAAGCCGCCGTCGAGGAATGTAGCTGTCGGCCGCAGATCATAGGCGACGCCGAAGGGCTTGAGGAAACGTTCGGCCAGCGCGCGTGTGGCATGGTAGCCGTCCGAAGGCAAAAGCACGCGGTCGCCGGATTTCAACAGGCCGAAAAACACCGCCGAGATTGCCGCCATTCCTGAAGGGAAGCCGACGCATGGCGCGTCTTCGAGATGCGCCAGCATGTGCTCGACTGCATCCCAGGTGGCGTTGCTGTAACGGCCGTACTGACTGTAGCCGGCGCCGTCGCCCGGGTTGTGGAAAATAGCGGCCATGGTCAGCGGCAATGGGATGGGGTCGCCTTTGGCAAGTCCGTCGCGACGCAGATGGGCAAGGGAGGCCGCGCGGGACCTGGCTGTTTCAGACATGGATTTCTGACCTTGTTGCTCAGCGAAAAGACTGACCACGCTATTCGCGGCAGTGATGCGCGGCAAGCCGCTTCCGCTTGGGCCAGCCCGCTCTAAACGGTTCGTTAGGCTTAATGGGAGATAAAGACGGGAGTGTTGTCAGAGCTGCTCTCACCGGTTGTGGCGCGCGCGTTTGTGAAGCCTGTTCCCGTTGACGCCCATAGTGCCCCATGATATCCCATTTCGATACCAAAGCCTTCGTTCCGCGTCAGGGTAAAGCGTACGCCAATCGGGCAGCCGCGGCGGCTGTGCGTTTGCGGGGTTTTGCCGCTGGGATCGAAGCGGATTTTCGGCAGGGGACGCGCTTCGGCGCGGACGAAAACATGGAGAGGGGTGCGGCGGCGGAAGCGGCTGCAGCGTGTCATGGACCGGTTTCTGTCAAGCGCGGTGAACAGGATCGATGCGAAGGGGCGGGTCTCCGTTCCGGCGCATTTCCGCGCGGTCGTGCAGAAGCGCGGCTATTCCGAACTCTATGCGCTGCGCGGCCTGGACGTGCCTGCGATGGATGTCGGCGGGCTCGATCTGCTCGACCGCTACGAGCAGCGCATCGCGCTGGAAGACCCTTTTTTGCAGACGGCGGACGATATGTCGTTCTTCTGCCATGGCGACGGGACGTTCCTGAAGCTCGATCAGGATGGCCGCATCACGATGAGCGATTTCATCCGCGAGCATACGGGCATCACGAGCGAAGTGGCCTTTGTCGGCCGTGGCAATTTCTTTCAAGTTTGGGAGCCTGGACGGCTGGCCGCCTATGGGGCGCAGGCGCGCGCTCGGCTTTTGCAGCTTCGGCAGGGGACGAAGGCTCACGAGGCCAAGGCTGGGGAGCGGCCGGAATGATGGCGGATCACGGCGATGATCTCAGCGCCGTTGGCGGACCGGTCCGCCACATTCCGGTCCTCCTCGCCGAAGTGCTGGAGGCGCTCTCGCCCAAAGCCGGCGATGTGATCGTCGACGGCACGTTTGGCGCCGGCGGCTACACCAAGGCGATCCTGGCGAGCGGCGCCTCGGTGGTGGCGATCGATCGCGATCCCGATGCGATTGCCGCCGGGCGCGGCCTGGAACAGCAATCCGGCGGCAGGATAAGGCTGGTGCAGGCGCCATTTTCGACGCTGGACGAGCAGGTCGAAAGCGCCGACGGCGTTGTCCTCGACATCGGCGTTTCCTCCATGCAGGTCGACCAGCCCGAGCGCGGCTTTTCGTTCCGCACCGACGGGCCGCTCGACATGCGCATGGCGCAGGCGGGCTTGAGTGCTGCCGACGTCGTCAATTCGTTCAAGATAGGCGACCTTGCCCGCATCTTCGGCTTCCTCGGCGAAGAGCGGCATGCCGGGCGCATCGCCCGCATGATCGAGTCACGCCGCGAAAAACGTCCGTTCGAGCGCACGCTCGATCTCGCCGACGCCATCGAAACGCATATCGGCCGCGCGCCGAAGGACAAGATTCATCCGGCCACCCGCGTCTTCCAGGCGCTGCGCATTTTCGTCAATGACGAGCTGGGCGAATTGGCCAAAGCCCTAATGGCATCCGAGCGGGTATTGAAGCCCGGCGGGCGGCTTGCGGTGGTGACGTTCCATTCGCTGGAAGACCGCATCGTCAAGCGCTTCATCGCCGACCGCGCCGACGTCGCCACCGGCTCACGTCATTTGCCCGAGGCGCACGCGCGCACTGCGACCTTCCGCAAGGCTGGTGGCGGCGTGACGGCAGGCGATGCCGAGGTCGCTGCCAATCCGCGGGCGCGCTCGGCCAGGCTGCGTACCGCCATCCGCACCGAGGCGCCGGCGCGCGCCGGTGATCTCACCATTTTCGGCCTTCCAAAGCTTCCCGGCATCCAGGCGCCGCGAGAGAGGTGAATACGTGTTTCGAACCAGCGACATAGTCCTGATCGCCGTCATGGTCTCGGCCGCGGCCCTGACCTACAAGGCCAAGCGCGAGGCCGAGGAACAGCTGGCTTCGGTGCAGAAGATCGAGGCGCAGATCCGCTATGAGGAGGACACGATCGACCTGCTCAAGGCCGACTGGAGCCTGCTGACCCAGCCGTCGCGCCTGCAGAAGCTGGCTGAAATCTACAAATCGCAGCTCGCACTCGAGCCGGTCAATGCGCGGCAGATCGTCGGGCTCGACGACCTGCCGGCAAAACCGCTCAACATCGAGGACCTGTCGTCGCAACGGCTTGGCGGCATGGCCGACAATTCCGGCAAAGGACCAGCCGACAAGGATCCCGTGGTCACCGGAGCCATCGTCCAATGATCGCTGGATTTCCAATGCGCGCCAAACTTCCGTCGGTCGGCAAATTGCTGAAGCGCCGCGCACGGACCGGCGAGGACGGCTCCATCGTGGTCGAAGGCGCGCGCAAGGCGACCGGCGGCAAGGCCAAGACCCGCATCGTGATGACGATGGCGGTGTTCTTCGGCATCTATTCGACCATCGCCGGGCGGCTGGTCTATCTCGGTTTCCAGTCCCCCGACATGTCGAATGGGCCGCAAAGCCGGGTGACGGCGTCGCGTCCCGACATCGTCGACCGCAACGGCGAGGTGCTGGCGACCGACATCAAGACGGCATCGCTGTTTGCCGAGCCGCGCCGCATCGTCGATGCCGACGAGGCGATCGAAAAGCTGTCGACCATTCTGCCAGATATCGACCCCGAGCAGACCTATCACAAGCTGAAGAGCGGCGCCGGCTTCGTCTGGCTGCAGCGGCAGCTGACGCCCAAGCAGCAGGCCGACATCATGCAGCTCGGCATTCCCGGAATCGGCTTTCGCACCGAAAAGCGCCGCTTCTATCCGGCCGGCGTGACCTCGTCCTACATTGTCGGCCTCACCAACATCGACAATCAGGGCATCTCCGGCATGGAGAAATACATTGACGAGCAGGGCTTAAGCGACCTGCAGGCCTCAGGCCTTGCGATCGCCAAGGATCTGAAGCCGGTTCAGCTGTCGATCGACCTGCGCGTCCAGCATGTGGTGCGCGACGAGATTGCCGCCGGCCTCGAGCGCTATCGGGCCATGGGCGCCGGCGCCGTCGTGCTCAACATCAAGACCGGCGAAGTGGTGGCGATGGCCTCGGTGCCGGATTTCGATCCGAACAATCCCTTCAATGCGCAGGACAAGGATCGGCTGAACCGCATGTCGGCCGGCCTCTACGAGATGGGCTCGACCTTCAAGAGCTTCACCTCGGCCATGGCGCTCGATTCCGGCAAGGCGAACATGAACAGCCGTTTCGACGCCTCGCACCCAATCCGGGTCGGCCATCAGGCGATCCACGATTTCCATGGCAAGAACCGCGTGTTGTCATTGCCGGAGGTGTTCCTTTACTCCTCCAATATCGGATCGGCCCGTGAGGCCGAAATGGTCGGCATCGAAGGGCACCGCGAGTTCCTGCATCGCCTTGGCCTTCTGGACAGGATGCAGACCGAACTGCCTGAAGTCGCCCGCCCGACCGAACCGAAGGTCTGGAAGCAGGTCAACTCCTTCACCATCGCCTTCGGCCATGGCGTGTCGACGACGCCGCTGCAGGCGGCCGTCGGCTGCGCGGCGCTGATGCAGGGCTATTTGATCCCGCCGACTTTCCTGGTCCGCAGCGAGCAGGATGCCATGGCGGTGGCCAAGAGAGTGGTCAGCGAAAGGACTGTGGAGGGCATGCGCTACCTCTATACGCTCAATGCCGAGAAGGGCTCGGCCAGAAACGCCAGGGCCCCCGGCTACCGCGTTGGCGGCAAGACCGGAACCGCCGAGAAGGTGATCAATGGCCGCTACTCGAAGGAACTGAATTTCAACACCTTCGTCGCCGCCTTCCCGATGGACGATCCGCAGTATCTGGTGTTTACGATCGCCGACGCTCCGCACCCGGAAAAGCCCGGAATGACCGACGTTGCCGCCAACAATGCGGGTGTCATGGCCGGAAACATCATCAGGCGGGCAGCCGCCATGCTTGGCGTGAAGCCAGATTTCAGCCATGAAAATGGCGCAACGCTGGTTTCCTATCAGTGATTCTTAGGGCGCGCCGGCAACTGCGCGCCATTTTGTTGAGATAAACGGGGTTCGATGCACCTGAGAGATTTAGCCGGTATCCTGCCTGTCGAGGGAACATCTTCCCGCGATGTGGAGGTAACCGGGATTTCGTCGGATTCCCGCACGGTCAAGACCGGCGTGGTCTTTTTCGCGCTCGCCGGCAGCAAGGCGGATGGTTTGGCCTATGCCGCCGATGCGGCAAAGCGCGGCGCAGCGGCGGTTGTCGTTGGCAACGCCAGCGCCGTTTCCGGCCTGTCCGTCCCGGTGCTCAGCGTCGACGACCCACGCCTGGCGCTGGCGCTGAGCGCGGCACGTTTCTTCGGCAGCCAGCCGGAGACCATGGTCGCGGTTACCGGCACCGCAGGCAAGACCTCGGTCGCCGCCTTCACCAGGCAGATCTGGGAGCAGGCCGGCTTTGCCGCCGCGTCCATTGGCACCACCGGCGTGGTGGCGCCGGGCCGCAACGACTACGGTTCGTTGACCACACCCGATCCAGTGGCTTTGCACCAGTTGCTCAAGGAATTGGCGGAGGCCGGCGTCACCCACGCCTCGATGGAGGCTTCCAGCCATGGTCTCGACCAGCGCCGCCTTGATGGCGTCAAGCTCGCCGCGGGCGGTTTCACCAATCTCGGCCGCGACCATATGGACTATCATCCGACGGTCGAGGACTACCATCGCGCCAAATTGCGCCTGTTCGACACGCTGCTGCCGAAAGGCGCGCCGGCGGTCATCTTTGCCGACGATCCGTGGTCGGCGCCGACCATCCAGGCTGCGCAGGCCGCGGGGCTCAAGGTGCTGACTGTCGGCCGCCATGGCGATTTCCTGCGCCTGAAGCGGGTCGAGCACGAGCGCCACCGCCAGCGCGCCGAGGTCGAAGCCGACGGCGTGCTCTACGAGATCGACCTGCCGCTCGCCGGCGACTTCCAGATCGCCAATGCCCTGGTTTCGGCAGGGCTGGCCATTTCCACTGGAACGCCGGTCGCCAAAGCTTTGATGGCATTGGAGAAACTCCAGGGTGCGCCGGGACGGCTCGACCTGGTCGGCGCCACCGCCAATGGCGCGCCCGTCTATGTCGACTATGCCCACAAGCCGGATGCGCTGGAAAATGTGCTGGCCGCCGTGCGCCCGTTCACCACCGGGCGCGTCATCGTCGTGTTCGGCTGCGGCGGCGACCGCGACCGGGGCAAGCGGCCGATCATGGGCGGAATCGCCACGCGGCTCGCCGATGTCGTCATCGTCACCGACGACAATCCGCGCTCGGAAGTGCCGGAAAAGATCCGTGCCGCGATCCTGGCAGCCGCACCCGGCGCCATTGAAATCGGCGACCGCCGCAAGGCGATCCACGAAGCGGTCGCCATGCTGAAAGCGGGCGATACGCTGATCGTTGCCGGCAAGGGCCATGAAGAGGGCCAGACCATCGGCGCCGAGACTTTTCCGTTCTCCGACCACGAAGAAGTCCGGTCGGCGCTGCGGGAGCGGGCCGCATGAGCGTGCTCTGGACTTCCGACGCGCTGGTCGACGCCATGGGCGGTCGGCCGCTCGGGCCGATGCCGGAGGGAATTTCGGGGATCTCGATCGACAGCCGCAGCCTGCAGCCGGGCGACGCCTTCTTCGCCATCAAGGGCGAGGCGATGGACGGCCATGACTTCGCGACCGCGGCGATCAAGGCCGGCGCCGGCGTTCTGGTCGTCGCCGAGGGCAAATTGCCGTCGCTTGGGCGGCTGACGGCGCCGATGATCGTCGTGCAGGATGTGCTGGCAGCACTGGAGAAACTCGGTGTTGCCGCCCGCGCCCGTTCCAGCGCAAAAATCATCGCGGTGACCGGATCGGCCGGCAAGACCACCACCAAGGAGGCGCTGCGTCATGTGCTGTCGGCCGTCGGCACGGTGCATGCTTCGGCGCAGTCCTTCAACAATCATTGGGGCGTGCCGCTGACGCTGGCGCGCATGCCCGGCGATTGCGACTATGCGGTGTTCGAGATCGGCATGAACCATCCCGGCGAGATCCGGCCGTTGGTCAAGATGGTCCGGCCACATGTGGCCATCGTCACGATGATCGCCGCCGCGCATCTCGGCTTCTTTAGAAATCTCGACGAGATCGCCAAGGCCAAGGCCGAGATTTTTGAAGGCATCGAGCCCGGCGGTGCGGCCTTGCTCAACCGCGACGATGCGCGCTGGAAGCTGCTCGACAAGATGGCGCGAGCCGCCGGCGTCGAACATGTCTTTGGCTTCGGCGAGAATGCACGGTCGACCTACAAGCTGACCAAATGCGAGCTGCATGCCGATCATTCCGACATCACCGCCAGGATCGGCGGGCAGGATGTGACGGCGCGCATCGGCGCGCCCGGCCGCCACATGGTACAGAACGTCCTGGCGGTGCTCGGCGCCGCGCATTTGGTTGAAGCCGACATCGGCAAGGTGGCCTTGGCACTGGCCGATCTGTCGGCCGAGCGTGGCCGTGGGAAGCGCCATATGCTTCGCCACCCCAAGGGACCGATCACACTGATCGACGAGAGCTACAACGCCAATCCGGCCTCGATGGCTGCTGCCATGGCGCTGCTCAACGCGACCCCTGTCACGGGCGAGGGCCGGCGCATCGCCGTGCTCGGCGACATGCTCGAGCTCGGCGACCATTCGGCCAAGCTCCATGCAGCCCTTGCCGAACTGATCGTCGGGACCGGCACGCACACGGTCTTTCTCGGCGGCCCGGAAATGCGGGCGCTGGCAGACATCCTGCCCGACGAGATCAAAACGGAATACCGCGCCGGCGCCGAGGAATTGAAGCCGCTGCTGTTGTCGACGCTGAAGGCCGGCGACGTGGTGATGATCAAATCGTCGAAAGGCATCGGCTTTTCAAAGCTGGTCGAGGCCTTGCTCGGCAAATATCCGGCGGAAGCCGCAGGCACGAAACAGAACTAGTCCGGGGAACGGAATCGTATGTTTACATTGCTCGTCGATTTTGCGGACAAGGTCTCGGTCTTCAATGTCTTCCGCTACATAACTTTCCGCACCGGCGGTGCGCTGATCACCTCGGCGCTGATCGTCTTCATCTTCGGGCCGACCATCATCAATTCGCTTAGGCTGCGACAAGGCAAGGGCCAGCCGATCCGCGCCGATGGCCCGCAGACGCATTTCAAGAAGGCCGGCACGCCGACGATGGGCGGGCTGATGATCCTGTGCGGCATCGTCGGCTCGTCGCTTCTATGGGCGAACCTCTCCTCGATCTATGTCTGGGTGGTGCTCTTGGTGACGCTGGGCTTCGGTTCGATCGGCTTTTACGACGACTATCTCAAGGTAACCAAGCAGTCGCATCTCGGCTTTTCCGGCAAGGCGCGGCTGGCGTTGGAATTCGTCATCGCCGGCATCGCCGCCTGGGCGATCATGCATAATGGCCAGGCGCCGTTCTCGTCGTCGCTGACCTTCCCCTTCGCCAAGGAATTCATCATCAATCTCGGCTGGTTCTTCGTGCCGTTCTCTTGCTTCGTCATTGTCGGCGCCGGCAATGCGGTGAATTTGACCGATGGCCTCGACGGGCTGGCGATCGTGCCGATCATGATTGCGGCGGCATCCTTTGGCGTCATCGCCTACCTCTCCGGCAATGCGGTGTTCGCCGAATATCTGCAGATCCATTTCGTGCCCGGCACCGGCGAGCTGGCTGTCGTGCTTGGCGCCGTCATCGGCGCCGGCCTCGGCTTCCTCTGGTTCAACGCCCCGCCGGCGGCGATCTTCATGGGCGACACCGGTTCGCTGGCCATGGGTGGCCTGATCGGTACGGTCGCGGTCGCCACCAAGCACGAGATCGTGCTGGTCATCGTCGGCGGATTGTTTGTCGTGGAAATCCTGTCGGTCATCATTCAGGTCGGCTACTTCAAGATGACCGGCAAGCGCGTGTTCCTGATGGCGCCGATCCATCATCATTTCGAAAAGCTCGGCTGGACCGAAAGCCAGGTGGTGATCCGCTTCTGGATCATCGCCGTCATCCTGGCGCTGGTCGGCCTGTCGACCCTCAAGCTGAGATAGGGACCCGCTTGATCCCCGCCGCATCCTTTTCGGGCAAACGCGTTTCGCTCTTCGGGCTCGGTGGCTCGGGGATCGCCACGGCGCGCGCGCTGATCGAGGGCCGCGCCGACGTGCTTGCCTGGGACGACAATCCCGATAGCGTCGCCAAGGCTGCTGACCAAGGCATTGCGACCGCCGATCTGCGCGGCGCCGACTGGTCGAAATTCTCGGCCTTCGTGCTCTCGCCCGGCGTGCCGCTGACGCATCCCAAGCCGCACTGGACGGTGGAACTGGCGCGTGGCTCCGGCGTCGAGGTGATCGGCGATATCGAATTGTTCTGCCGCGAGCGGATTGCGCGCTCGCCGGATGCGCCGTTCATCGCTATCACCGGCACCAACGGCAAGTCGACGACCACGGCGCTGACCGCGCATATCCTCAAATCGGCAGGGCGCGACACGCAGATGGGCGGCAATATCGGCCGGGCCATCATGACGCTCGATCCACCGCAGGCTGACCGGGACTATGTCGTCGAGTGTTCGTCCTACCAGATCGATCTCGCGCCCTCGATCAACCCGACGGCCGGCATCCTGCTCAACCTGACGCCCGACCATCTCGACCGCCACGGCACCATGCAGCATTACGCGTCGATCAAGGAGCGGCTGGTGGCCGGCAGCGAGACAGCCATTGTCGGCGTCGACGATAGCTGGTGCGCGCAGATCGCCGACCGGCTGGAGAGGGCGGGCCGGGAGGTGATCCGCATCTCCAAGCGGCTGCCGCTGACCGATGGTTATTTCGCCGACGGCACCGATCTGATGGAAGCCGTGCATGGCCGCTACAGCCGCGTCGCCTTCCTCGAAGGCATCGGTTCGCTACGTGGCCAGCACAATGCGCAGAACGCGCTTGCCGCTGTCGCCGCCTGTCTGAAGGTGGGCTTGAGCCTGGGCGAGATCCAGGCAGGACTTGAGAGCTTCCCGGGCCTCGCGCATCGCATGGAGCAGGTCGGGCGGAAGGACCACGTGCTGTTCGTCAACGATTCCAAGGCGACCAATGCCGATGCGGCGGCACCGGCGCTGTCGAGTTTTTCGCGCATTTACTGGATCGCCGGCGGACTGCCCAAGGAAGGCGGGATCGAGCCGCTGCGCGGTTTCTTCCCGCGCATCGCCAAGGCCTATCTGATCGGCGAGGCGGCGCCCGCGTTCTCGGCGACGCTCGGCGAAGCCGTGCCCTATGAAATCTCGGGCACCCTGGCCGCCGCGGTCGACCATGCCGCGAAAGACGCGGCCAAGGATGACAGCGGCGAGGTGGTGGTGCTGCTGTCGCCGGCCTGCGCCAGTTTCGACCAGTTCAAGAATTTCGAAGTTCGCGGCGAAGCCTTCAGGCAAGCTGCGAATGCTATCGAGGGCGTGAAACCCATCGGAGGGGCACGATAATGCAAAGCCGTCTCGACAAAAGCCCGGTTGCAACCTGGTGGTGGACGATCGATCGCTGGTTCCTGGCGGCGTTCCTGTCGCTGATGGGGCTTGGCATCGTCTTGTCCTTTGCGGCAAGCCCGGCGGTGGCCGAACGCATCGGCCTCGACAGTTTCCACTTTGCCACCAGGCAGATCATCTTCACCGTGCCGGCGCTCGGCGTGATGCTGGCAGTGTCCTTCCTGGAATCGCGGCAGATCCGGCGCATGGCGCTGATCATCCTGGGCATCATGCTGGTGCTGATGGTGGCCGTGCTCTACATCGGCGTCGAGGTGAAGGGCGCGCGGCGCTGGGTGTCGTTTGTCGGCATGTCGATCCAGCCGTCGGAATTTCTGAAACCCGCCTTCGTCATCGTCTGCGCCTGGCTGTTCGCCGAACACAAGCGCCAGCCCGACATCCCCGGCAATTTGTTTGCCATGCTGCTACTGATCCTGGTCATCTCGCTTCTGGTGGCGCAGCCCGATCTCGGCCAGACCATGCTGGTGACCGGCACCTGGGGCGTCATGTTCTTCATGGCCGGCCTGCCCTGGCTATGGATCATCGCGCTTGGCGCCACCGGCGCCGGCGGCCTGTTTGCCGCCTACACTGTGTTCCCGCACGTTGCCGCCCGCATCGACAAATTCCTGACCGGCGAAGGCGACACGTTCCAGGTCGACATGGGCCGCGAGGCGCTGATCAACGGCCACTGGTTCGGCGTCGGGCCGGGCGAGGGCACGGTCAAGCGGGTCATTCCCGACGCGCATGCCGATTTCGTGTTTTCGGTCGCCGGCGAAGAGTTCGGGTTGATCATGTGCTTCTTCATCATGTCGATCTTCGCCTTCATCGTGCTGCGCGGCTTGAGCACGGCATTGAAGGAACATGATGATTTCACCCGCTATGCCGTCGGCGGTCTGGTCACCGTGTTCGGCCTGCAGTCGGTCATCAACATGTGCGTCAACCTGCAGCTGATGCCGGCCAAGGGCATGACGCTGCCTTTCATCTCCTATGGCGGCTCCTCGCAGATCGCCATTGCCATCTCGATGGGCATGGTGCTGGCGCTGACGCGCAAGCGACCGGAAAAGCGCAAGCAGATGGGCTTTGCCCTGTCGCAGCGCGCCCTGCCGGCGGAGTGATATGGCGCGGGGTGTCATCCTTCTCGCGGCTGGCGGAACCGGCGGACATCTGTTTCCGGCCGAGGCGCTGGCGCATGAGCTGATCGAGCGCGGCTGGGGCGTGCATCTGGCGACGGACGACCGCGCCGAGCGCTTTGCCGGCCATTTCCCGGCCGCCGCCATCCATCCGATCCAGTCGGCGACGATGGGCTCGAAAAACCCCGTCGCTCTGCTCGGAGCGTTCTGGAAGATCTGGCGCGGCGTGCGCCAGGCCTCCGCCGTCATCGCCAGGATCAAGCCTGATGCGGTCGTCGGCTTTGGCGGTTATCCGACCTTGCCACCGCTCTATGCCGCGACGCGGCGCAAGCTGCCGACGCTGATCCATGAGCAGAACGCGGTCATGGGCCGCGCCAACCGGGCGCTGTCCGGGCGTGTCGATGCGATTGCCGGCGGCTTCCTGCCGCAAGATGAAAGTGCCACAGGCGCCAAGACGGTGACGACCGGCAATCCGGTCAGGCCGCCAATCCTGGAGGCGGCAAAGACGCCCTATAAGGCATCCCAAGGGGCGGATCCGTTCAGGCTCCTGGTGTTCGGCGGCAGCCAGGGCGCGCAGTTCTTTTCCGATGCCATGCCGGCGGCGATCGCACTTCTGCCGGAGGCGCAGCGCAAGCGGCTGGTGATCACCCAGCAGGCCCGCGCCGACGACGTGGCGCGGGTGAAGGCTGGCTATGCGGCACTCGGCGTCCATGTCGAGGTCTCGCCCTTCTTCACCGATATGGCACAGCGCATGGGCGCGGCGCATCTGGTGATCTCGCGCTCCGGCGCCTCGACGGTTTCGGAGATCGCCGTCATCGGCCGGCCGGCGCTGCTGGTGCCTTATCCCTATGCGCTGGATCACGATCAGGCGGCGAACGCAGCCGCCCTTGCCGCGGCGGGCGGCGGCGAGGTGCATCCGCAATCGTCACTGTCGCCGGAGCGCATCGCGGCTCTCATTGGCGGGCTGATGGACACTCCCGAGCGGCTGACGGCCATGGCTGCCGGAGCGAAGTCGGCTGGCCGGCCCAACGCGGCACGGTTGCTCGCTGATCTCACAGAGGCTATTGCGTCCAGAAAAACCGTTTCGGATTTCAGGAAAGGGACGCATTGATGAAGATGCCGCAGACCATCGGCCTTGTGCATTTCATCGGCATTGGCGGCATCGGCATGAGCGGCATCGCCGAGGTTCTGCACAATCTCGGCTACAAGGTGCAGGGTTCGGACCAGGCCGACAGCGCCAATGTCCAGCGGCTGCGCGACAAGGGCATCGAATGCTTTGTCGGCCACAAGGCCGAGAATATCGGCGCGGCCGAAGTGGTTGTCGTCTCCACCGCGATCAAGAAATCCAATCCCGAGCTGAAGGCCGCGCGCGAAAAACTGCTGCCGATCGTGCGCCGGGCCGAGATGCTGGCCGAACTGATGCGCTTCCGCCAGGCGGTCGCGATCGGTGGCACGCATGGCAAGACCACAACCACGTCGATGGTGGCGACGCTGCTCGATGCCGGCGGGCTCGACCCGACGGTGATCAATGGCGGCATCATCAATGCCTATGGCACCAATGCCCGTATGGGCGATGGCGAGTGGATGGTGGTCGAAGCCGACGAAAGCGACGGCACCTTCCTCAAGCTGCCGGCCGAGATCGCCGTCGTCACAAACATCGATCCCGAGCATCTGGACCATTATGGCAGTTTCGACAAGGTGCGCGAGGCGTTCCGGCAATTCGTCGAGAACGTGCCGTTCTACGGTTTTGGCGTGATGTGCACCGACCATCCGGAAGTACAGGCGCTGGTCAGCCGTATCGAGGACCGCCGCGTCATCACCTATGGCGAGAACGCGCAGGCCGATGTGCGTTTCACCAACCACCGCATGGCCGGTGCCGTCTCGGCATTCGACGTGGTGATCCGCGACCGCAAGACCGGCGGCCAGACGACGATATCGGATCTGCGGCTGCCGATGCCCGGCCGCCACAACGTCTCCAACGCCACCGCCGCAATTGCGGTCGCGCATGAACTCGGCCTGTCGGCCGAAGCGATTAAGAAAGGGCTGTCGTCCTTTGCCGGCGTCAAGCGGCGCTTCACCCACACCGGCTCGTGGAACGGCGTCGACATCTTCGACGATTACGGCCACCACCCGGTCGAGATCACGGCGGTGTTGAAAGCGGCGCGCAGCGCCACCAAGGGCCGCGTCATCGCCATTGCGCAGCCGCACCGCTTCACCCGGCTGCACGATCTGTTCGACGAATTTTCGGTCTGTTTCAACGATGCCGACACGGTGATGGTGGCGCCGGTCTATGCGGCGGGCGAGGAGCCGATCGACGGCGTGACCTCGGAGGCGCTGGTGTCGCGCATCCGCTCCGGGGGCCATCGCGATGCGCGCTACGTCGAAACCCCTGCCGCGATTTCGCCCGTCATCCGCGCGTTGGCGAAACCGGGCGACTTCGTCATCTTCCTGGGCGCCGGCAACATCACCCAATGGGCCTATGCGCTGCCTGGGGAACTCGGCGGTACCGTCTCATGATGCGCGGCCAGGACCTGCTCGACAAACTTGGCGACCGGCTTGCCGGCCTGCGCGGCCGCATCACGCCCAATGCCGAGATGGACAAGATCACCTGGTTCCGCGCCGGCGGTCTGGCGGACGCCCTGTTCCAGCCGGCCGACGAGGAGGATCTGGCTGCCTTCCTGCGCGCCGTGCCGGAGGACATCCCGCTCACCATCGTCGGTGTCGGCTCCAACCTCCTGGTGCGCGACGGCGGCATTCCAGGGTTCGTCATCCGGCTTTCGGCCAAGGGCTTTGGCGAGGCCGAGGTGGTTTCGCCGACCGTCATCAAGGCCGGTGCTGCGACGCCCGACAAGCGCGTCGCGGCCGTCGCTTATGAGGCCGGCATTGGCGGCTTTCATTTCTATCACGGCATTCCCGGCGCCATCGGCGGGGCGCTGAGGATGAATGCCGGCGCCAATGGCGTCGAGACGCGGGAACGTGTCGTCGAGGTGCGGGCGCTCGACCGCAAGGGCAATCTCCACACACTCAGTAACGACGACATGGGCTATGCCTATCGTCACTCGGCCGCACCTGCCGGGCTGATCTTCACCTCCGCGGTTTTCGAAGGTGTTCTGGAAGACCCAGAGGCGATCAAGGCGGCCATGGACGCCGTCCAGACGCATCGCGAGACGGTGCAGCCGATCCGCGAGAAGACCGGCGGCTCGACCTTCAAGAATCCGGAAGGCACCTCGGCCTGGAAGGAAATCGACAAGGCGGGCTGCCGCGGTTTGATGATCGGCGGCGCGCAGATGTCGCCGATGCACTGCAACTTCATGATCAACACCGGAACAGCGACCGGTTACGATCTCGAATATCTCGGCGAGACGGTGCGCGCCCGCGTGCTTGAAAAATCGGGCATCCGCCTGCAGTGGGAAATCAAGCGCCTCGGCAATTTCCGCCCCGGCCATGCCGTGCAGGAATTCCTCGGACAGCTTCTTTAGCGCAAGCTGAACTTCATGTGATGCTTGAACTTCAAACGGTCTGAAACAACAGCGCCACCGTTGCTCCAAAGACTCACAACACGCTTTTTCCGGCCGTTTTCGCGGAAAGTGAATCTGTCGGAATCATAAGCACTTGCCAGCGAATCAACTCTCTGATTCTCTGCCTTAAAGCGTTTCCTGATTTGAGTCGTTCGACGCGTCGACCGCGTTTTCCGTCTGGGGGGCAACCTGCCGGGAGACTCGGACTCAATCTGGTCGCTGAATGCGTGGTTGCGGGCCCGCCGTGAGAGGGATGACGGGATATGAAGAACAAGCATGTGGCTGTCCTCCTGGGCGGATTCTCGTCCGAGCGGCCCGTGTCTCTGTCTTCGGGAAAGGCGTGTGCGGATGCGCTTGAGAATGAAGGCTACCAGGTTACCCGCGTCGATGTTGCGCGCGATGTCGGCGCCGTGCTCGCCGAACTCAAGCCCGATGTCGTCTTCAACGCACTGCACGGCCCGTTCGGTGAAGACGGCACCATCCAGGGCATCCTCGAATATCTGGCCATTCCCTACACCCATTCGGGCGTGCTCGCCTCGGCGCTCGCCATGAACAAGGAGCAAGCCAAGAAGGTCGCCAAGGCTGCCGGCATCGCGGTGGCGGAATCGAAGGTTGCCAGCCGCTTTGCCATCCAGAACAAGCATCCGATGAAGCCGCCCTACGTGGTCAAGCCGGTCAATGAAGGCTCAAGCTTCGGCGTCGTCATCGTGCATGAAGGCCAGTCGCATCCGCCGCAGGTCATCGGCTCGTCCGAATGGAAATATGGCGAGACCGTCATGGTCGAGCGCTACATCCATGGGCGCGAGCTGACCTGCGCCGTCATGGGCGACGTGGCGCTCGGCGTCTGCGAGATCATTCCGACCGGCCATTCCTTCTACGACTATGATTCAAAATACGTCGCCGGCGGATCAAAACACGAAATCCCTGCTAAAATTTCATCAAATATTTACCAAAAAATACAGACACTGGCACTCAAGGCACATCTGGCTATCGGCTGCCGGGGCGTTTCCCGATCGGACTTCCGCTATGACGACCGTCACTCCGAAAACGGCGAGATTGTCTGGCTCGAGATCAACACTCAGCCGGGCATGACGCCGACGTCTTTGGTGCCTGAAATCGCCGCCCAGGCCGGGCACTCGTTTGGCGAATTGTTGAGTTGGATGGTGGAGGACGCTTCGTGTCTGCGTTGAAATGGGGACAGGACAAGGGCAGGGGCGGCGCCGGGCCGGCGCTGTTCGGCATGCCGTTGTCGTTTGACCATTTCGTGCTGCCGCGCGTGCTGCGCCGGCCGGTGCGCGTGCTGGCGCGCCTGGGCGGCGGTGACTTCGTCGCGCCGCGCTTTTCCGCGGCTATCCTGTCAGCTTCGCTCATTGCATCGAGCAGCCTCTATGGCGCCATTCTCGGCGGCCATGCCGACGACATCGTCCAGAGCATCACCGCCCGGACCGGCTTTGCCGTCGACCAGATCAGGGTGGTCGGCAACCGCCAGACTTCGGAGATCGACATACTGGACCGGCTCGAGCTCGACGGCTGGACGTCACTGATCGGCTTCGATGCCGAGGCCGCGCGTGAACGTATTGATACCTTGCCCTGGGTCGAGGTGGCGGCGGTGCGCAAGGTCTATCCACATACGCTGGAAGTGCGTGTCGAGGAGCGCGAGCCCTTCGCGCTCTGGCAGCAGGGCGCGGAGCTTTCGGTCATCGAACGCTCCGGCGCGGTGATCGCGCCGTTCTCCGGCGGCAAGCAGGCGCTGCTGCCGCTGATCATCGGCACCGGCGCGCCGGCCAAGGCCCCCGACTTCGTGGCCAAGATCAACAAATTTCCCGAGCTCGCGGCTCGGGTCAAAGGCTATATCCGCATCGGCGAACGGCGCTGGGACCTTAAGCTGGAAAACGGCATCACGATCAAGCTGCCCGAGGATGGCGAGGATCAGGCGATCGCCGATCTGGTTCGGATGGACCACGACAACGGGCTTCTGACGCGGGACATCGCCGCCGTCGACATGCGCATCTCCGATCGCCTGGTGGTGCAGCTGACGCCGGAAGCGGCGACGCAGCGCCAGGCCGCGCTCAATGAAAAGCCGCAAAATCTGAAGCGCAAGTCGGGGACGAAGATATGAGCTGGCTTGGCGGCAACAGCGATGCCTCTTCGCGGCGTTCCGGCACGCTCACCGTGCTGGATGTCGGCTCAAGCAAGGTTTGCTGCGTGGTGGCGAAACTGAAGCCGCGCGAGGACGGCAAGCTGTTGCGCGGCCGCTCGCACCGCATCCAGGTAATCGGCATCGGCCACCAGAAATCGCAAGGCGTGAAGTCGGGCGTGGTCGTCGATCTCGACCGTGCGGAGCACGCCATTCGCCTGTCCGTCGACGCCGCCGAACGCATGGCGGGACTGACGGTGGATTCGCTGATCGTCAACATGACGGCGGGCCGGCTGAAGAGCGAAACCTATTCGGCCACGATCAATCTCGGTGGCCATCAGGCCGACGAAGCCGACATCAAGCGCGTGCTTGCCGCCGGCGCCAAGCAGGCGCTCAAGGCCGAACGCGACGTGATCCATTCGCTGCCCGTCGGCTTTTCGCTGGACGCCGAGCGCGGCGTGCGCGATCCGCGCGGCATGGTCGGCGACCAACTCGGCGTCGATATGCATGTGCTGACGGGCGATGCCGCGCCGCTGCGCAATCTGGAGCTCTGCATCAACCGCTCGCATCTTTCGGTCGAGCGCATGGTGGCGACGCCCTATGCCAGCGGGCTTGCGGCCCTGGTCGACGACGAACTGGAAATGGGTGCGGCCTGCATCGACATGGGCGGCGGCACGACGACCATCTCGGTGTTTTCGGAAGGCAAATTCGTCCACGCCGATGCCATTGCCATCGGCGGCAATCATGTGACGCTCGATATGGCCAAGGGCCTGTCGACCTCGCTCGACGCCGCGGAGCGGCTGAAGGTGATGCATGGTTCGGCGCTGCCTGGCAGTGCCGACGATCGCGACCTGGTCTCGATCCAGCCGATCGGCGAAGACGGCGAGATGCCGCTGCAGATCCCGCGCTCGGTGATGACGCGCGTCATCCGCGCCCGCATCGACGAGACGCTGGAACTGTTGCGCGACCGGCTGAACAAGTCGGGCTACGGCAATGCCGTGGGAAAACGCGTCGTGCTGACCGGCGGCGCCAGCCAGCTTGCGGGTCTCCCCGAGGCGGCGCGCCGCATTCTGGGACGCAATGTGCGCATCGGACGCCCGCTCGGCGTGGCGGGCCTGCCGGAAGCTGCCAAGGGGCCGGCTTTCTCGACGGCGGTCGGGCTGCTGATCTATCCGCAGATGGCGAGCTTCGAGAGCCATCCGGCGAAAGGAATTTCCGGTCTCAGGATGACCGGGACGGGCGGAAAACTGCATCGCATGAGTCAGTGGTTGAGAGACAGTTTCTAATTGACGGGGACAGCCCCATAGGCGGCCGCGGCGGCGAAGCGGCGGGAAAGGCAAAGGACGGAGACAATGACGATCAATCTGCAAAAGCCGGACATCACCGAGCTCAAGCCGCGGATCACCGTATTCGGTGTCGGCGGCGGCGGCGGCAATGCCGTCAACAACATGATCACCGCGGGCTTGCGCGGTGTCGAGTTCGTCGTGGCCAACACCGATGCACAGGCGCTGACCATGTCGAAGGCCGAGCGGCTGATCCAGCTCGGCGCGCATGTCACCGAGGGGCTCGGCGCCGGCTCGCAGCCTGAAGTGGGCCGTGCGGCGGCGGAAGAGTGCATCGATGAGATCATCGATCATCTCTCCAACACCCATATGTGCTTCGTCACCGCCGGTATGGGTGGCGGCACCGGAACCGGTGCGGCTCCCGTGGTTGCCCGCGCGGCGCGCGAACGGGGTATCCTCACCGTCGGCGTCGTCACCAAGCCGTTCCATTTCGAAGGCCAGCGCCGCATGAAGACGGCGGATCTCGGCATCGAGGAGCTGCAGAAATGTGTCGATACCCTGATCGTCATCCCCAACCAGAACCTGTTCCGGCTGGCCAATGACAAGACCACCTTTGCCGACGCCTTCGCCATGGCCGACCAGGTGCTCTACTCCGGTGTTGCCTGCATCACCGACCTGATGGTCAAGGAAGGTCTGATCAATCTCGACTTCGCCGACGTGCGTTCGGTGATGCGCGAAATGGGCAAGGCGATGATGGGCACCGGCGAAGCTTCGGGCGAGGGCCGCGCGATGGCCGCCGCCGAGGCGGCGATCGCCAATCCGTTGCTCGACGAGACCTCGATGAGGGGCGCCAAGGGCCTGCTGATCTCGATCACCGGCGGCCGCGACCTGACCCTGTTCGAAGTCGACGAGGCCGCGACCCGCATCCGCGAGGAAGTCGATCAGGACGCCAACATCATCCTCGGCGCCACCTTCGACGAGGAACTCGAAGGCGTCATCCGCGTCTCGGTGGTCGCCACCGGCATCGACAAATCGGCAGCTGAAATTGCCGCGGCGCCGATCTCGATCCGGGCCGTGCCGCCGCAGCAGAAGCCGGTCAGCCGCCCAGCGGCTCCGGGGGCGGAAGGCCGTCCGGCACCGGTCCAGCAGCAGACCTATGAGCAGCGCGCGGCCGATCCGGTGGCCGAGGCGATCCAGCTTGCCGAGGCCAATGCGGCGGCAATGGCTCGTCCGGCGCCGATGGCCCAGGCGGAAGATTTCCGCCCGCAGAGCAAGATCTTCCAGGCCCCGCCTGCCCAGCCGCAGCCTGTCGTGCAGCAGGTGATGCAACCGGCGCCGCTGCGGGAAATGCCGCAGCCGGTGGCTGCCGCACCGCAGCGCATGCCGCGGGTGGAGGATTTTCCGCCGGTGGTGCGGGCCGAGGTGGAAGCCAAGGGCCGTCCGGCCGACCATGAAAACAGCGGGCCGATGGGGCTGCTCAAGCGGCTGACCAACGGGCTGACGCGCCGCGAAGAAGAGCCGGCCCGGTTGCAGCCGGCACAGCCGCGCGAACCGAAACTGCGCCAGGCGGCGCCGGAAATGCGCCGCCTTGCCAGCCAGGATCCGCAGCTTTACGCGCCGCGCCGCGGCCAGCTCGACGATCAGGGCCGGTTGACGCCGCAGACCAGGTCGACCCAGGAAGACGACCAGCTGGAGATACCGGCTTTCCTGCGCCGCCAGGCCAACTGAGCCGTTAACGGTATGTAACACTTGTCAACAGGCAGACGAGAGATTGTCTGCCTGTTAACGTTTAAAGTGGTTTAATAACAAGGCGTTACGATGTGACGCTCAAGGTCTGTCGCGGTTACACAGAGTAAGAAACCGTGATTTGGAGTCTCCCTGACAGACCATTATCTTTGCCGCAGCACTTTCGGTGTGCTGGGATTCGGGGAAGTGGCCCTGCCTGCCGATAAAAAAGAGCCGCGCCTTTTGGGTTAAAGCGGACTTAGGCGTTTGGGCTATGGGGTTTGTCTTGCAAGACTATCAGACGACACTGAAATCGCGTGCAACGCTGACCGGTACCGGCGTTCACAGCGGCAAACCGGTCACCGTCAATTTCCTCCCTGCGGACGCCGACACCGGCGTGCTCTTCCACCTTTCGAACGGAAGCGAGAGCCGCGAGTTCCGCGCGCTGGTTGCTGAAGTCGGCGCGACCGATCTCTGCACCATGCTCGGCGATCCGGCAGGCGAGCATATCGCCACCGTCGAACATCTGATGGCGACGCTTTTCGGGCTCGGCATCGACAACATCGTCATCGAGATCGACGGTCATGAGGTTCCGATCCTCGATGGCAGTGCGGTGGCGTTCGTGGAAGCCATCGACCAAGCCGGCATCGAGACGCTGGCGGTCAAGCGCCGCTACATCAGGGTGGTCAAGCCCGTCCGCATCGAGAATGGCGCGTCCTGGGCCGAGTTCAGGCCCTATAGCGGCACGCGCTTCGAGGTCGAGATCGATTTCGAAAGCCCGGCGATCGGCCGCCAGCTATTCGCCTCCGACATCAACCCCGACATCTTTCGCCAGGATATCGCGCGCGCCCGCACCTTCGGCTTCATGAAGGATGTCGAGCGGCTGTGGGCGGCCGGCTATGCGCTGGGCTCCTCGCTGGAGAACTCGCTGGTGATCGGCGACGACAACCGGGTGATCAACATGGGCGGCCTGCGCTACCCCAATGAGTTCGCTCGCCACAAGACGATGGACGCGATGGGCGACCTGGCGCTGGCCGGCGCCCGTTTCATCGGTTGCTTCCGCTCCTATCGCGGCGGTCACCGGATGAATGCGGCTGCTTTGCGGCGGCTTCTGTCCGACCGTTCGGCCTTCGAGGTCGTCGAGACCACGCGCCGCGAGCGCGGCCGCACCGCCGAGATGAGCGCCGTCACCGGCCCTGTCTTTGCGCCCTGGGTGATCTGATTCTTAACGATTTTCTGGCTTTCTGAACGCTGGCCGGTGTTGCACGAAAGCATCACCGGCCAGTGAAAGTGCGTAGCATTCGGGGCAACACCAAGCCGCCACAAAAATGTGCGATTGGCTAGACATAGCGTTGCTGGGCAAGGCAGTTATGGTTTATGGCTGCTGCCGTCTGTTAGGCGCATGTCGCTCAAAAGTGGGGATCAGTTTTGAGGGAACGCCATGCGAAAGGCATTGAACTAACGCCGAAAGGGCGCAATCCGATCATGTTCTTCAAGCGAGTTGGTCAATCGAAAGCGCCGTATCGGGCTGTTTTCCTGGCGCTTTCGGTGGTTGTGCCATCGCTGTTCCTCTCAGCCTGCATGTCGTCCGAGAAAGACGTCGACCTGTCGACCTATGTCGACCAGACCGAACCGGCCGACGTCCTTTACAATCAAGGCCTTGCCAATCTCAATGCCGGCCGCCTGGATGAGGCGAGCAAGAAGTTCGACGCCGTCGACCGCCAGCACCCGTATTCGGAATTCGCCCGCAAGTCGATGGTGATGGGCGCCTTCGCCGACTATCGCGCCGGCCGTTATGACGAAGCAATCGGCTCGGCCAAGCGCTATCTGACGCTTTATCCGTCGACCGACGACGCGGCTTACGCCCAGTATATTATCGGGCTGAGCTACTACAAGCAGATCAAGGACGTCACCCAGGATCAGAAGGAAGCACGCCAGACCGTGCAGACGATGCAGGATTTGGTGACGCGCTGGCCGACGTCGGAATATGTCGACGACGCCAAGGAAAAGATCCGTTTCGCCAACGACCAGCTGGCCGGCAAAGAGATGCAGATCGGCCGCTATTATCTCGAGCGGCGCGAATACATTGCTGCCGTCAAGCGCTTCCGCAACGTGGTCGAGAACTATTCCAACACCCGCCATGTCGAAGAGGCGCTGGCGCGTCTGGCCGAAAGCTACTACGCGATGGGCTTGACCTCGGAAGCGCAAACCGCCGCTGCGGTGCTCGGCACCAATTATCCCGACAGCCAATGGTACAAGGATACCTACAAGCTGTTGCAGAGCAACGGGCTTGAGCCGCGCGAGAATGCCGGATCGTGGATATCCAAGGCCGGCAAGCTGATCACCGGCGCCTGACGCCCGAGCATCGACTGAGGCGGAACGCGCTTTTCGGATTGATCCGACGCTCAAACAAAAAGATAGTGCGGCGCTGCGACTCCATCGGTCGCATGCCGCTTCACAGCGGTTCAGTGGTTTGATTGAGGCGCTGAACCGTCCTAACTTTTTGTTCTACGCAATTCCGGACGGAAAACCGCTACGCACTTTTCCTGGAATTGCTTGAGGTCCGGGTTCTGATGCTTTCCAGACTGTCGATCCGCGATATCGTCCTGATCGAGAAGCTGGATATCGACTTCCAGCCCGGCCTTTCCGTGCTGACCGGTGAAACCGGCGCCGGCAAATCCATCCTTCTCGACGCGCTGTCGCTGGCGCTTGGCGCGCGCGGCGACGCCTCGCTGGTGCGGCACGGTGCTGCCCAGGGCCAGGTCATTGCCGTCTTCGATGTGCCGCGCAACCACCCGGTGCGAGCGCTGCTGGCCGAAAACGCCATCGAGGATGACGGCGACATCATCCTGCGCCGGCTGCAGACCGCGGATGGCCGTACCCGTGTCTTCGTCAACGACCAGCCGTCCAGCGTCACGCTGATGCGCGACATAGGCCACGCGCTGGTCGAGATCCACGGCCAGCATGACGAGCGCGCCCTGGTCGATCCAGGCGCGCATCGCGAATTGCTGGACAGTTTTGGCGGCCATCTCGGCGCCGCCCGCGCGACCGGCGAGGCGTGGCGCTACTGGCGCGGCGCCGAGCAGGAGTTTGCCAGGCACCGCGCCAAGGTCGAGGCAGCGGCGCGCGAGGCCGATTATCTCAGGGCCTCGGTGGCGGAACTGGCAAAGCTCGATCCGCAGCCCGGCGAAGAGACACAGCTGGCGGAATTGCGTGCAACGATGATGCGGGCGGAAAAGATCGCCTCGGAAATACACGATGCACAGGATGTGCTGTCAGGCCCGTCCTCGCCGCTGCCGCAACTGGCCAGCCTGCTGAGGCGCCTGCAGCGCAAGGCCAGCGAAGCGCCGGGACTGCTCGAGGATGTGGTGAAGTCGCTGGACGAGGCGATGCTGTCACTGGATGCAGCGCAATCGGGCGTCGAGGCGGCACTGCGCGCCACCGAATACGACCCGCAGAGGCTGGAGAAGGTGGAGGAGCGGCTGTTTTCGCTGCGTGCGGCCTCACGTAAGCACAGTGTGGCCGTTGACGATTTGGCGCAACTGCGCGACACCATGTCCGCCGATCTCGCCGATCTTGATGCCGGCGAGGGGCGCCTGCATGTCCTGGAAAAGCAGGCCTCAGCGGCGCGAGAAGCCTACGATATTTCCGCAGCCCAGCTCTCCGCCCTTCGCCATGCGGCCGCGGTCGGCCTGACCAAGGCTGTGATGGCCGAATTGCCGGCGCTGAAGCTGGAACGGGCTGAGTTCATCGTCGAACTGGCCAGCGATGGCGAGAACCGCATGGAAGAAGGCATCGACCAGGTCGAGTTCTGGGTGCGCACCAATCCCGGCACCAGGCCTGGGCCGATGATGAAGGTCGCCTCCGGCGGCGAGCTGTCGCGCTTCCTGCTGGCGCTCAAGGTGGCGCTGGCCGACCGTGGCTCGGCGCCGACATTGGTCTTCGACGAGATCGACACCGGCGTCGGCGGCGCCGTGGCCGATGCGATCGGCCAAAGGCTGGCCAGGCTGTCGAAGCGCGTGCAGGTGCTGTCGGTCACGCATGCTCCGCAAGTGGCGGCACGTGCTGCGACGCATTTCCTGATCTCCAAATCCGGCGGCTCGGACAAGGTCGCCACCGGCATCGCCGAAATGGACCGGGCGGCGCGCCAGGAAGAGATCGCGCGCATGTTGGCCGGCGCTACCATCACCGACGAGGCGCGCGCAGCCGCGGAACGGCTGCTGCGCGAGAATATTGCTGCAGCGTAGTCGTCGCAAGGCTTTCGGACTGAGTCAGGATATGGCTCCATCCCGCTGTTCAGGAATGCTTTTTCCGAAATCCTGATTTATGGTGCCTCGCCACTGTCCAGGGACCGCTGCATGTCTGAAAAACCAGTCGAATCGTTGAGCGAAAGCGAAGCCGCGGATGAGCTCCAGCGGCTGGCCGAGGAGATCGCCGGTCATGACCGGCGCTATCATGCCGAGGACGCGCCGACGATTACGGACGCAGAATATGACGCGCTGCGGCGGCGCAATCTTGCCATCGAGGAGCGCTTTCCCGGTCTGGTGCGCGAGGATTCGCCCTCGCTGCGGGTCGGCGCCGCGCCGGCGGAAGGCTTTGCCAAGGTGCGCCATGCGGTGCCGATGCTCAGCCTCGCCAAGGCCTACACAGACGAGGACGTCACCGATTTCATCGAGCGTGGCCGGCGCTTCTTCGACCGCGACAAGGACCTCGACATCGCGTTTACGGCCGAGCCGAAGATCGACGGCCTGTCGGCGTCGCTGCGCTATGAACGCGGTGTGTTCGTGCAGGGTGCTACGCGCGGCGACGGCACTGTAGGCGAGGACATCACCGCCAATCTCAGGACCATCGCCGACATCCCCGCCAAGCTGAAAGGATCGGGCTGGCCCGAGACCATCGAGATCCGCGGCGAGGTCTACATGACCTATGCGGAATTCGAGGCACTGAAGGCCCGCTCGGCGGCGGTGGGCGGCCAGGACTATGTCAATCCGCGCAATACGGCAGCGGGCTCCTTGCGACAGAAGGATGCGTCCGTCACCGCCAGCCGCAATCTTAAATTTTTTGCCTATGCCTGGGGCTATACGACAGCGGATCCGGCGCCGACCCAATATGATTCGGTGCAGAAATTCGCCGAATGGGGGTTCAAGGTCAGCCCATTGATGGTGCGGGCGAAGTCTGTCGAGGAGCTGATCGCGCACTACCACAAGATCGAGGAGCTGCGTTCGTCGCTCGGCTACGACATCGACGGTGTCGTCTACAAGGTCGACCAGCTGGAATTGCAGCGTCGCTGGGGCTTTGTCACCGGCGAGCCGCGCTGGGCGGTTGCGCATAAATTCCCGGCCGAACAGGCGATGACGACGGTGCAGAAGATCGACATCCAGGTCGGCCGTACCGGTACGCTGGCGCCGGTGGCGCGGCTAGCGCCGGTCACGGTCGGCGGCGTGGTGGTCGAAAACGTCACGCTGCACAATGAGGACTACATCAAGGGTTTTGACAGCAACGGCTTGCCGATTCGCGACGGCATCGATGTCCGCATCGGTGACACGGTTGTCATACAACGGGCGGGCGATGTCATTCCGCAGATCGTCAGCGTCGTCGTCGACAAGCGGCCGGCTGATGCGGTGCCTTACGAATTCCCGCACATTTGTCCGGTCTGCGGCTCGCCGGCGACGCGCGAAATCAACGAGAAGACCGGCAAGGAGGATTCGCGCCGGCGCTGCACCGGCGAGCTGATCTGCGCCGCGCAGGCCGTGGAGCGGCTGCGTCATTTCGTGTCGCGCGGCGCGCTCGACATCGAGGGGCTGGGCGCCGAGAATATCGACCTGTTCTTCAATTCGGGACTGGTCAAGACCGCCGCCGATATCTTCACCCTCAGGGATCGCCGCCCGGCCGTCACCAGGGCGCTGGCCGAGCGGCGCGAGGAGCAGGCTAGGCAGCGCGAGGCGGCATCGGGCAAGGCGCGCAAGAATGTGCGCGGTGTCGAGAACCGCAATTATGAAGGCCTCGACAAGCTGTTCGCGGCCATCGATTCGCGCCGCGAGCCGGAGCTCGACCGCTTCATCTTCGCACTCGGCATCCGCCATATCGGCGAAACGACGGCGGCCGTGCTTGCCCGGACGTTTTCGACCATCGAGGAGCTGATCCGCGTCGGCAAGGAAACGGCGGCGGCTGAGGATCCGCACAGCGTCTTCCCCTCCATCAACGGCATTGGCGACACGGTGATCGACGCGTTGCGCGATTTCTTCGGCAATGAACGCAATGACGACGTGCTCGACAGACTGCTCGAACAGGTCAAGCCGAAGCCGTATGTCGTCACCGTGTCGACCGACAGCGAGGTTGCCGGCAAGACCATCGTCTTCACCGGCACGCTGGAAAAGATGACACGCTCCGAAGCCAAGGCGATGGCCGAACGGCTGGGCGCCAAGGTGGCGGGTTCGGTGTCGGCGAAGACCGATCTGCTGGTGGCCGGGCCGGGCGCTGGCTCCAAACTGAAGCAGGCCAGCGAACTCGGCGTCGAAGTCATCGACGAGGACACATGGCTGCAACGGGTCGGCAAGGCATGACCGCCGGTTCGTTCAAAGGGTTCGGGCAAAAGGCCATACCGTTCCTCAAGGCGCTCGACTTCCACCAGAGCCGCGAATGGTTCCAGGAAAACCGCGCGCTTTACGACAGCGAGTTGCATGAGCCGTTCTGCGATCTGGTCGAGACGCTGACCGAGCGCTTCGCGGCGGCGGGTCTGGGCTTGCGCGGAGACCGCAAGAAGTCACTGTTTCGCATCAACCGCGACGTGCGCTTCGCCAAGGACAAGCGGCCCTACAACCAGCATTTGTCGGCCATGCTGTCGCCGGATGGCACCAAGATGGAGCAGGGCGTGTTCTTCGTCTATGTCGGGATCGACCGCTGCTTTGCCGATGTCGCCTGGTGGAATCCGGAGCCGTCCCTGCTGCTGGCGATGCGCAAGGCGATCGTCGCCCGGCCGGCCGAGTTCCGAAAACTGCTCTCAACGCTGAAGAAAAACGGCTTCGAACTTGAAACCGAGGGCCGCATGAAGCGCACGCCGCGCGGCTTCGAGCAGGTCAACGAACCCGATCTTGTCGACGCCATCCGCAACCGGCACTTCTATGTCCAGCACATGATCGATCCGGCTGGAATTCACGCGCCGACGCTGGTCGACGAGCTTGTCGATTTCGCCTTGCGCGCCAAGCCGCTGCTTGACTGGGGCAGGGCGATCCAGGGCACGGCACCGCGGAGCTAAATCAGCCCGGCGCACTGCACGGCTACATCCGCATCAAAAGACCGCCGTCGACTGCCAGTTCGATGCCGGTGATGTAGCTTGCCGCATCGGAAAGCAGGAATAGCGCGGCATTGGCCATGTCCTGCGGCGTGCCGATGCGGCCGAGCGGCGCATAATTGGCAACGGCCGCGCGTTTCTCTTCGGTGTCCCAGCGCGCCTGCAGCGGCGTCAACGCCATTCCCGGGCAGATCGAATTGGAGCGGATGCCATCGCCCGCCAACTGCATGGCGAGCGACTTCGACAGCGCACAGACGCCGGCCTTCGATGCCTGGTAGGCATCCTGCGGGGTCGGATCGCCGCGATACCACTGGATGGTGGAGAAGTGCACCATGGCGCCGCCGCGTCCGCCGGCCCGCATATGCGGAACCACCGCCCGCGCGGTGTGGACGAAGGATTTCAGATTGATGTTGAAGACCTGATCCCAGACATCAAGGTCCATCTCGAGGGCCGACTTGTCGCGGCCGAACCAGAGCACGCCTGCGACATTGGCGAGATAATCGATGCCGCCGCGCTTGCGGCCCGCGGCGTTGATGGTCTGCTCGACAAAGGCGGCGTCGGTGAGGTCGCCCTGGGCAAAGGTGAGCCGGTCGTCATAGGCGGCAAGCGACGCCGGACGCGGCTTGACGTCGATGGCGGTGACCGAGGCGCCGGCCTCGAGCAGCGCCAGCGAGATCGCCTCGCCCATACCGCCACCGGCGCCGGTGACGACCGCGTGCCTGCCGGTGAAATCATAAGCGATCATCCGAACCCCTCATTTTTTACAACATCAGTTTCGCTGATTTGTTGGCTCAAGCGAATTCGTCTGACTTTTCAAACGCCGGCTCCTACATAGCAGCGCGAGATGGGAATGTGACATGTCGGCAGAGACCTTAAGCGAAAATTCCGTGGCCAGCGAATTCTGGGACGGCGTGCGGCTGTCGATGCCGGTGGTTGTCGCCGCGGCGCCATTTGGGCTGCTGTTCGGCGCCATCGCCGTCGACAACGGCTTTTCCGTTCTCGAAGCTTTTTTAATGAGCGCGCTGATCTTCGGCGGCGCCAGCCAGATGGTAGGCATCGAATTGTTCGGCCAGCATGTCGCGCCATGGCTGGTCGTGCTGTCGATCTTCGCGGTGAATTTCCGCCACGTGCTTTACTCCGCCAGCATCGGCCGGCGAATCGCGCACTGGCCGGTTATCAGCCAAGCGCTGGGCTATTTCGTGCTCACCGATCCGCAGTTCGCGGTGGCCGAGCGCAGGGCCGAAGCCGGCGAGACCGTTGGCTTTGCCTGGTATATGGGCCTTGGCCTGCCGGTCTATGTTTTCTGGGGGATCGAAAGCGCGCTGGGCGCGGTGTTCGGCAAGCTGATCCCCGACACGCATGCGCTGGGCATCGATTTCCTGCTGCCGATCTATTTCCTCGGGCTGGTCATGGGCTTTCGCAACCGGCCACTGTGGCTGCCGGTGGTGATCGCCAGCGCCGCGGCGTCGATCATTGCCTACAAAACTGTGGGATCGCCATGGCACGTCTCCATCGGCGCCGTTGCAGGCGTGCTTCTGGCCGTCATCCTGCCGCCGCACCATAGCGGTGTGGAGGCAAAACGATGAGCGCGACTTTGTGGATCATCATTGCCGGCGCGATCGCCACCTATCTCACCCGCGTCGGCGGCCATCTGGTGATCTCGCGCTTCGACCACATCCATCCACGCGTCGAGGCTGGCTTGAACGCCGTGCCGGCCGCGGTGTTGACGACGCTGGTGGCGCCCGCCGCACTCAGCGCCGGACCGGCGGAATGGGCGGCGCTGGTCGTCGCCGCTGTGGTCTCGCTGCGCGGCGGCCTGATGGCGATGTTTCTGGCCGGGGCGGTGGTGCTGATCCTAGCGCGGCAGTTTGTGGCATAGGGCGCCTGCCGGCAGAACAGTTTCGAACTGTCGGCGCCGCCCCTCATTGCCCTGCCGGGCGTTCGTCACTCGAAAAGCCAAGCAATTGGCTTTTCGTCCGCTTCGCGGACCGCTCCCCACCTCCCCGTATAGTGACGGGGAGAAAGAAGCTCATGTCCGAACCGGATAGATAGGTAACAGAATGGACCGATAGCATGGGTGACAGTTTTCTTGTCCGCCGGAGGACCGGCGATGGTTTGGCGAGAGAC
>NZ_JAMYPY010000035.1:0-40904 GCF_040320605.1 Mesorhizobium sp. M0659
AACCAATCCGCTTGGCGCTGCGGCGGACGCATAGGGGGAGAGAAGTGTCACCTATGTATCCGGTTCAAAGTGTTACCCATCTATCGGCTGGACACTCATTTCAGATCTTGGCGTCGTGCGGCAGCGGCGCTGTTGCCTTCTCCAGCCAGGCCAGCGTCTCGCCGTCGAGCATCGGGCCGATCTCGGCCAGCACCCAGGCATGGTAAGTATCCAGCCAGTGCAACTCCTCGCGCGTCAACAGGTCGGTGCGGATCAGCCTGATATCGATCGGCGCCAGCGTCAGCGTCTCGAAACCGTGCATGGCGATGTCGCCGCCCTCCACCTGTTCAGCCGGCGTCACCAGGATCAGGTTCTCGATGCGGATGCCGTAGGAGCCTTCCTTGTAATAGCCGGGCTCGTTGGACAGCATCATGCCGGCCAGCAGCTTTTCGGTGCCGGTGCGGGCGATACGCTGCGGCCCTTCGTGCACCGCCAGATAGGAGCCGACGCCATGGCCGGTGCCGTGGGCAAAGTCGCAGCCATGCTTCCACAGCGCCATGCGCGCCACCGCGTCGATTTCCGAGCCGCGCGTGCCGGCGGGAAAGCGCAGCGTGGAAATGCCGATCATGCCCTTCAACACCAGCGTGAAGCGCTCGCGCATCTCCTCGGTCGGCTGGCCGATCGGCACGGTGCGGGTGATGTCGGTGGTGCCATCCTGATACTGGGCACCGGAATCGAGCAGGAACAGCTCGCCCTTTGCCAGCTCGCGGTTGGTGGCGCGCGACACGCGGTAGTGCATGATGGCGCCGTTCGGACCGCTGCCGGAAATGGTGTCGAAGGAGACATCGCGCAGCGGCATCTGCGTTTCCTCGCCGGTCTGCCGGCGCACCTCCTCCAGCTTGGTGACAACGGTTATTTCGTCGAGCGTGCCCGGCTTCTGCCGTTCCAGCCAGCACAGCAGTTTCGCCACCGCCGCCCCGTCTCGGCGGTGCGCGGCGCGGCTGCCGGCGATTTCCGCCTGGTTCTTGGTGGCGCGCGGAATGCGGGCGGGATCGGCCGCTGAAACAAATGCGCCGCCATTGTCCTCGACCAGCATTCTCAGCTTCTCCGCCGCCAGCACCGGGTCGAGCGCGATCTTGGCGCCGCCCTTGGCAAGGGTAACGACCGCCGCCTCGAATTCGCCGGGCTCGTGCAGATCGGCGAGTTGGGTGAGATAGGCGGCGACCGTGCGCGAAAACTTGCGCTGGTCCATGAACAGCTGGTGCTTGCCGTCGGCGGCAAGGATCGCGAAGCCGAGCGCCAGCGGCGTGTGCGGCACGTCACCGCCACGGATGTTGAAGGCCCAGGCGATCGAGGAGGGGTCGGTGAGCACGGCGTGCGTCGCGCCCCCCTTGCCGATTGCCGCCACCAGCCGCGCCAGCTTGTCCTTGGCGAGTTCCCCGGCAAAGCCGATCGGGTGGATTTCGACCGGCGCCACGGGCGGCGCCGGCTGATCCTTCCAGATGATGTCGATCGGGTTCCTGTCGAGCGGCACCAGCGTCGCGCCGGATTGCTCGGCCGAGGTTTTCAGCGCCTTGACCTCAGCGATCGTGTGCAGCCACGGGTCGAAGCCAAGCCTGGCGCCCTTGCCGAGATTGTCCTTGATCCAGGAGGCCGGCGGGTTGTCGACGAGACTCTCGATCGCAAAAATGTCGAGATCGACCTCGTGGCGCACTTGCAAGGTATAGCGGCCATCGACGAACATGAAGGCGCGGTCACGCTGCACAAGTGCTAAGCCGGCCGAGCCGCTGAATCCGGTCAACCATTTCAGCCGCGCCGAGCGATCGGCGACATACTCGCCCTGGTGCTCGTCGGCGCGCGGCACCAGGAAACCGTCGAGGCCATTCTCCGCCAGCCATCGCCGCAGCAACGTCACGCGCGGCTTGCCGACGCTGGGGTCGCCTGCGGAATCGAAGGTCTGGAACATGGTATGCCTCCTGTATCGGGCGCGACCGTAGCGCATGACCAGGAAAACCGGAATCGATTTTCGCCAATCGCAACAGGCTCGGATTGGTCCAAAGCGCGTTGCGTCTCAGTGCTTCAGGTGGATCGTCACCCAGCCTTCGCGATGCAAGGTCCTGACATGCCGGAAATTCTGGCCGACATAGGCCGAGATCACCGCATTGCACTGGCGCTCGAGGATGCCGGACAACACGATCGAGCCGCCGAGGCTGATGTGCCTGGCCATCTCAGGCGCCAGCCGCATCAGCGGCCGCGCCAATATGTTGGCGACGATGAGGTCGAAAGGCGCCCGCTTGCCGAAGATCGGGTGGTGGAAGCCGGGCGCCGTCACCGTTTCAACCAGCGCCTTGACGTGGTTGAGGCGGGCGTTGGCGGCGGCGACCCTGACGGCGATCGGATCGATGTCGGTCGCCAGCACCGGAATATGCGCCAGCTTGGCGACCGCGATCGCGAGCACCGCGCTGCCGGTGCCGAGGTCGAGGGCATTCCTGGGACGTTCGCGGCGCACGACCCGTTCCAGCATTTCGAGGCAGCCGGCAGTGGTGCCGTGATGGCCGGTGCCGAAGGCAAGGCCGGCCTCGATCTCGATGGCGAGTTCGCCGCTGTGGCGCTTCCGGCGGTCATGCGCGCCATGGACGAAGAAACGTCCGGCGCGCACCGGCTTCAGTCCCTCCAGCGAGCGCGCCACCCAATCGATGTCGGGCAGAACCTCGCGCTCGATCGGCTTCGACAGGGACAGTCCGGCAAGGCTGTCCCTTAGCCGCGCCTCAACCGCGTCGACATTGCCGTCGGTGTAGAGCGAAACCTCATAGATGTCGCGGTCTTCATCGACTTCGAGCACGGCGATCGGCAGGCCTTCATCCTCGAAAGCCGGTTCGAGCGCGGCAAAGATGCGGTCGGCCTCGATCTTCCCAGCGATGAAGTGGAGCCTGGTCTGACCCATCAGCTGGTCTCTTGTTTGAGCATGATCTCTGGACAACACTTTTCTGTCCGAGAAAACCGGATTCCACATTTCGGGATCATGCCTAGCCTGCCGCCAGCCGCTTCAGCTTGGCGATCGCGGTATCGGCGCTTTCGCCATAGGCTATGGTGCCCGAAAACTCGCCCTTGGCGTTGAGCAGCAGCGCGGAGGCGGTGTGGTCCATCGTGTAATCGCCGTCGCCGGTGTCGACCTTCTTCCAGTAGATGTTGAAGGACTTCGCCATGGCGTGCACCTTGTCGGGATCGCCCGATATGCCGACGATGCGGTCGGAGAAATTGCTGACGTAAGTGTTCATCACCGGCGGCGTGTCGCGCTCTGGATCGACGGTAACGAAGTAGGCGTTGAGGTTCTTGCCGTCGTCGCCCAGCGTCTTCAGCCAGCCGGCCATTTCGAACAAAGTGGTCGGGCAGACTTCCGGGCAATGGGTGAAGCCGAAGAAGACGATGCTGGGTTTTCCCCGGAAGGCGGCTTCGGTGATTGGCGCGCCTTTCTGGTCGACCAGCGTGAATGGCGCACCATACGGCTCGCCACCATAATGGCCGCGATAGAAGTCAAAGGTGAGCCAGCCGATGCCCGCCGCCATCAGAACCAGAATGCCGACCAGAATTGAACGCATCATCAGGAAGTGTCCGTCGCAGAAATCGAGCGCCGGATCGGCGCTCCTGTTGGCGAGCAGTCTTAGCCGGTCGCAGGGAGCAAGGCAAAGATGCCGCGTTGCCGCAACCGGGCTGGACGCTACCTTGCAAACAGCTGGCCCTTATCCCACCTGAGACCGGCAAACCGAACCTGAGGAGGCTCCCTTGCAAAGACGGACTGGGCAGAGACGGATTGGGCAGAAACTGATCGGCGGCGCGCTGGCCGCATGCATTGCCCTTGGCGCCGGTGCCGCCGCGGCAGAGGAGGTCGGCAAGGTCGGCGTCGATTGGGTCGGCAACGACATCATCGTCGAGGCGATCAAGGACCCCAAGATCGACGGCGTGACCTGCCATGTCTCCTATTTCGACCGCAGCGTCATCGACCGCTTGCACAAGGGCAACTGGTTCGAGGATCCGTCTGATTCCTCGATCTCCTGCCGCCAGACCGGGCCGATCACCATCGGCGACATCGACATGAGCGAGGGCGGCGAAGAGGTGTTCAAGCAAGGCATCAGCCTGATCTGGAAGAAGCAGGTGGTGAACCGCATCTACGACAAGAAGAACGAGACGCTGATCTATCTCTCGCATTCGCGCCAGGTGCAGGACGGCTCGGCGAAAATGTCGGTGACGACCGTGCCGCTGTTCAGCCAGAACGTGGTGTGGACCGGCGGCAAGCCGAAATAGCGGATTCTCCGGGCGCAACGCGACAATTGCTTCCGCAATTGTGCGGGGGTAAATCCGCCAGATGGACCGTACCGAAAACCTCGTCCTGAAAGATCCCGAGCCGCGCATCCATCCGACCGCGGAGCTCAAAGCGTGCAAGCTTGGCCGCTATGCCTCGATCGGCGAACGGGTGGTGCTGCGCGAGGTCAGTGTCGGCGATTTCTCCTATTTCGAGCGCCACGCCGAGGCGATCTACACGACGATCGGAAAATTCTGCTCGATCGCCGCCAACAGCCGCATCAATGCGCTGGAGCATCCGATCGAGCGGATCACGCAGCACAAGCTCAGCTACCGGCCGAACGAGTATTTCCGCTGGCTGGGCGTCGACGCGGCGTTCCGCGCGCGGCGGCAGGCCAAGGCGGTCAGCATCGGCAACGATGTCTGGATCGGCCATGGCGCCGTCATCATGCCCGGCATCAGCATCGGCAATGGCGCCATCGTCGGCGCCAATGCGGTGGTGACGCGGAATGTACCGGCCTACGCAATCGTCGCCGGCGTACCGGCGAAGCCGTTGCGCATGCGCTTTCCCTCCGAGATCGCGGCGCGGATCGAAAGCCTCGCCTGGTGGGACTGGCCGCCGGAGAAACTCGCCAAAGCGGTTCCCGACATGCAGGCTTTGCCGATTGAGGATTTCCTCGATCGCTGGGAGCAAGAGCATTCCTGAGAGCTCGCCGCGCGTGCGCGGTTTCATCGACTGGCTGGCCGAAATCCTGGCGCCAAAATTCTGAACGGCACGTGTCGGGAAGAGTTCCGCCGGTCTGCGGCAACGCAACGGACCCCTTCCGCCATGCGGGGGTGGCGCAGCGGAAGGGGCTTGGAGACAAATCCGCCGTGAAGCGGAACGAACAGGTTTTGGCCTGCATGGTGACTAATGGCAACAAACCGATAAGGCGGCTTTTCACGGCGCTGCGCCTTTGGCGTGCATACAATTGCACCAGCGATGCCCTCTGCGACAGGGAACCGGAAGCGGCTGCCGGTTGTTTATTGTTGGAGCGATGAATGCGGCCTTGGTCAGCTCGTCGCGCTTTGAACGGTTGAGGATGTGAATGATCGAAAAGCTGTTTACCAGAATCGCCAACACCGTTTCGCACTTGGCGGGCCTGCCGCCGACTTTCATCGCCTGTTGCGCCATCGTTATCGTCTGGGCGGTAAGCGGGCCATTCTTCGGCTTCTCCGATACGTGGCAGCTCGTCATCAACACGGGAACGACGATCATCACCTTTTTGATGGTGTTCCTGATTCAGAACACCCAGAACCGCGACGGCGCCGCGGTTCAGGCCAAGCTCGACGAACTGATCCGCGTCAGCGAGGGCCACAATCATTTCATCGGCATCGAGCACCTGACCGAATCCGAGGTCGAGGAGATCAGAGACAAATGCGAGCGGGCGGCAAAACGCCATGACCACGAGCTCGCCGAACTGGCGGGCAAGAAGGCCGTCGCGCAAAAGCGCACCGCGAAAAAACGCGCGCCCGCCTGAGTCTCGGCTTTGGCTGAGTTCGACGATCAGTTTCCCATAAAGGCCGCGAAAGCGTCCTTATGGTCGGGGTGCCAGCGCGAGAGAGCAGGCCGGTTCTCGATGATGTCGCCGATCGCCCAGGCCATGCGCTTTTCATCGGTCGGCCGCATCACCTCATTGTCGGGGCACAGGATGTAGAAGTCCCCGCGCGCCAGCGAAGCCAGCATGAAGTCGACCACCTGCTCGCCGGTCCAGGCGCCAGCCGGTTTTTCGACCGCTCCTTCGGTGAGGCCGGTGAAGGTGAAGCCGGGAATGAGAAGATGCGCCGCGACCTTCGCGCCCGGCTCGTTGCGCAATGCGTGCGCCAGGCCTTCGGTGAACGTCTTCAATGCCGATTTGGATACGTTGTAGGCGAGATTGCCGGGTGGCGTGGTGATGCCTTGCTTGGAGCCGGTGTTGATGATCAGGCCCGGCTCTCCGGAGGCCAGCATGGCCGGCGCAAAGGCCTCGACGCCATGTACGACGCCCCAGAAATTGATGTCGATCAGCCGCTTCCAGGCGTCGCCGTTCTCCCACGGTTTTCCCGGATTGTTGCCGACGCCGGCATTGTTCATCAGCAGCGATACGGCGCCGAAAGCGGCATGCGTCTTTTCCGCCAGCCGGCCGAGTTCGTCGGCCTTCGAGACGTCTGTGGCGACCGCAAGCACGGCATTCTCGCCGGCGATCGCGGCGACTGCCTGGCGGGCCGCATCGAGGCGCGCGCCGCCAATGTCGGCCAGCACCAGTCTCATGCCCATAGCCGCCAGCCTTTTGGCGGCGGCAAGCCCGATGCCGCTGGCGCCCCCGGTGACGACGGCGACGTTGCCTCGGCTGAGGGCGGGCAAAGCGGATTGGATTTCGGCGTCGGAGGTCATGATCTTTTTCCTAGGGTTCGGGTGGCGCCGAACTTAGCGCGGGCCGCGCATCGTGCAAGGCCGTCCCGCGTGTTCGGGTTGACCGCATCAACGGCGGCTGTGCATGCTGCGGCTGAACAGGAGACTGCCGATTGACCGACTGGGTTGCGATCCTGAAGGAGCAGACCGCCACCGGCGACCAGATGGGCCGCGAGGTGCCACAGATGCTTGCCAATCCGGACATAAGCGAAGCGCAGGTGAAGACCTTGTTTTCGGCACTCGAAAAACAGGCCGAGTTCGTCGAGAAATTGCGCATGGCGCTGGAAAAATTCGGCCATGATTTTTCGATCATCAAGGCGGCCGAGCGGCTGGAGGAGCGCTATGCCGACCTTGCGGCGTCGGTTGCCGAAAAGCTGAAGGCGATGCGCAAGTAGACGCGTCCTACGCTACTTTTCCAGCACCCGCGAAAAACGCGTGTCCGGCACGAACCAGACGGCGGCCACCAGCACGAAGATCGCAACGCCGATCCATTGGTTGACGAAGGCAAGCGGGACGGCGGCGGCGTAGAGGGCCACCGAGATCTTGCCCTTGCGGTCATTGCCCAGCGCCTTGGCGAAGGCGGTGTCGTTGCCGTGCAAATGGTGCAGCTTGGTGGCGAGAAAGGTGTAGGCGACCGCGCACAGCACCAGGTCGATGCCATAGACGGCGACGGGGACCGGCGCGAAATGGTTCTCGCCCATGAAGGCCGTCGTTGCCGGCATCAGCGACAACCAGAACAGAAGGTTGAGGTTGGCCCACAGCACGCGGCCGTCGACCCTTTGGACGGTGTGGAACATGTTGTGCAGATTGTTCCAGTAGATGCCGACATTGATGAACGACAAGACATAGCTGAAAAAGATCGGCCACAGCGGCAGAAGCGCTGAAAAATCCTCGCCATGCGGCACTTTCAGCTCCAGCACCATGATGGTGATGATGATGGCGACCACCCCATCGGTGAATGCCTCGACTCTACCTTTTCCCATGGTTTCTCCCTCTCGATGGAAAGACGTTAAGCGAGGACTTCGGGCAAGACCATCCTGACAAGGTTGTCAGGATGAAGTTCGGCGCGTGGAACGGCCATCCTTACATGGACGTTGGGGCGCAATTGGGCGTTGGGCGATTGGCCGGAGGTTGCCATGACCAGCTATGCCGAGACCACGACGCGCGACAACGGACTCGATGGCCGGCCCGCGATGGCCGCGGTTGCCGCCATGATCGCCGCGCTGTTCGCCGGCAGCACGGTGCTGACGCCGCTTTACGTCATCTACAAGCAGGCCTTCGGTTTCTCGCAGATCACGCTGACGCTGGTCTACGCCGTCTATGTCGTCGGCAATCTCGGCGCATTGCTGATGTTCGGGCGCTTGTCCGACGGCATTGGCCGCCGTCCTGCGGCGCTGGCGTCGATGGCCATAGCGGTGGTCAGCGCGGTGGTGTTCCTGCTGGCCGAGAATGTCGCATGGCTCGATGTCGCCCGCATATTGAGCGGCCTTGGCATCGGCGTCGGCGCTGGAACCGGCACGGCCTGGCTTGCCGAATTGATCGAAGGTAAGGACAAATCGCGCGCGGCAATCATCGCCACCAGCACCAACTTCGTTGGCCTTGGCCTCGGCGCGCTGGCATCGGGCCTGCTCGCCGAATATGCGCCCTGGCCGTTGAGACTAACGTTTGCGGTCTATCTTGCCTTGCTGGTGGTGGTGACGCTGCTGATCTGGCGTACCCGCGAAACCGTGTCCCGGCCGGGCAGGCTGACCGACGTTTCGTTGCGGCCACGGCTATCGGTGCCGAGCGATATCCGCGCTGCCTTCGTGGCGCCGGCGGTCACCGGTTTCGGCGCCATGGCGCTGGTCGGCTTCTATGCAGCCCTGGCGCCGAGCATCCTGGCGCAGCAACTGCATGTGGCCAACCATGCCGAGGCCGGCGCGCTGTTCTTTGAACTGTCGATCGTTGCGGCCGCGACCATTCTGGCCACGACCCGACTGTCCAGCCGCGCCGGCATGCTGGCCGCGCTGGCGCTGATGATCCCGGCCGTAGGGCTGATGGTTGCTGCTCAGTTTTTCGCGTCGATGTCCCTGATGGTTGCCGCCACCGCTGTGTGCGGCGTGGCGGCGGCGCTCGGCTATCGCGGCGGCCTGCAGGTGGTGAACCAGATCGCACCTGCCGAGCGTCGCGCCGAATTGGTGTCGGCGTTCTTCATCTGCTGCTTCTGCGGCAATGCGCTGCCGGTGATCGGCATTGGGCTGCTGTCGAGTTGGGCCACTCCGACGACGGCAAGCCTGGCCTTCGCCGGCATGATCACGCTGTTCTCTGTCGTAGCGCTGGGGTTCGGCGTCAAATACGCGCGCTGAGCCTCACCCGTTTGGCGTCTCGGGCGCCATGTTTGCCCGTCCGCGCGGGATGCCGAGGCCGGTGTCGGGCGGCTCGCCGGCGGCCGGGCGGTCCTCGATCATGTGCATGGTGCGCCAGCGGCCGAAGCGATAATAGGCGGCGGCCAGCACCAGCGAGGTGATCGATCCCGCCGGAAAACTCCACCACAGCGCTTCCTCGCCGATGTAGCTCCTGAAGAAGTAGGCAAAGCCGGTACGCACGACCAGCACGGAAATCACCAGAATGATCAGCGGCGGCATCACGGCACCGGTGGCGCGCACGGTGGCGAACAGCACGATGGTGACGCCGAACAGGATGAACGACCAGGACGCCACCTTGTTGATGTGGGCTGCAATGTCGATTGCGATGCTGTCGCGGCTAAGGAACAGGCCGAGCACCGGCCTGTCGAAGAGGAACAGCAGCGCCACCAGGGCGCCGGTGAGCACCAGGTTGAAGCCGACGCCGGACGCCGCGATGCGACCGATGCGGTCCCAGCGCCCGGCGCCGACATTCTGGGCCGCCATCGACGAGACTGCGGCTCCGATCGCCAGTGCAGGCATCTGGATATAGGTCCACAGCTGCGCCGCGATGCCGTAGGCGGCGGCGACCTGCGAGCCGTAGGAGTTGACGATGCCCATGACGGTCAGCGCCGCCGCCGAAATGACGATCATCTGCAGGCCCATCGGCACGCCCTTGAAGACGACGATCCTGAGCAGCGCCGGATCCGGCCGCAGCAGAGCGAGGTTGGCGCCGGCGAGCCGCAGCGGATGCTTTCTGGCATAAAGCACGACGAGGATGGCGATCACGCTCACTGTCTGGCCGATCAGCGTCGAGGTGGCGGAGCCGGCGATGCCGAGCTCGGGGAAGGGGCCGATGCCGCGAATGAGCAGCGGATTGAGGATGATGTCGAGCACGACGGCGAGCGCCATGAAGAAGAATGGCGTGCGCGAATCACCCGCACCGCGCAGCACCGTCATGACGAAGGACAGAAGATTCATCATCGGCACGGCGACGAAGATGATACGCAGATAGGAGCGCGCCAGCGGCAGCGCATCGGGCGGGGTGCCCAGTGTGTTGAGGATGGCGTCGACCCAGATCCAGCCGCAGACGGCGAAGATAGCCGAGACGAGGAAGAAGAAGCTGGCGCTGGTGCCGACGATGCGCCGCGCCTCGGGCAGGTCGCGGGCGCCGACCGATTGCGCCACCAGGATGGTCGCGGCCATGCCGATCCCGAACACGGTGCCGAGAATCAGGAACAGCACCAGATTGGCGTTGGAGGTGGCGGTCAGCGCCGATTCACCGAGGAAGCGGCCGACCCAGACGGCGTTGATCGAACCGTTGAGCGATTGCAGCACGTTGGAGCCGAGCACCGGCAGAGCGAACAAAAGCAGCGTGCGCGGAATCGGGCCGCTGGTCAGGTCGCCGGTGCGCCGGCGCGGTGGTATTTTTTCGTCCATGGGCTGTTCGGCGAAGGTTCATCTCAAAGTCCGCCCGGCAATGATCGCCGATTTGACGGACAAGGTCGATGCGGCATTGGAACATGCCACCTGGCGGCTTCACGCTAATCAGTTCTCAAAACATCCGGAATGGGATATGGGTCGTCGCCGCGTGGGGTCGCATATCCTGTTGGATATGATGAATAGGCTGGGGGGATCATGTCCGACAATCCGCTTTTTTCCGAGCGCCTGAACCGGCGCGCGTTTCTTGGAATATCCGCTTTGGGTGCCGCTTCCATGGCGCTTTCAGCCTGCACCACGACCGATGTCGTGGTGCCGCCAACGCCCGCCCCGGCGCCTGAACCGGCTCTGGGCGATGCCGCCACCATGTATTCGGCGCGCGTCGATGAGGGCTTTTCATTGCCGGCAATCCCCGTGGCCAAGCTCGATCCGAAGTTCGTGCGCCAGATCGTGGACGATCCGACCGGCGAAAAACCCGGCACGATCGTCGTCGATACATCCGAGCATTTTCTCTATCTGGTGCGCGACGGCGGCAAGGCAATGCGCTATGGCGTCAGCCTCGGCAAGGCCGGGTTTGGCTGGACCGGCAGCGCCGTGATCCAGGCGCGCAAGAAATGGCCGGTGTGGACGCCGCCGCCGGAAATGATCCAGCGCCGGCCGGAACTGGCGAAATACAAGGACGGCATGCCGCCCGGACCGCAGAGCCCGCTCGGCGCGCGCGCGCTCTATCTGTTCCGCGACGGCAAGGACACGATGTACCGGCTGCACGGCACGCCGGAATGGGATTCGATCGGCAAGAACGCGTCGTCAGGCTGCGTGCGCTTCATGAACCAGGACATCATCGACCTCTACAGCCGGGTCAACGGCGTAGCCCAGGTCTATGTGCGCCCGAACCTGTCGGCCGCGGGCAAGATCATGGCTGTGTCGAGCCGGACCGCCGAGCCGATCGATGCCGGCGTGCCAAGGGATGCGGAGATTTTGAAATAGGTGCCTTCACGGCATCGCTGATCGCCGACAAACGGTAAAGGCGGACGCGCCGGGCGCGCCCGCCTTTCCGTATACGGCTACTTCTTGGCGAGGCCCGGAAGCGTGACCTGATAGACCAGGAACATGGTATCGACATCGGCGCCGTCTTCGGCCTTGTAGGGCGCGCCGACCTGAAAACCGTCCTGGGTGAGAAAGTCGTTATCGTTGCCGACGAACAGGAAATAGTCGTCGGGCAGCGCCGGATCGAGCACGCTGACCACCGACATTGCTTCCCACTTCTCCGACAGATTGTTCTTGTCGTTGGGCTTGCCGTCATGCAGGCCGAAACGGCCGAGTTCCTTGTTGTCGTTGATGTCGATGAACGGCGTCAGCTTGGCCGGGGTCACCGAGGGGTCGAGCACGCCCTTGGGCGCCAGCGGCTTGTCGGCGGCATCGAAGGCGCCGCCGGCAATGTCGGTGGCGCCAGAGACGTCGACGACGAAAATCTGGCGCAGCAGCGAAGTATCGCCCTTCACCCCCTGGCCGTTTCCGCTGTCGCGCGCCAGCATCACGAAGGTCTTGTCGGACAGCGCCACGATTTCGCTCTGCGCGGCGACCTTGGTCTTGTCCTTGGCGTCCTTGAACACCGGCAGCGGCACGGCATATTCATGCACCAGCTTGAGATGGGCCGGGTCGGAGGCGTCGTAGACCAGCGCACGGGTGTTCTGGCGCGTCGCGGGCGAATCGCCGCCATCCTGGCGGGGCGCCGACTGCAGCACAGCGATCAGCGACTTGCCGTCCGTCGTCAGCGCCATGCCTTCGAGGCCTTGATTGTTCTGGCGGCCGGTTTCGGGATCCTTCGGATCGGGTTCGGCTGCACCGGGGCCCGGATTGTCGGAGGCGAAGTTCGGCGCGCCCTTGCGCATCGGCACCAAAGCGGCGGGCGGCTGCGTTGCCGACAACAGATGGCCGTCGGCCGAGAAGCGGTAGATGTTGGGGCCGTATTCGTCAGAGATGAACATGGTGCCGTCGGGCAGCCGCGCGATCGCCTCATTGTCGAGCGCCAGCTTGCCATTGGCCTCGGGCAGGATCGGCAGGTCGCCATTGGCCGCGCGCACGCCGTTGAGCGGATCGAGGCCGGTGGCGTCAGCGCCCTTGTCGTCGGTGAGGAGCAGGGAATCGGCAAGCGTCGCCTTGACGCCTGTCTGTTCCTGGCCGGAGGTGGGCGTGGCGCCCAGTGCGGTCGGCGTGAATTCGATATGAATAGTGTTGAGGCGCGGCCGGTAATCGGTGGTGCCGACGACATTGTAGCCACGGTCCGGCAGCAACCAGAGCGAGCCCTTGTAGCCGTCCGCGCCACGGGTCCAGCTTGCGGCGTCGATGGACATGCCGGAGCCGGAGCCGAAGGTCTCGCCGAACTTGTCCTTCTGATCGGCCGGGATGCGGCCGACGCCGACCAGGCCCTTGTTGACGAAGCCGCCAAGGGTGGCGGTGCTGTCGGCAAGGGCAGGGGTCAGGGCGGTAAACAGCGCCAGCGCGGCGCCGAGCGACACGGTTCGGTGCGAGATTTTCATGGAGATCCTTTTTGTGACAAGCCTTGAGCGGCGCAAAGGGGCCACCGCATCGCATCGACGATGTCGCCCTCTCGCAAAGCGGTCTAGGACGCGAACATGATACTTGCGTGACAGAGAGGGCCTCTTCCTTCTCCCTTGTAGGAGAGGGAAGAGCGCAATGATCAATCGCTGTCGCGGGCGATCAGTTCCAGCGGCCAGACTTCGCGGATGATGCGCGGACCTTCCGGGCCGGCAAAGGCGGGAAGCGAGGCCAGCAGCATTTCGGCCAGCCGCCGGCCCATCGGCTCCAGCGACGGACGGAAGGCGGTCAGCGCCGGCGAGAAATAACGGCAGAGCGGCGTGTCGACGATGACGATCACCGCGATGTCGTGGCCGGGCCTGATGCCCATCTCGGCCAGTGCCTTGCAGCCGCCGAGCGCCATTGCGTCATTGTTGAAGATGATGGCTGTGGGCCGGTCCTTGGAGAGCATCACGCGCGGCGTCACCTGGTAGCCTCCGGCCTCGTTGATGAAGCCGTCGGCGATCAGGCCGGGGTCGACTTCGATGCCATGCCGCCCCAGCGCCTTGCGGTAGCCGTCGAGGAACAGGTAGCCGAAGTTGAGATCCAGCGAAGGGCGGATGGCGGCAATGCGGCGGTGGCCGCGCGCGACCAGCCGGTCGACGGCTTCATCACCCGCCCTCTCGAAATCGATATCGAGCGAAGGATAGGTGTCGTCGCCGGATTGACTTCGGCCAAGCGTGGCGAAGTGAAAGCCAGCCTTGCTGAGATAGTCGATCCGATCGTCTTCCCGCCGTGTATTGGCCAACACGACCGCGTCGGCTCGGCGCGTCTCAACCACGCGGCGCAGCCTCTCCTGCTGATATTGGCCGGGCTCGCCCATGACGACCATCAGATCCAGGTCATCCTCGGCCAGTCGGCCCTGCAGACCGATCAGGAACGGGATGAAGAAGGGTTCGCCATATTGCTGGTCGCCCGGATGCGGCTGCAGCATGAAGGCGATCGAATGGGTGGTGCCTTGCCGCAGACTGCGGCCGGACTGGTTGGGCGAATAGTTCAATTGCTTGGCGGCGGCGAGCACGCGCTGGCGGGTGTCGGCATTGACGTCGGCGCGGCCGTTCAGCGCCCGCGACACGGTGCCGATCGAAATGTTCAGGTGACGCGCAAGGTCATGGATGCTGGACGCCAAGGACAGTTCTCCCCCTGTCTTGGCTAGCACCGGCTGCCGCCCAGGCCAAGGCTTCGGGATGATTTTCGCTGGCAGCCGATTGACATTCTACGCCATCGGGTGTGTTCTCGTAAACGTTTACGGAGAAACGTTTACGGTGGTGCCGGAAATGCCGTGACATTCGGTCTGGAGGGACCGGACGGGAGGAATGCCGGATGATGAATGCCGTCCTCGTCGGCTGTGGTGCGATGAGCAAGGCCTGGCTCGATGCCGCGAGGCAGATCGACGGGCTGGCCATTGTCGGCTTGGTCGATCTCGACGCAGAACGGGCGAAGGCGAGGGCGCGCGAATACGGGCTCGACGGCGCGGTAATCGGCACCAGCCTCGACGCGGTGCTCGACCAGACCAGGCCCGACGCGGTGTTCGATGTCGTGGTTCCAGCCGCCCGGCGTGATGTCGCCTTTGCCGCCTTTGCCCATAATTGCCATCTGCTGACGGAAAAGCCGCTGGCCGATACTCCGGAAAATGCGCGCGCCATCGTCGATGCGGCACGTAACGCGGGGCGTATCCATGCGGTCGTGCAGAACCGCCGCTACGTCGCCAATGTCCGGCGCATCAGGCGCTTTCTCGACTCCGGCGCCATCGGCAAGCCAACCAGCATCCATGCCGATTTCTTCGTCGCGCCGCATTTCGGCGGCTTTCGCGAGGAGATGGCGCATGTGCTTTTGCTCGACATGGCGATCCACACATTCGACGCCGCCCGCTACATGGTCGCAGGCGATCCCGCCGGCGTCTTTTGCCAGGAATGGGAGCCGGCGAATTCCTGGTACCGGCAGGGATCGTCGGCCAGCGCTATCTTCGATCTCGGCGGCGGCAAGGTGTTCACCTATGCAGGCTCTTGGTGCGCGGCGGGCTTCCGCACCAGCTGGGAGAGCACGTGGCGCATCGTCGCCGAGCACGGCAGCCTGGTCTGGGACGGCGAGGACGGACTGAAGGCCGAAGTTGTGTTGTCGGTCCGCGACGGCCTGTTCGACCTGACCCAGCCCATCACAGTACCGCCGCTCGATTCCGCCGACCGCGTCGGCGGTCATCTCGGCATCATCAAGGATTTCATCCACGCCATCGAGACCGGCAGCGAGCCGGAAACCCGTGGCAGCGACAACATCAAAAGCCTGGCCATGGTTTTTGGCGCCATCGAAAGCGCCGAGACCGGACGGCGCGTCGCAATCACACAGGAAGCATCATGATGCCAAACCCGCTTCTCGACATCCGCATCGGCACCATGGTGCGGGCCAATCTCGAAGACCCGGCCGCCTACATCAAAGAGATTCTGCCGCTCGGCTTCGAGAGCATCCAGCCCTTCTTCTGGCAGACGCTGGGCGGCAAGGATTTGGCGCGGCTCGCCGGTGAGATTGGCGAGGCGATCGGCGATGCCGATGTCGCCGTGTCGTCGATCGGCGTGTTCGGCAATCCGCTGGAGGATGGCGAGGTCGATCGCGGCGTGCTCGCGGCCTGGGAAACCGTCATCGACAATGCGCATCTGTTCGGCGCTTCGATCGTCAGCGGCTTCACCGGACGTCTGCGTGGCAAGAAGCTGACAGACAGCCTGCCGCGCTTCCGTGAGGTTTGGGGTCCGCTGGCCAGGCGCGCCGCAGACAAGGGCGTGCGCATCGCCTTCGAAAATTGCGCCATGGATGGCAACTGGGCGGCCGGCGACTGGAACATCGCCCACAATCCCGATGCCTGGGAGTTGATGTTCAACGAATTGCCCGACGACAATCTCGGCCTCGAATGGGAGCCCTGCCACCAGCTTGTCTACCTCATCGACCCGATGCCGCAGATCCGCAAATGGGCGCCGCGCATTTTCCATGTCCACGGCAAGGACGCGACGGTGCGCTGGGATGTGATCCGCGAGCACGGCGTGTTCGGCAAGCTGCCCTTCGTGCAGATGCGCACGCCCGGGTTTGGCGACAGCGACTGGACGCGGGTGATCAGCGAATTGCGGCTGGCCGGTTACAAGGGCGCCATCGACATCGAGGGCTGGCACGACCCGGTCTATCGCGGCGACCTCGAAATCACAGGCCAGGTGCGCGGGCTGGAATACCTCAAGCAATGCCGGGGAGGAGCGACCTACCTGCCGAACCCGGCGTGACCGAGGGCCGGTGGGAGGAGCCGGCCTGACAGATTGCCAAGCACTGCCGACAAGCACTGCCGACAGGCGAACGACGAAACCCCTCGGCTCACCGAGGACAAAAGGGAGGAACGTGCATGAGCATCGCAATGAGAACGACACTTCTGCGCTCGACCGTCGTGGCCGCCGCCACGGCGCTGTGCGCTGCCATCTCCACTCTGCCGGCGCAGGCGCTCGACGCCCAGTGGTGCAAGGATGTCCACATCCGCTTTTTCGTCGGCGGCGCCGAGGGCGACGCTTTCGGCACCATCGTCTACAATGGCGCCAAGCAGGCGGCGTCCGATCTCGGGCCGAAGGTCGACTACATCTTCTCGCAGTGGGACGTCGAGAAGATGGTGCAGCAATTGCGTGAGGCCGTCGCCGTGAAGCCAAACGGCATTGCCATGATGGGCCATCCGGGCGACGCCGCGATCATGCCGCTGGCCGAACAGGCGCATAAGGACGGCATCAAGATGATGTACCAGAACGTGCCGGTGCCGAAGGTGGTGGACGCGTTCGGCGGCGGCTATGTCGGCGCCCAGCAGGAGCAGCAGGGCCGCGCGCTCGGCACTGAGGCGTTCAAGCTCGGGAAGCTCAAGTCCGGCGACAAGGCGATCATGATCGGTCCGTTCGAGAACGAGGCCCGCGGCGCGCGCGAGCGCGGCACGGTGGCAGCACTCAAGGAAGCCGGCGTCGAGGTCATCCAGCTGTCGTCGCCGCCGAGCGGCGAATGGGCGTCCGACCCCAATCTGGCGATACCGGTGATCACCGCGGCCCTGCTCAACAATCCCGACGTCAAGGCGGTCGGCTATCCCGGCGGCCAGATGCTGGGCAACGTCGCCACCTACATGCAGGCGGCAGGACGCAAGCCCGGCGACATCTTCAACTTCGGCTTCGATACCAGCCCGCAGATCGTCGAGGCGTTCAAGGGCGGCTGGGTGCAGCTGACGGCTGATCAGCAGCCGTTTCTGCAAGGCTATCTGCCGATCCTCAGCCTTTGCCAGCAGGTGGTGCTGGGCCTGGCGCCGATGAATGTCGACACCGGGGCGGGCTTCGTCACGCCGCAGAATTACGAGATCGTCGCCGAGCTCGCCAAGCAGGCGCTGCGCTGACCTCCCAAACTGCCGGCTGGGCGCAAGCCCGGCCGGCAGGACCGCCGGCACCAGGCCGGGATGATACCACAGGAGCGAGGATCGCCATGGCCGAACGCATCATCGAACTGCGCGACATCAGCAAATCCTATGGCCAGGTCTATGCGCTGGGCGGGGTCAATCTCTCGGTCGACCGCGGCGAGGTGGTTGGCCTGATCGGCGACAATGGCGCCGGCAAATCGACGCTGATCAAGATCCTGTCCGGCGTCGTCAAGCCGACCAGCGGCGAGATCCTGGTGCGCGGCAAGCCGGTGACCGGCTGGAGTGCGGCACGCTCGCGCGACGCCGGCATCGAGACGGTCTTCCAGGATCGGGCGCTGGCCGTGCAGCAGACCATTGTGCGCAACATCTTCATGGGCCGCGAACTCACCGGCTTCATGGGCTTTCTGAAGGTCAATAAAGAGATAGAGGAGGCGAGCCGGCTGATGCGCGAGATCGGCTTCACCTCGAAGGTGTTCACGCCGCACTCGATCGTCGGCCAGCTCTCGGGCGGCGAGCGCCAGGGCGTGGCGATCGCGCGCGCCATCTACAAGCAGGCCGAGCTGATCATCCTTGACGAGCCGACGACGGCGCTGTCGCTGACCGAGACCGCCAAGGTCTTCCATTTCGTGCGCCAGGTGCGGGCGAGCGGCCGTTCGATCCTGTTCATCGGCCACAACATCCACCATGTCTTCGACATCGCCGACCGCTTCGTGGTGATTGACCGCGGCAAGGTGGCGCTGACCGCCGATCGCACCGAGGTCAAGTCGGCCGAAGAGCTGATCAATTTCATGGAAGACGTTGCGCATCCCGGAGGATTGCCGGGGCTGCACGAGGCCGGCGACGCGGAGAGGGCAGCACGATGAGCAAGACCATGGAACCCGATCTGCAGAGCCCGCTCGGCGGCAAGGCGGCCCGGCCTGAGTGGAAGCACCCGTCCGACCATTGGCTGCGCGGTTTCGTCATCGACAACCGCGCAGCGCTCGGCACGCTCGCCGTGTTCATCATCATGATGGCGGCGTTCCTGATCGCCAACCCGACCGTGTTCACCACCTGGTATCTCTACAGATCCGTGCTGACCACGCTGCCGGTTGCCCTGTTCGTGGTGGTGCCGCTGGTCTTCGTCGTCACTTGCGGCGAGATCGACCTGTCGTTTCCCGCAACCATGGGCTTTGCCTCCTGGGTGTTCGCGCTGGTGGTGCAGGCCGGCTACGATCCGTTTCTCGGCATCGCAGCGGCGATTCTCACCGGCACGCTGCTCGGCTTTCTCGTCGGATCCCTGGTCGTTTATGGCGGGCTGTCGTCGCTGATCGCCACCCTCGGCATGAATTTCCTGCTGCGGGGACTGATCCAGATCATCAACGAGGGCAGATCGACGGCATTGACCGGTCTCAGCGACAGCTGGGCGTACACCATCTTCTCCGGTCAGGTGTGGGGTTTTCCGGTACAGGTCTTATGGGCACTCGCCTTCGTCATTTTTTCGGCAATGCTCTACAACCGGCACCGCTTCGGCGCGCAGGTGAGGGTCGTCGGCGACAACCCCGACAGCGCCCAGCAAATGGGCATCGACGTCAAGCGTGTGCGGGTGAAAGTGTTCATCTTCACCGGCATCGGGGCCGCGATCGCCGGCACGTTTTCGGTGATGATCAACTTCACCTGGTGGCCGACCGCGGGCGACGGCTATCTCTTGCCGGTGCTGGCTTCGGTGTTCGTCGGCGGCACGCCGACCTGGGGCGGCATCGGTACGGTTGCCGGTGGAGCGATCGGCGCGGTCACCGTGTCGTTCATCCAGACCGGCGTCGTGGCGGCGGGCCTGAGCGGCTTCTACGTCCAGTTCTTCAACGGGCTGATCATCATCCTGTCGCTGCTGGGGCACAAGTGGAACCAGGCGCGGTACAGGTGAGGGGCGGGCTAAATTGACGGGGACGCTCATGTTGCGGACCGCATGCCCCGACGACTGGGCAGACGCCCGTCGCTTCGTCATTCTAAGGCGGAGCAGGAGCGAAGCTCCGTCGCGTAGACCCTGGAATCCATTCCGCGACCTTGGCGTGCAGCTGCGCAGGATTCCGCACCGTGGCAACGCGTTGAAGACGCGGGATGGATCCTCGGGTCTACGCTGCGTCGCTACGCTCCTTGCTCCGCCCGTGGATGACGAGGCGGGGAGGGCTCCGCCAGACTACAACAATGTGGTCGCTTGTAGGACAACAGGACAAGCGGGCGCTCACACCGCCGCCACAAACCCGTCCAGCACGCGTTTCTGGCCGGCCTTGTCGAAGTCGATGGTCAGCTTGTTGCCTTCGATGTTGGAGATGTTGCCGTTGCCGAATTTCTGGTGGAAGACGCGGTCGCCGACGCTGAAGGGCGACGGCGTGTCGGCGACGGATTTGGCGACCAGTTCGCCGTCAATGGTGCGGCCTTTGACGCTGGTTCGGCCGGCGCCGTAGCCGGAGTCGGTCTCGCCATAGCCGATGCGCTCGACCTGGTGGCCGGAGCGCGAGCCCCAGTTGCGGTCGGTCGCCTCGGTGCGGTTGGCCTGCGCGCGCTGCCAGCCGGGCGTCGCATAGGTGTTGGAGAAGGCGCCGGATTTTTCCGCGCCGACATTGTCGAAGCGCGAGGCGCCGTAGGGGTTCTGCCGCCCTGCGCCCTGGCCGCCACGGCCCGACGCGAACGAACCGCCGCCATAGGAATTGCCGTAGCCGCCATAGGAGTTGCCGCTTTCGGCGACCTCGACATGGGCTTCCGGCAGTTCGTCCAGAAAGCGCGACGGGATGGTCGACTGCCACAGGCCGTGGATGCGGCGGTTGGAGACGAACCACAGATGCAGGTTCTTCTTGGCCCGGGTCAGGCCGACATAGGCGAGACGGCGCTCTTCCTCCAGGCCGGAGCGGCCGCCTTCGTCCAGCGCGCGTTGGTGCGGGAACAGGCCTTCCTCCCAGCCGGGGAGGAACACGGTCTCGAATTCGAGGCCCTTGGCCGAATGCAGCGTCATGATGTTGACGGCGTCAAGCTCGGCGTTCTGCTCGGCGTCCATGACCAGGGCGACATGTTCGAGGAAGGAGCGCAGCGATTCATACTCCTCCATGGAGCGGATAAGCTCTTTCAGGTTTTCCAGCCGGCCCGGCGCCTCGACCGAGCGGTCGTTCTTCCACATGTCGGTGTAGCCGCTCTCCTCCAGAATGGTCTCGGCGAGTTCGGTGTGCGGCGTGGTTTCCAGCGCCTTCTGCCAGCGCTCGAAATTGGCCGCCACTTCGCGCAAGGCCGCGCGGGGCTTGGGCTTCAGCTCGTCGCTTTCTGCGAGCTTGGCGGCTGCCTCCAGCATCGGGATGCGCAAGCTCCGCGCCGTGTCGTGGATCTGGCGGATGGTGGCTTCACCCAGGCCGCGCTTGGGGACATTGACGATGCGCTCGAAGGCGAGGTCGTCGGCGCCCTGCGCGACGACGCGGAAGAAGGCCAGTGCATCGCGGATTTCCATGCGCTCATAGAAGCGCGGGCCGCCGATGACGCGGTAGTTGAGGCCGAGCGTGACGAAGCGATCCTCGAATTCGCGCATCTGGAAGGAGGCGCGGACCAGGATGGCCATATCATTGAGCTTGTGCTTGGCACGCTGGTAGGTCTCGATGGTCTCGCCGACGGCGCGCGCCTCCTCCTCGGAATCCCAGGCGGCGTGGACATGCACCTTCTCGTCGTCCTCGGCGACCTTCTCGGTGAACAGCGTCTTGCCGAAGCGGCCCTCATTGTGGGCGATGAGGTGCGAGGCGGTGCCGAGGATGTGCGCCGTCGAGCGGTAGTTGCGTTCCAGCCGGATGATGGTGGCGCCCGGGAAATCCTTGTCGAAGCGCAGGATGTTGTCGACCTCGGCGCCACGCCAGCCATAGATGGACTGGTCGTCGTCGCCGACGCAGCAGATGTTGACTTTGTTTTCGCTCACGGGCCGTTCCGCGCCTGCCGGCGCAGGCCCTCCGCCCCCTCTTTTTTGCGCGCCTTCGGCGTCGCGGGAGTCGCCTCGCAACGGCTCGGGCGCCTGGTCGGGCTTGCGGCCTTCGGCCGAGCGCGCTTTACCCTCCCCTGGATGGGGAGGGTCGCCGCGGACGCGGGGGGGGGGGTGCGAGGCCGCGCCGCGGGCGCCCCCCCCCCCCCCCGGCGGGGAAGGGGGGCCGGACCACCCGATCGAGGGGGAGGTAGGTCTTTGCGCCAGCAGCCGCAGCCACATGTATTGCGCGGTGTTGGTGTCCTGGTACTCGTCGACGAGGATGTATTTGAAGCGCTTGTGGTAGTCCTTCAGCACGTCCGGATTGGCGCGGAAGATGCGGATCGGGTGGCAGAGCAGATCGCCGAAGTCGCAGGCGTTCAGCGTCTTCAGCCGCTCCTGATAGGCCTTGTATAGTTCCCGGCCCTTGCCGTTGGCGAAGCTGCGGGCATCGCCCTCGGCAATGTCGGCCGGGCCTTGGCCCTTGTTCTTCCAGCCGTCGATCATCTGCGCGAACTGCTTGGCCGGCCAGCGCTTGTCGTCGAGGCCTTCGGCCTGGATCAGCTGCTTGATCAGCCGTACGACGTCGTCGGTGTCGAGGATGGTGAAATCGGATTTGAGCCCGGCCAGCTCGGCGTGGCGGCGCAAGAGCTTGACGCCGATGGAGTGGAAGGTGCCGAGCCACGGCATGCCCTCGACGGCTTCGCCGACGAGATGGCCGATGCGCTGCTTCATCTCGCGCGCGGCCTTGTTGGTGAAGGTCACCGCCAGGATCTGCGAGGGGAAAGCCCTGCCGGTGGCCAGGATATGGGCGATGCGGGTGGTCAGCACGCGGGTCTTGCCGGTGCCGGCGCCGGCCAGCACCAGGACCGGGCCTTCGGTGGTTTCCACCGCCAGCCGCTGCTCGGGGTTGAGGCCGTTGAGATAATCGGGTGCGCTGTTGGGTCCGCTGCGGGCCGCCATGGCGCGCGCGGCTATGCCCGACGGGGCCGCGGGCCGCGCATTGGGTTCGTCGAAAAAGGGCATTTCTTCCGCAAAGCCGGACATCTCCCCCGAATGTAGTGATTCGGGAGCGAAAGACCAGAAGTGTCTACGTTTTGTTCTGCTAAAGTGCCCGATACTGCGGCTCAGGCCTTTCGGTAACCGAGCGCGACGAACAATCGATGTCCGAACGAGCGCGCTTCCTCTGTCATCACCATGCCAAAGGCCGTCAGCATCTGGTCGTAATAGCGGCTGCCCGCGGGTGACGCCAGGAATGTCGAGTACAGTCTGAGATCGCCGAGCGGGAGATCCCGGTACGTATAAGCGCTACCCTGCATGGCATTCTGTTCGATGTTCTGGCGAATTTTCACGGATTGCTGACGCACCAGCGCCATGATCTGTTCGTCCGACAGAGGCTTTCCGGCTGCGCCCAGCATCCCCGTAACCATCGCGTAGCTCATGTTCAGCGCTATCGCCTCGCCGGTGTCGACAGCGCTGATATCGTCGATGATCTTGCGGTACAATTCGAGCCGGGCTGGATCCTTGGTCGGAAGCTCGGCGAGGATTTGCTTGCCCTCTGTCTTCTTGCTTTGCCTGCCTTCCGGGCCAGACGACTGAATTTCCAAAGCGGTGACGTGCTTGCCCAACGGGGAAGCGTAAAACGCTGCGAGGTCGGACAGATCGGTGGCCGACAGCCTGTCCGCCATCCGCGATTCGATGGCAGTCTCCATTTTGACTGCGTCGAAGGCGCCTTCCAGCGCGACCGACAAGGCGTCCTGGAAATTTGCCGGTAACGGTTCGGGTATGGATTTCGTGGCTGCGGCGATGCCGGGACCGATGCCCATCAGCATCTCGTGAAAGCCGTTTGCCTTGTTGATCTCGCTCAGCGTCTGTGCCGGCGCGGCCACTGTGCCGGCCGTGAGCGCGACGAAGCTACAGAGGACAAGGACTACTCGCGTCAGAGGCGAGGCGAATGACATCACTCTGGTTGCTCCTGATGGTTGGTCGAAAGCAGACTGCTGGAAAACCCGGATGCCGGCAAGGCGGGATTGCCACCTGGGCGTGTGGCCTCGAAAAAAACGCCCTGTGCGCGGAGCCTGCGGCATGGCCGTTTGGTTTCGCCATGGATCGCTCCCCGGCGGCTTGACAGGCACGGCGGGCGGGAGAAGGTTGTACCGCCGGGGGCAGGATTGGCATACCTTTGCCCATGGCCGCGCCGCGGAATGCGCATCAGTCGAAGGAGTATCGTCTTGGCTGTCGTCATCACCTCCCTCATCCTGTTCCTCATCGGCCTCGCACTTGGCGGCGGCGGCGTCTGGCTCGCGATGCTGGGCGGCAGCTGGTACTATGTCGTCACCGGTCTCGCCTTCCTCATCGCCGCATGGCTGCTCTTCCGGCGCAAATCGACGGCGCTCTGGCTCTACGCGGCGATCGTGCTCGGCACGCTGGCCTGGGCGGTGTGGGAAATCGGCTTCGACTGGTGGGAACTCGGACCGCGCGGCGGCATCATCGTGCTTCTGGCGCTGTGGCTGCTGACGCCTTGGGCAAGGCGGGGCCTGATCGGCCCCGACGCGCGCGCGCCGCTCATTCTGGCCGTGCTCGCATCGCTCGCCGTCGCCGGTTATTCGATGACGGCCGATCCCAAGGACATCGCCGGCGACCTCAGCGCCGACAAGGTGACGCCGACTGCCGATCTCGGCGGCAATGTGCCTCCGGGCGAATGGCATTTCTACGGCCGTACGCAATTTGGCCAGCGCTATTCGCCGCTCGACCAGATCACGCCCGACAATGTCGCCAAATTGCAGCCGGCCTGGATCTACCAGACCGGCGACGTGAAAGGGCCGGACGATGTCGGCGAAACCACCTACCAGGTGACGCCGCTGAAGGTGGGCGATGCGCTCTATATCTGCACGCCGCACAATTTCGCCATCGCCATCGATGCCGCCACCGGCAAGGAGAAATGGCGTTTCGATCCCAAGATCAAGCTCGACAAGGACCGCCAGCACCAGACCTGCCGCGGCGTGTCCTATTATGCCGATGCCAAGATCGCCGCCGGCCAGCCTTGCGCGACGCGCGTCTATCTGCCGACCTCGGATGCGCGGCTGATCGCGCTCGACGCCGCCAACGGCCAGGTCTGCCCGTCCTTCGCCGAAGCCGGCACGCTCAATTTGTTGACCAACATGCCGTATCCGAAGTCGGGCTATTATTACTCGACCTCGGCGCCGCTGATTGCGGGCGGCAAGATCATCATCGGCGGCGCGGTCAACGACAATTATTCGACGCAAGAGCCGTCCGGCGTCATCCGGGCCTTCGACGTCGACACCGGCGCCCTGGTGTGGAACTGGGATTCCGGCAATCCGGACCAGACAACGCCGCTGGCGGCAGGCCAGACCTACACCCACAACTCGCCCAACATGTGGTCGACGGCAAGCGCCGACGAGAAGCTCGGCCTGCTCTATGTGCCGCTCGGCAACCAGACGCCGGACCAGCTCGGGATGGGCCGCAGCGCCAATGTCGAGAAGTTTTCCTCCTCGATCACCGCGCTCGATCTGGCCACCGGACAAGTGCGCTGGGTGCGGCAGACCGTGCATCACGACCTCTGGGACATGGATGTGCCGGCACAGCCGACCCTGGTCGACATCACCACCGCTGCCGGCGTCGTTCCGGGCCTGGTTGGACCGACCAAGCAGGGCGACCTCTACGTGCTCGACCGGCGCAGCGGCGAGCCGATCATCCCGATCAAGGAAGTGCCGGCGCCGGGCGGCGCTGTCGAGGGCGATCACACGTCGCCGACGCAGCCGGTCTCGGATCTCTCCTTCAATCCGAGGCCGCTGACCGGCGCCGACATGTGGGGCATCACCATGTTCGACCAGCTGGCCTGCCGGATCGAATTCCAGGGCCTGCGCTACGAGGGCCGCTACACCCCGCCATCGGTGCAGGGGTCGCTGGTCTATCCCGGTAATTTCGGCACATTCAACTGGGGCGGCGTCGCCGTCGATCCGGTGCGGCAGGTGATGTTCGGCATGCCGACCTATCTGGCGTTCAAATCGCAGCTCATTCCGCGCGACCAGGTGCCGCCGCCGGATGAGGGGCGCGGCAGCGAGCAGGGGCTGAACCGCAATGAGGGCGCACCCTATGCGGTGGTGATGGGGCCGTTCCTGTCGCCGCTCGGCGTGCCCTGCCAGGCGCCGCCATGGGGCTATGTGGCGGGAGCGGACCTCAGAACCGGCAAGATCGCCTACAAGCACCGCAACGGCACCGTCTACGACATGACGCCGTTGCCCTTGCCGCTGAAGGTCGGTGTTCCCGGCATTGGCGGGCCGATGATCACCGCCGGCGGCGTCGTCTTCCTGGGCGCGGCGGTCGACGACTATCTGCGCGCCTATGACCTGACATCGGGCAAGCAGCTTTGGCAGGCCAGGCTGCCGGCCGGTGGGCAGTCGACGCCGATGACCTACACCGTCGCCGACGGCTGCCAGTTCGTGGTCATCGTCGCCGGCGGCCATGGCTCGGTCGGCACCAAGCCCGGCGACTATGTGATGGCCTATACGCTGCCGAAGTAGCAGCGATGTGACTTAGGTAAGTGATCGGCCCGGCAGATATTCTGTCGCGCCGCCCCTCATCTGCCTGCCGGCATCTATACGGGGAGAAGTGCCCGGCAGGGCGATGAGGGCAGCAGCAGCCTTGGTCAGCTTGCGTAAGAGATGGCCTTTGAGGCTGGGCACGGAGCCCAGTACTTCATTGGTTAGCTGCGGCCCTGTTTCGGCCTGCTGGATCAGCGTGGTGCCGGCCGACGCCGGTCGACGCGGACCTTCACCATCCGAGCGGCGGCTGCGGCAGCAGCGGAGCGCATTGCCAGCAAGGCAGCAACAGCAAGCACGAGCGCGCTTGCAAGGATCGGAGTAGACAAGGTCATGGCGTTGTTCCTTCTCGTCGGGCTCGCCGCTACGAGCGAGACCATCATCAGCTTCCTTCCATATTGTGGCGGCACCATCGACATTCTCTGAAATGACCAAAATGTGATGGGCGCGTTCGGCGGGGCGGCCGCATCGTTCGATGGCGCAAGCGTCACCCATCCGAGACTGGACCGTGCGAGCTTGCACCCTATCTTGATCCGCGAGTCATCCCGGAGTGACCGTGAGATCATCTCCTAACGAGGAGCACGCCATGACGAAACCCACCGCCGAAGCCGTCAAACCTGCCAAACCTGCCATCACCCAGGCGATGATCGATGCCTATGACGAATACACGCATCTGACGCTCGACCGCCGCCGCTTCATGGAACAGCTGACCAGGCTTGCCGGATCGGGCGCGGCGGCGGCCGCGATCGCGCCGCTGCTTGCGGCGAATTCGGCGCAGGCGGCAATCGTCGCCGACAACGATCCGCGCGTGAAGGCTGAAGATATCACCTATTCCGGCAGCAGCGGTGAGATGAAGGGCTATCTGGTCAGGACGGCGGACCAGTCCGGCAAGCTCGGCACCGTCATCGTGGTGCATGAGAACAGGGGGCTCAACCCGCATATCAAGGATGTTGCGCGGCGCGTTGCGCTGGAAGGGTTCGTGGCGCTGGCGCCGGATTTCCTGTCGCCGCTCGGCGGCACGCCCGCTGACGAAGACAAGGCGCGCGACATGTTCACCAAGCTCGACGCCAGCCAGGTCACCGCCGATGGCCTGGCGACCATCGCCTATCTCAAGGGCGAGAAGGACGGCAACGGCAAGGTCGGTGCTGTCGGCTTCTGCTGGGGCGGCGGCACGGTCAACAATCTGGCGGTCAACGCGCCCGATCTCGCCGCCGGCGTCGCCTATTACGGCATGCAGCCGAAGGCCGAGGATGTGGCGAAGATCAAGGCGGCGCTGTTGCTGCACTATGCCGGCCTAGACGAGCGCATCGACGCCGGCATCGATGCCTACAAGAAAGCGCTCGACGCCGCCCATGTCGAATACACGGTCTATGTCTATGACGGCGTCAACCATGCCTTCAACAACGACACCTCGGCCGCGCGCTATGACAAGAAGGCAGCCGATCTCGCCTGGGGCAGGACGATCGCTTTCCTCAAGGAGAAGCTGGCGTAAGCTTCAGGCCGCCGACGACGCCCATACGCTTTCATAGGCCGGCGACAGCGTAAAACCGGCCGGCAGCACCGAGACCGGGGGCGGGCGCCGCACGCCCTCCTGCAGATAGCGCAACGCCGACACCAGTCCGTTCATCGTGTAGGGCTTGGCGATGACGCCGATCGCGCCGGCGAAATGGTCGGGGATGCGTTTTGGATTGGCGGTCATGAACACCACCATGGAACGGTTACCCTCGCGGATATGCTCGGCAACCTCGACCCCGGTTGGTCCGTCGGCGAGGTGGATATCGACAAAGGCAATATCGGCATCGGCGGTATCAATCATACCTCTTGCTTCGGCCAAGGATGTCGCCCAACCCACAACGCTGTGGCCGGCTTCCTCGACGAGGCTTTCCAGTTCCATCGCCAGCAACGCCTCGTCCTCGACGATCAGGACCTTGAGCGGTTCGTTCATGACAGCTTCCCTTTCTGCTGCGGTTCGTTCGGCATCGAGATGACGACCTTTGTGCCCGGGCCGGCGTCGCGCCATTCGATGTCGGCATGCAACTGCCGGGCAAGCGACTTGATCAGCCGCATGCCGAAGGAAGCATCGCCACTGGCCTCGGCCATGCCGACGCCGTCATCGGAAACCTCGATGTTGAAGTGGCCGTCGGGCTGGCTCATCTTGATGCCGATGCGCCCCGCGGTGGTGCCGTCCGGCTTTTCCTTGAAGGCGTGCTTCAGCGCGTTGGTGACAAGCTCATTGACCATCAAGGCAACAGGCGTGGCTTTTTCGGCCGGAATGACGATGGGTTCGAGGTCCAGCGCCGGCTTGATCTCGGCGCGCCCCGATGCGGTCAGCAGGTCGGTGACCAGATCCCTGGCGAAATCCGAGACATCGAAGCGGCTGACATCCTTTGACTGGTAGAGACGGCGATGCACAGTGCTCAGCGCCTCGATGCGCTCCAGCATGGTGGTCAGGGATCGCTTCGTCGCTTCATCCTTGATTGCCCGGCTTTGCATGATGATCAGCGAGGAGATCATCTGCAGGTTGTTTTTCACCCGATGGTCGACCTCGTGCAGCAGCGTGGTCTGCGCCTCAAGGGCGGCCTCAAGCTCGCGCGTGCGTTCCTTGACAGCCTTTTCAAAGCGGTTCTTGTCGGCGGTGATGCGATCCTCGGAGCGCTTGCGATCGGAGACATCGAGCTGTGAGGCAAAGAAGAACAGGAGTTCGCCTTTGTCGTTGGAAACCGGGCTGATGTAGAGCGCATTCCAGAACGTCGAGCCGTCCTTGCGGTAGTTCAACAGATCGATGGCGATATCGGTTCCCGCTGCTATCGCGTCGCGCACGCTAGCCACAGCTGCCTTGTCTGTCTCTGGCCCCTGCAGGAAGCGGCAGTTCTTGCCCATGACCTCGTCGCGCTCGTAGCCGGTCAGGCGCAGGAACGCGTCATTGGCAAAGACGATTGGATTGTCCGCCTGACGGGGATCGGTGATGACCATCGACATGCGGGTGGCGCGGATGGCAGCCGCGAACGGATCGCCCTTGCCGTGCTCGGCATGCAGATTGTCCGTCATGTGCCATGCGTCGGCCGGTTCCCTGGTCCTTTTCCAGTCCATGCTTTCACTCCAAGCCGTTTTTCAGGGGTCACAACGGCTTAGACGTGGAATTGGTTCAATCTTGATCTTCTTGTCGCAGGCAGCCGTTTGCGAAACCGAATCGCCGGTTGCGCAAACTGTCGAAATGAACGGTTTTTGAAGGTTGTCGGATGTAGCCGATTCGCTGAAAGCAGGGCTGGCGCCGACCTTTGGAAATGATCAGGTCGCAATGGTCCGTGGCGGCGCTCGCCGGTGGCGGCTTTCTCAGAACAGCGGAAACATCAGGCGTGGCCACGCTTCATGCGCGCCTGCTTCAGGATGGCGCGCCAGCGGATCATGTCGAAGGGGATAGGCTCGTTGTTGTTGGCGATATGGAAGATCTCGTTGTTGACGTTCTTCAACGAGCGCCAGAAATCATAGTCGGTGATGCGCGGATCGGCAGCCAGCCTGTCCACCTCGACCTTGATGTCGGTTTTCATCCACGTTCCTCGAACCGCCTGTTGCCCGCCGCCCGCATCGCAACTCGCATGGCACCGTTCTCAAACGGTCCGCTGAGTCGTTCAATGGCTCAAATGGCTTGTTCACGTTAAAACCTTGGTAAGGTTAACGCGGGCGCAGCAGCGCTTCAAGCGGTCCTGCGGCGAATACCGATCGAACGGCCGGCGCGTTCGGGCATCGGCAGTGCAGAGTGGGCGGCGCGCATCGCTTCCACCTTGGCCTGCACGTCGGCGGGGAAGGGCGCGACTTTCGGCCCGGACATGTCGACATGCAGCGACAGGGTTTCGGAAGTGGCGGCGAGCCAGCCATCGACATGGCGGATTTCCTGGTAGGCCCGCAGCCGCTTGTCGTCGTGATCGATCAGCTGGAAGGATACGACGACCTTGTGTTCGAGGTGCAGTTCCTGGACATAGCAAACATGGACTTCGGCCGTGTAGATGGTCAGGCGCCGCTCTTTGACATAGTCCAGCCCCATGCCCATCGCCTCGAACGCCTCATCCGAGCAGCGGTCGAACAACACGTTGTAATAGGCCATGTTGAGATGGCCGTTGTAGTCGATCCAATCCTTCTCGATGTCCATCGGTTTGGAAACGAAGGGGGCAGGGATGGGCATGGAAACTTCCTTGTTCTGGTGCTGGACCGAGTTCAGTGCTGGACAGGCTGCGGCCCGTGAGACTAGAGCGGTTCACCGTCTCGCGGAAACGGCGAACCGCTCTAGTTTTTTGTTGACGCAATCCCGGACGGAAAACCGCTTCACACTTTCCCTGGAATTGCGTCATGTGCATCCATAATCGCATAACAAGCATGGACGCTGGTCCATTCGCGGAGGAATTCATGGCTCTGAGCGACCTCAATCCGGTCGAACGCAACGAGGAAGGCATTGCGGCGGTGCTCGGCATCCTCAAACAGCAGCTCGGCGAACGCTTCCAGACAGGCGCGGCGATCCGCTCGCAGCATGCGCATACCACCACCTATATTCCGGCGCAGGCGCCTGACGGTGTCGCGTTCCCGGAGACGACAGAAGAGGTGCAGGAGATCGTACGTGCCTGCGCCGCGCACCGCGTGCCGGTCATCGCCTTCGGCGTCGGCTCGTCGCTCGAAGGCCATACCAATGCGCCGGGTGGCGGCATCTCGGTCGACACCTCGCGCATGAACCGCATCCTGTCGGTCAACCCCGAGGATCTCGACTGCACGGTCGAGCCTGGCGTAACGCGCGAGGATTTGAATCGGCACCTGCGCGATACCGGCCTGTTCTTCCCCATCGATCCCGGCGCCAATGCTTCGCTCGGCGGCATGGCGGCGACGCGGGCATCCGGCACCAATGCGGTGCGCTACGGCACGATGCGCGAGAACGTGCTGTCGCTGACGGCCGTCATGGCCGATGGCGAGACGGTGACGACCGGCAAGCGGGCGAAAAAGAGTTCGGCCGGCTACGATCTGACGCGGCTTCTGGTCGGCTCGGAAGGCACGCTCGGCATCATCACCTCGCTGACCTTGAAGCTGCAAGGCATTCCGCAGGCGATCTCCGGCGGCGTCTGCCCGTTTCCAAACCTCGAGGCGGCCTGCAACGCGGTCATCGCGACCATCCAGATGGGCATTCCGGTGGCGCGCATCGAACTGGTGAATGGACTGCAGATGCGGGCGATGAAGAATTACTCGAAGCTCGATTACCCCGAGAGCCCGTGCCTGTTCGTCGAGTTCCACGGCAGCGATGCCGGTGTCGCCGAACAGGCCGAAACCTTCGGTGCCATTGCTGAAGACAATGGCGGCGGGCCATTCCTGTGGACGAGCGTCGCCGAGGAGCGCACGAAACTCTGGAAGGCCAGGCACGATGCTTATTGGGCGTCGCTGACGCTGCGGCCGGGCACCAAGGGCCTGTCGACCGATGTCTGCGTGCCGATCTCGCGGCTGGCCGAATGCGTTGCCGAAACCGAGGCCGACATTGCCGAGATGGGCCTGGTTGCGCCGATCGTCGGCCATGCCGGCGACGGCAATTTCCATGTGCTGGTGCTGATGGATGTCAACGACCCCAAAGAGATCGCGCTGGCGGAGAAATTCGTCTCGCGGCTGAACATGCGGGCGATCGCCATGGACGGCACCTGCACCGGCGAACACGGCATCGGCCAGGGCAAGATCGGCTTCCTGCGCCATGAGCTCGGCCATGGTGTCGACATCATGCGCTCCATAAAAAAAGCGCTCGACCCGCAAGACATCATGAACCCAGGCAAGATATTACCTGCATAGCCGAAATGTGAGGAGCGGCAATGGATACCCTGATTATAAGGGCATCGCTTGGCAAGACACTGTTATTGCTGTCGGCCAGCCTCTTCTTTGTCCTGGCCTGCGCTTTCCTGATTTATGTCTCCGAGGACGGCGACACCGCCGGCCTTTGGTGGTGCGTGGCCTTTTTCGGGCTGGTCGCGTTGGTGTTTGCCTGGCAGCTTGTGCGGCCGCAGATTCTGGTGCTGAACGGACAAGGTTTCAGTCTCGGCGGAGGCCTTGTTCGATCGCCCAAGCTGGTCCCCTGGAAGGATATCGAAAGCTTCTTCGTCGTCCATCGCCGGCGCAGAATCGGCAATATGATCGGGTACAATTTCGCACCGGGGGTCAAGAAAAGCTCCGTCATGGGCAGCGTGACCAAAAGCCTCGGCGCCGAAGCCGCATTACCGCAGGGCTGGACATTGTCGCCCGAGGAGATGGTGGTGCTGCTGAACGAATATCGCCGACGGGCGGTGGCGGATTAGTCTGTTGCATGTCGGCCGGCACGCAGTCACAGGCGTCCGAAATCTCTGCTCGTCCAGATACAGAGATCAAGCAACTCTGGATGAATTGCCTCTTTATCGACACGCTGATGCGGGTAGAGTGCGGCTGACTTTCAATCAACCCGTTCGGAGCTGATGCTCGCACGCCTGTTCGTGATCTTCGGTGGCTTGTTTGTGCTGGTGCTGGTTGCGGCGCTGGTGGTGCCGTATTTTGTCGACTGGACCGGGTACCGCGCCCAATTCGAGCGCGAGGCGAGCGCCATTCTCGGCCGCAAGGTGACGGTGCAAGGCGACGCCACGGCGCGGCTGTTGCCGTTCCCCTCGGTGACCTTCTCAAACGTCACGGTCGCCGGCGGCCCCGGCGGCCAGCCGGCAATGACCGTCGAGACCTTTTCGATGGACGCGGAACTGGCGCCGTTCCTGCGCGGCGAAGTGCTGATTTTCGACATGCGGCTGGTGCATCCGAAGGCGACGATCGACATCGCCGATAACGGCACGGTCGACTGGGCGATACGGCCGTCCTCGCCCTTCGATCTCAACCAGATCTCGATCGAGAAGCTGACGGTGACGGAGGGAGAAATTGCGCTCCGCCATGCCGCAGGCGGGCGCAGCCATCTGATTTCCGAGATCAATTCGACCATCTCTGCCAAGTCGCTGGCCGGGCCGTGGCGCATGGACGGAACGTTGCTGCTCGACGGACTGCGTTCGACGGTTGCGGCTTCGACCGGCAAGGCCGAAGGCAGCGGCCAGATGCGGCTGAGGCTCAAGGTCGATCCCGATGCCTATCCACTGGTCATCGAAACCGACGGCAATGCCGGCATCGTCAATGGGGCTGCCGTCTATTCCGGCCAGTTCAAGATTTCCGGCAACGACAAAAACAGCGCCGAACTGCGCGGCGGCGATGGCGAGAGCGTCAAAATCAGAGCCGGCAAACCCGATCCGGGGTTCAGGCTGAACGGCAAGTTCTCGCTCGACCACCAGAAGCTTGGCGTCGACGAATTCCGCTTCGAGACCGGGCCGCTCGACAATCCCTACACAGCCGACGGCAAGGCTTCGGTCGATCTCGGCCTTAGGCCGAACTTCGCCATCGAGGCCAATGGCGCGCAGGTGCAACTGGACGAGGCGGTGGGCGCTGAGAAGGGCGCCGGCCTGACGCTGGACCAGCGCATTGCCGGAATCGAGCAGGCGCTGCTCGTCCTGCCGAAGCCGAGCATCCCCGGCACTGTCGAGGTCAAGCTGCCGGCGGTGGTGGCTGGCGACACCACGGTGCGCGACGTGCATCTCTCGGCCGAGCCGGTCGAGGGCGGCTGGTCGGTGAAATCGCTGGCCGCGACCTTGCCCGGGCGCACGACGCTGGAAGCCAGCGGCATGCTCAGCGTCGAAGATCATTTCCGTTTCAGCGGCTCCATGCTGCTGGCGGTGGCGCAGCCTTCCGGCTTTGCTGCCTGGTTGTCGAAAGATGTCGACGAGGCGATCCGCCGGCTGCCGGCCGCCGGCTTCAAGGCCAAGGTGGACCTGTCGGAGAAGCGCCAGGCGTTCAGCGATCTCGAACTGATCCTCGGCAAGTCGAAGTTCACCGGCCGCATCGATTCCAACCAGCCCGACGACGCCAAGTCCTCGGTGCTGATGCGGCTCGAGGGCGGCGAACTCGATGTCGACGGGCTGACGGCCTTCGCCTCGATCTTCGTCAGCGACAAGGGCGCCAACCGCTTTTCCGACCGTGACCTCGATTTTCAGATCAAGGCAGGGCCGGTCAATGCCGGCGGGCTCACCGCCGACACGGTCGATACCGCGCTCCGGCTCCGCGACGGGCTGCTCGAAATCGACCGGCTGTCGATTGGCGGCCTTGCCGGCGCCTCGATCAGCGCCACCGGCCGGATCAAGGATTTTCCGGCAAGCCCGACCGGCAAGCTCGATGCCTCGGTGGTCGCCGTCGATCTGAAGCCGCTGATCGACATTGCCGCGCAACACTATCCCGACAATCTGATGCTGAAGGGACTGGCTGGCCGCACGGCCGCCTATCCTGAACTGTTCCAGGACGCGCGCGTCGATCTGGTGGCGAGCGCCGCCGACAATGGCGACGGCACGACCGGGCTGGCGGTGAGCGGACAAGGCAAGGCCGGCGGTTCGGCCTTTTCGGCGTCGCTGTCGGGCAAGGGTGCCGTCGGCCAGTTGCTCGACGCGCCGGTGACGCTGACCTTCAACGCCAAAAATCCCGACGCCACCGTGCTGCTGGCGCTCTACGGCCTGCCGGCGCTGCCGCTCGGCATGCTCGGCCAGGCAAGCACCGATATTTCGGCCAAAGGCACGCTCGGCGGCGGCCTGGCGACGAGCTTCAATTTCGCCGCCGATGACTTCAAGGCGACGTTCGACGGCACCGTTGCTCAGACGCCGCAAGGCGCCACCGCCAAGGGCAAGATCGGCCTCGACGCCTCCGACATAGAGCCGTGGCTCATGACGACCGGCGCCGGCCTGCCGGGCATGGGCACGGGCACCTCGACCTCGCTCAGCGCGGATGCCGATTTCGGCAACGGCCTGCTGGTGTTGAGCGGTCTCAGCGGATCCATCAACGAGTCGGAGATTTCGGGCGACGTCAACATCGATGCGAAGCAGGGGCTGCCGCATTTTGCCGGTGCGCTGGCGCTCGACGAACTGGACCTCGACCCGATTGCGGTTGCGCTGTTCGGTGACCAGTCGTTCCTCAGCAGCAACGCGAACTGGCCGACGGCGCCATTCAGCCAGAAATCCAGCCTGCCGTTCAGCGCCGATCTCGATCTGACGACGGCGACGCTTGCCGCCGGACCGCTGGCGACAGCCTATGATGCGTCGCTGTCATTGAAACTGGACCAGGAAGGCATCCGCGTTTCGGACCTGAAGGCAAAACTGCTCGGCGGCGCGCTCACCGGATTGTTCGAGTTGAAGAACACAGACGGCACGGGGCTGTTCTCCGGCCAGATGAGGCTTGCCGGCGCTGACCTGGCGACTGTGCTGCCGGCTGCCGGATTGAGTGGCAACGGCGATTTCTCGACAGGGCTGTCGACCAGCGGCAAATCGGTCGACGCGATGATTGCCGCACTCTCCGGCTCGGGCACGGCGGCGCTGAAAGGCCTCACCATTGCCGGCGTCAATCCCGATGCCTTCGGCGCGTTGATTGCCAAGGCCGATGCGATCGGGCGCGACATCGACACAGCAAAGACCGCGGGCTTTGCACCTGAGATCGCTGGCGAGGGCAGCTTTGCTGCCGGCGATGCCGACATCGCCTTCACGGTCGCCGGCGGCACGTTGCGGGCACCACCGATCAAATTCGAAAACCAGGTGGCGACGCTGTCTGCCGACATCACGGCCGACCTCAACACCGGCACCGTCACCACCAAGGGCGCGGTCACCTACAAGCCTGGCGACGAGGCGCTGGTCGGCTCCGATCCGACGGTCAATTTCAGCGTCGATGGGCCGTTCGGGGCGCTGAAAAAGCAGTTCGACAGCGAGCCGCTGGCGCAATTTTTGACCCAGCGCGCGCTGGAAAAGGAGCAGCAGCGGGTCGAGGCGATGCAGGCCGCACTGCTCGAGAAGCAGCGGCTGCGGCGCGAGGTGCGCTATTACGCCGCCCTGCAGACCGAGCGCGACAACGCCGCCAAGGAATTGCGCAAGCAGGAGGAAGCGGCACGGCTCAAAGCCGAGGCCGACGCCAAGGCGAAAGTGCAGGCCGATGCGAAGGCACAGGCCGAAGCGGATGCCAAGGCCAAGGCGGATGCCAAAGCAAAGGCCGATGCCGATGCGAAAGCGCAGGCAGAGGCTGACGCAAAGGCCAAGGCAGATGCGGACGCGAAAGCCCAGGCGGAAGAGCAGGCTGCCGAAGACGCCGCCAAGGCCGAGGACGAACGGAAGAAGGCCGAACAGGCTCGGATCGCTTCGCAGGAAAAAGCCAGGCTGGAGGCCGAGCGCAAGGCTCAGGAGCAGGCGCCGAAGGTCGACCGCTCACTTCCCGGTGTCAGTGACGGTTCGGCCCCGGCGCCGCCGAAGCCCAGGACAAATCCGTTCTCCGTCGACAATCTGCTGAAGTCGCTGGGCAATTAAAACCATTCAGACCGCGCCGCGCTTGGCCCAGTCCAGCACATGCAGCCTGAGCGCCGAGGACAGGTTCGCATCGCGCGGTCTTGTCTCATCGATCTCCGCGACCAGGGCAGCAAGCGTCAGCTTGCGCGCGGCGGCGATGCTGACGAGATCGTCATAAAAGGGTTTTTCGAGGGAATAGCTGGTGCGATGGCCGCGGATGGTCACGGAGCGTTTTTCGACCGGGCTCACCGCAGGCGGTCCATCAATCGCCCTGGTCTTCCGGGCGTTCGCGGCGGTGGCCGGCGACGAATTTTTCGGCCTTGTCCAATGTCAGCCGGTCACGAGTTCTTTCGGCTTTGGAACGGCCGTGCAGAGCGCGGTTCTCGCCGGCGAGCTTTTCCTTTTCGGTGCGCGCCTTCTGCTTGCGGACCTGGCGAAGGTTGACGATTTCGCCCATGTCGCGCCGTCCGTCCCGCTACTTCTTGCGGAAGGCGTCGAGCGACACGACGTCGGCGCCCTTGCCGGCATCGGCCACGGCGGGCTTTTTCTCCGCCTCAGTGGTAGCTGCCTTCTTCTCGGCCTTCGGCTTTTTCTCGGAGACGATAGCCAAGGGCTCGGCAGCCGGCTGGGCGGCTGCATCGTCTTCCGCCGGGACGTCGGTCTTGACGTCGAATTCGAGTTCGAAATTGACCGATGGGTCGTAGAAGCCGCGTACGGCCGAGAACGGGATTTCCAGCTTCTCCGGCACGTCGGAGAAGGACAGCCCGACCTCGAAGCCGGTATCGGTCACCTTGAGGTCCCAATACTGGAACTGGATGACGATGGTCATCTGTTCGGGATAGCGCTCGCGCAGCCTGGAGGACACCCGCACGCCCGGCGCGCCGGTCAGGAATGTGATGAAGAAATGATGATTGCCGGGAAGGCCGGTGCGCGCGACTTCGGCCAGGACCTTGCGCATGACGCCGCGCAACGCCTCCTGGGCGAGAATGTCGTAGCGGATGTGGTCGTCGGCCATGTGCTGGTCGGGTTCCGTTGAATCGTCCGCATAGCTGTAATCAAGCTTGAGCGCGGCGTAAACCGGATATAGATCGCTGATGCGCCGAAGCGAAGCCCGTAACGGACGATTTGATCGCCTGCTTTGGCGTTCAGGCGCTGGCCAGCTGTTATTCCACCGCTGCCGCTGATCTGCGCTTGCCGAAGGCGCGCAGGAATGTGCGCACGCCGTGGGTCGCGGATTGCAGCACTTCATCTTCCGACGGCATGCCGCCGAGCATGAAGGTGGTCTGTAGTTCGGCGTTTGCCAAGGCCAGGAACTGGCGTGCGGCGACATCGGGATCGTCGACCGCGAGATGGCCGGCATGGGCGAGGCGGGCAAAACGGGCGGCAAGTGCCGGCCAGGTCCGGCCCGGCCCCTGGTCGCGCCATTCGGCGAAGAGCTCGGGATAGCGCTCGCCTTCGGTCTGGATCAGCTTGCGCAGGAAGCGTCCGTCGCGGTTGCAGATGCAGTTCTGATTCATGCGCACGGCAAAGCCGATCAGGTCGGCTTCCAGATCCTTCGGCTGGTCTGGGAAAGAGGCGAACGTGGCGAAGATGCCGGTATTGCAGCGCTCCGTCAGATCCCGCACCACAGCCATGAAGAGCTTTTCCTTGTCGCGGTGGTGATTGTAGATGGTCTGGCGCGACACGCCGGCCTCCACCGCGATCAGGTCGATATTCGCGCCGGCAAAGCCTTCCCGGCAAAATACCGAAGCCGCCGCATCGATAATCGACATACGCTTGGCCTCGTGGCCGCGTGGCGGGAAAATGTCAGGAGAAACGGCAAGCTTCATAGAAAACTATATAGAGGTGATTGACGAATTAGACAAGGCTGTCTAAATTTGTGGACACAATAAATGGGGAATTCGCTCCGTAGAGACGAATAATCTCGCTCTGAGCCGTCGGATTTCAACGGGATGGAACGTCCTAGGGTTAGTCGTCGCGTTGGCGGCGCCAACCAGACTTGAAAGAAGCCTTTATCATGAGTCCCAAATTCCTCCGCATCGCGGTCGTGCTCGGCCTGTTGTCCGCTATCGGCCCCTTCGCCATCGACATGTATCTGCCGGCGTTGCCTTCGATCGGCGAAGATCTGCATGCCGGCACCGCCGCCGTTCAGATGAGCCTTTTGATCTTCTTCCTGTCGATGGGCTTCGGCCAGATCGTCGTCGGACCGATCTCCGACATGGTCGGCCGCAAGCTGCCGCTTTACGGCGGCCTTGCGCTGTTCATGGTCGGCGGTATCGGTTCGGCCATAAGCCCGACCATCGAATGGCTGATCGCCTTCCGCTTCCTGCAGGGACTGGGCGCCAGCGCCGGCATGGCGGTGCCGCGCGCCATCGTGCGCGACCTGCACACCGGCACCGAAGCCGCCAAGCTGATGTCGCTGCTGATGCTGGTGTTTTCGGTGTCGCCGATCCTGGCGCCGCTGACCGGCAGCCAGATCATCGAGAATTTCGGCTGGCGCGCCGTGTTCTGGACGGTGACGGGCGCGGCCCTGCTGGCCACCATTCTGCTGGCGACCTCGCTGAAGGAGACGCGGCCGGCGGAAGACCGCGTCGGTTCCTCCTTCGGAACCGCACTCGCCGGCTATCGCTTCCTCATGGGTGACCGCAATTTCCTCGGCCTGGTGGCGATCGCCGGCTTCGGCATCGCCAGCTTCTTCGTCTACCTCTCGAGTTCGTCCTTCATCCTGATCGACCATTACGGGCTGTCGCCTTCCGTCTACAGCGTGTTCTTCTCGATCAATGCGGTGGCCTTCATCGGCATGTCGCAACTGACGGGGATGCTGTCGGAGCGCTTCGGGCTGAAGCGCGTCGTCTGGGTGGCGGTAACCGGCTATGCCACGACGATGGTTGTGCTGTTCGCAGTCATGGCGACCGGCGTCGACCGGCTCGATGTTATGGCGGCACTGCTGTTCGTCGGCTACGGCTTCCTTGGCCTGGTCATCCCGACGACGTCGGTGCTGGCCATGGAAGAGCATGGCGAGATCGCCGGCACGGCCTCGGCGCTGATGGGCACGCTGCACTTCGCCATCGGTGCGCTGGCGATGGGCGTCGCCGGCATCTTCTTCGACGGCACCCCGCTGCCCATGGTGGCCGGCATCACGCTCTGCGCCGTGATCTCGTTCACGCTGGCCAAACTGACGCTTGGCCGCTCGCGCGAAGCCGTTGAAGCGCCGGCCGAGTAAGCTGACCGCAATCGACCGGAAAGGCCGGGTCATCCCGGCCTTTTTCACGTCTGGGGTAATCCGGCCCCGGCCAGAACCACGGCCTTCGACCGACGCCAGCGGCAAATTGCACCAGCTCATGGCTCAATTTGGTGTAGGCTTCGCGGCCCATCGTCATGCGAAATCCGGCCAGCAGCAGCCGGCATTGAGCGTACGATATCGAGGAGGGGAGAAGTGGAGGTTTCTGTTGCCAGGTACCTCCGAACCCCGCCTAGAAGTGCGAACCTCTAGGGCTTGATTTGAAGCTATCGCACCGCTTACGCGGCGAGACGTGCTTCCGCATAGTTGTCATTTGCAACTACAGGTTTAGCCCGATGACGGTGGTACCATGCCGGGCAAAAGTACGATCTTTACACCTTCGTCGATCCTATTTCGCCCCCAGCAACAGCCGCTCTGATCACAGAGCGGTTCTTGGTGGAGGCGCCGGGTACCGCCCCCGGGTCCGAACGGCTTATTACATCGCCCATTTATCGCCATAGTCGGTCAAGCCGACAAAACGAATATAGGGGGCGGGCGCACAAAATGAAAGGCTGCAATGACACTTCTTGGCCGCACCAAACTGCGGCGCCGAGGGTTGACTCGCGCGCGGTCTCAACCGAAGCTTTGCGACGGTGAGGAGTACCGACCGAGCGCACAAGTTGCGGCAGCGCGCCACAGCCCTCATCGATCGGATCCCGTTGCGCCGACATGGGGAAATTTGATGGCCGATTATCTCGCAGACGTGAAGAAATACGACGCCGCCGCAAATGCCGATGTGGTTGCCAAGATTGTGAAACATCTGGGCATCGCGCTGCGCAACCGCGATTCCTCGCTGGTATCCTGCACCGACCCCAAGGAATTGGAGCGCGTCAAGACCAACTGGGTTGCCAAGAAACTCGGCGTGACCGACGGGGCGAAAGCCGACTCAGCGATCGAGAAGACCTGCAAGGCGTTGGCCGCCGACAGCTCCAAGAGCCGCGTGACTTTCTACTATCTGGTCGCCAAGGATCTGGGCAAGCTCGGCTCTTTGTAGAGATTATTGCCGAGAGGCAGAGCGCGCGTTTGATTTTGCTCCTCACCGGAGGTCAGCACCGCCCCTCATTGCCCTGCCGGTGTCCAGTCGATAGATGGGTAACACTTTGAACCGGATACATAGGTGACACTTCTCTCCCCCTATGCGTCCGCCGCAGCGCCAAGCGGATTGGTTGGCGCGGCG
>NZ_JAMYPY010000036.1:0-30840 GCF_040320605.1 Mesorhizobium sp. M0659
GGACGACCTGCGCGAGCACAAGAAGCTCGCTCTGCGCCAAGCCGCATGACCAGCATCATGGCTGCCCCATTTTGCAGAACTTGACGCACACAACCGAGAACCTTCGGGCCGGGCGCCTGGATACCCGCCAATCAACGTGTAAGGGAGGGGAAAGGAAGGCGAGGGGGTTTTCCTCGCGCCGCCCGCCGCATTGGGCATCCGGCATCTGGGACAAGAGAGCAAGGGCCAGCACTTAGCTGTCGTGACCGCAGGATCGCCTCGGCCAGGTGGCCCAAGCCTGCATCGCTGAGAGCGCCATTCGCGAACCTCGAGATTGGCGACCAGGAGCCGTTGCATCAGGTAATTACGAGAACCACTTGTGCGCGAACCGCAGCATAGTGGTGTCTACGCAGGAAACGCTTTATCACTGCGCGCGGGCGCGCGAAACCCGACCTTCGGACGATCGGCACATTGGCGGCGTCCTGGGCGTCTCGGTATGGGCCTTTTGGGAATTCGGGACGCCGCCGTGCGCAAGCGTTGAATCATTTGAGGCTACCGTATCAGGAGATCGCAGACCTGACGGAACAGGAGGATCGTCTGTGCGCGTGATTGAGCAGATCCTGGCATGGTAGGGCCTGTTAAAGTTTGAAGCGGCCAAGACGCTGATCGTTGACGCGATACTGCCAAACCAGGTTCGGATCCTTAGGGTTGACGCCGGACGTCGACCAGGCGGAGCGCTCGAATTTTGCAGCGTCATGCAAAGGAAGATCGTCATCATAGCGCGACGGCTGTAGCGACGAGCGAAGACGATAACGTCCGATACTGCGAGTTAGAAATTCGATGACACAGACGGCGGCGAGGGACAGGATCAAGAAAGCAGTGGAAAAGCTGAGCAGGCGAAGGCCGGCTTCCTGATCGGGCAGGGCGAAGGAAGCGAGCACGCCGCCGGCGAAAATTGCGAACGCGAACCTCATGAGCATGACACAGAGCCTCCTATTTCGATGTAGACTGGGGGCATGGTACCGCCTTTGGCGGTACCGGCTGCAGAGTGCGGCGTATTACCCGGCGCCTTTTCCAGTTCGAACAGGAGATAGAGATTGGATCCTCGCCGACCCGCGGGGGCCAAGCCTTGCGGCCCGTTTTGAGCGTAATCGGCAATGCGAATCGTGGACTGCGCAGCCGCCTAACATCGTTCCAAAGCCGGGAAATCCTCCACGTCTTGAAACCGGGGCGTCGAGGTTTCGCTTCTGGTCGATCTGAACCAGGTCATTCGAAATGGTATGGGGCAACGATTGCAGGGCCTGCCTGCCGCAGGGGCAGAGAACAGGGTTGTCCCTCCGGATGAGGCGTTACACGACAAATTCATAAGTCGATGACCACGCCATCCAAACTCGATCATTTAATTATTTATTTTCAACAGGGCATTCAGATCGACATGCTATCGTGCTCTGGAACGAATCGTCCAAGTATGATGCGCAGGATCCTTGGATACGTTCGCAGGCCAAGTTCCGTCATCCTCATCCAGTAGAAACTGCATCGCTTCTATGAATACCTTCTTGAAATGATCTGTGGCTATAAGAGTGGTTATTGGCTCAAAAAGCACTAGTAGTGGGCAATGGTGGTTGAGGTCGACGGAGCGAATATTAGTGTGTGCGATGTAGGTGCGTAGCCCAGAAGCCAAAACACCAAGGTCATATTGTGAAGTCTCGAATTTGTATGGAATGAGGAGGAAGCGTAAATTGCCTCGTTTGACCGCGTTCTGCCCGAAAATACAGGGAAACCTAGGGCGGGTTTCTGTCTCGGCTTCGAACTTCGACAGAACGTGCGAAATCGCTGCGTGGCCCCACCAGAATTCAGCCGTGAGGTTAGCAAGTTCTCCTTGGTTGATCAGCATGTCTTTCTCCCAATTCGATTTGGCAATCCGTTGTTGGAGTTCGTTGCGCAGACGGATTTGTGCAATGCGGCGTGCATGTATCCGATTGCCCGCGAGCCGTGCTATCGCCGTCACCGCCTTCGCGCCGAGAGCTGCGCCCACACGGTGGCTGTCTCTCCGCGCGGCTCAATCCGGCAAAACGACAAATCAAAGCCGGGGCCTGAAAACACCTGCTAGTTGAGAGATGCCGGATGTGCCGCTGTAATGCGCAATATCTTCCGTCGGCTCGGAAAGCTCAGTTTTCGCGGGTAGACCGCATGTTGGGCGGGCCTGGTCATGGTTGATGTCTCCTCATTCCTTGCCTCAACGCGTTGGGGATAGCCCTGCATGCATCGTACCAAACCAGAATATCGTGTCAAAACAACACGATCACTCATAGAACGCTGCGTCTCATGTCCTAACATCGTCGAGGATCCGACAATGAGTATGCGGAAGAACCCGATCAGGATGAGAGTTTCGCGGTAGGGACGCTCATTGCTGTGCGCCCCCGGCACAGATCCACGCGGGCGGCTTTCCCGCACGAAATGTGTTCGAGCACATTTGGTGCGTATGTGGCTTCGGTAGAGATGTGGCGTCGGCCGCCGCGGGCCAGAGGCGGCAGGCCGGTGAGGATGCCGAGCGCCACATCACAAACTGGATATAGGTGATCGGATTTCCCACCTCACTGGAGATCCGAGGCATGTTCGAGGACTTATTCGCCTACCCGAAGGTCGTAGCGCGTCACCATGACGGGCCCGAGGCCTCGAAGCGGCTGCGCTATCTCAAGCATCTCGCCGATCAGCGTGCGGCTCGTGAGACTTTGCTGCGCACAGCCCGCGAGCTGCTGGTCATTGCGGAGCGGCTGGACCTGTCCGGCGGCAGGTGCGTCAGGCAGGCCGAGATCGACGCGGCCGCTCAATCTTGGGCCTGATACCAGCACGCGCGAAACAGAGCCTGCGGTGAGAAGTGGTCACGGCGTTTGTTCCACGACGTCGCCGCAGCGTGGCTTTGCTTTCTTGGCCAGCTTGACGAACCGGCTCCCGACGAACCGAAGGCCCATTGTGAAAAGGTCGACGACTTCATCGCCTATCAACATGATGAGCGTGGCTTGTCGGCGAGCACCCTAGCCAACCAACGCTGGCAGGTAGAGACTTTCCTCGAACATTTAGGCGTCGAAAAATCTTCGATCGCCGACATCACCGTTGCAGACGTAGACGCTTTCCTCGACGTAAAGGGTCGCGACGGGTGGTCTCGGGTGTCGGTAGCGACGAGCGCGCACGCCCTGCGGGCGTTCTTCCGCCATGCTCAGCGTCGACAATGGTGTTGCCCCGGAATCGCCGCAGCGATCGACGCGCCGCGACTGTTCAGGGAAGAAGCTTTGCCGATGGGCCCGGCATGGCCCGATGTCCAGCGGCTCCTTGAGAGCACGAGGGACAGGACCGCGCGTGACGTCCGTGACCACGCGATTCTAAAGCTGCTCGCGATCTACGGACTGCGAAGCGGCGAAGTCCGCGGTCTTTGTCTCGAAGACATCGATTGGACGAGAGAGGTCATCAAGGTGACCCGGTCCAAGCAGCGCAAGACGCAATACTACCCCCTGTTGACCTCCGTCGGCGACGCTGTTGTGAGTTACCTTCAACTGGCGCGCCCCCGCTGCCGTCGCCATGAGGTCTTCCTCACCCTCAAGGCCCCGTTCCGGCCGCTGTCGGCGGGCGCCGTGTACTATGTGGTTGCAAGCCGACTGAGCGCCCTAGGCGTTCAGTCGATGCATTTTGGCCCTCATGGACTTCGCCACGCGTGCGCCACCCACCTTGTCGCGCAAGGTCTGAGCCTGAAGGAGATCGGGGACCATCTCGGCCATCGCAGCGCCTTTGCGACCCGCACCTACGCCAGGGTCGACCTTGCCGGACTGCGCGAGGTCGGGGCGTTCGATCTGGGAGGACTGGCATGATCCTTTCAGAAATTATCGCCAGCTTTGTCGATCACCGGCAAGCAATCGGAATGCGCTTCCGCACGGAGGTGCGCACGCTCAAGTCGTTCTGTCGCTTCGTCGGCGACAGACCTCTGCCGGAGGTGACGGCCGACCGAGTGTTGGCCTTTCTGGCGGGACGCGGCCCGGTGACCCGTTTCTGGGAACGAAAGCATTCTGTTCTGGCGGGGTTCTATCGGTTCGCGATGGCCCGGGGGCATACAAACATATGGCCGTTGCCACGCGCAGTCCCCAAGCCGACGGAAGCCTTCGTTCCCTATATTTACTCCCGAGAGGAGATCGGTCGTTTACTCGACGCCGTCGTCCTGATCGACCATCCGCGCTGTCCTATTGATCCGGACACATACCGAACGCTCCTGCTTCTCCTTTACGGCGCGGGGCTTCGCCTTGGCGAGGCACTGTCCCTCACATTAGCCGACGTCGACCTCGAGGAAGGGGTCCTGTGCGTCCGCGAGAGCAAGTTTTACAAGACCAGACTGGCTCCGATCGGCCACGACCTCGTGCGCATCTTATCCCGGCACGCTTCTCGCCGCCGCGACGGCCAGTCTGCAGAATCCCTCTGGTTCCTCACGCGCCAGGGCGCCCCTGTGACCCTGCAACACGCTGAGAGGGTGTTCTGCCGATTACGCGTCAAAGCGAGTGTCGTGTGCGCCGGCGCCGGGCCGCGACGTCAGCCTCGCTTGCATGACCTTCGTCACAGTTTTGCAGTTCATCGCCTCCTCTCCTGGTATCGCCAAGGCGCCGACGTCCAACGGCTTCTGCCCAAGCTCTCCACCTACCTTGGCCACGTCAACATCTCGGGCACGCAGCGATACCTAACCCTAACCCCGGATCTTCTGCGTGAGGCCAGCGCACGCTTTGAGCATTACGCCATGGAGATGCCCAATGCGTGACGAGGCGCTCCTTGGCCCCTGGATCCGGCGGTTCCTACTCGAACACGTGGTTGCCGAACGCAATCTCGCCCGCAACACCCAGCAGGGTTACCGCGACGGCTTATGTCAGCTTCTCCCGTTCGTTGCGAAGCGGGTCGGCAAGTCTATTGATCGCCTGAATGTCGTCGATCTATCGGCCGAGCTAATCCGCGCCTTCTTGACCGATATCGAAGTGACGCGTCGATGTTCGATCGCCACCCGCAATCAACGTCTTGCCGCCGTTCGGGCATTCGCTGGCTTTGTCGGCGAGCATAGCCCCGTCCACATCGAATGGTCGGGCCAGATCCGTTCGATCCCGTTCAAGAAGACCGATCAGGCGGTCGTTCCTTACCTCGAAAAGGCGGAGATCGACGCCTTGCTCGCCGCTCCAGATCGGCGGACGGAGCAGGGTCGGCGCGACTACGCCCTGCTGCTGTTCCTCTACAACACTGGTGCGAGAGCGTCAGAGGCGGTCGGCGTCAAGGTGACGGACCTGGACCTGAACGCCCCCAGCGTCAAAATCCATGGCAAGGGTGGCAAGCAGAGATATTGCCCATTGTGGACCGCCACCGTCATCGAGTTACGGGCACTCGTCGCTGACAGAGCACCTTCTCGATCCGTCTTCCTCAATCGCTGCGGCCAACCCATCACTCGCTTCGGGATCCATACCGCCGTCGAGCGTTATGGCCTCAAGGTCGTCGCCAAAATGCCGTCGTTGGCGACAAAGCGCGTAAGCCCTCACTCCATCCGCCACACCACGGCGACCCATCTCCTGCGCGCCGGCGTCGACATCAACACAGTCCGCGGATGGCTCGGGCACGTCTCGCTGGACACCACGAACGTCTATGCAGAGGTCGACTTCGAGACCAAGGCTAAGGCGCTCGAAAAATGCGAGGCGCCGAGTCTCGGCAAGATCCCAAAACGATGGCGTGATCAACCGGCGCTGATGGACTTCCTTCGGTCCCTGTAACCCGCTTTGTTATGTGGCGCTCGGCATCCTCACCGGCCTGCCGCCTCTGGCCCGCGGCGGCCGACGCCACATCTCTACCGAAGCCACATTACGCACGAAATGTGCTCGAACACATTTCGTGCGGTAGTGCCGCATGTACGGATCTGGCCGGGGGGCGATGGGCAACCATCGTCCCTACCGGGACCCTAGCGGAAGCTCCTCGCCATTCCATCAATCAAAATGAGGAGGTGTGCCCGCTGGCATTCTTCTATTCGTCACGGGTCGGAAATGGTGTGATCGACCAATCGATTAAGTCGACAGCACGCTGAAGTATCGCCTCGGTCTGAGCAACGCTTGGGGAAGCAGCTATAACGTGTCCGATCCAGTCTCGGTCATCGCCTTTCCTGACGACCGGCGTCTTGGGTTCAACATACAGTTTGACTTCGGCGATACCTGGTACAGCAGCTGCTTGACTGCCGCCGTCGATCCACTCAAGGGTGCCATCGCGATCAGGAACCAGGGACCGGGCAGCCGCAGTGTGCGAATGCCTTCTGCGCAAATTCCATTCATTGCCGATGACAAGCTTGATGTGCTCGGTGACGAGATCGACACCATAGGCCAGATGAACCAATTGAGGATCGGGCGTGCCAGCAAGACGCGGATTGACTTCAATGACGATCGGGCCAAGCTTTGTCCACCGGAGTTCTATGTTCGTTGGCCCCCAATCAAGGCCGAGAGCTCGCAAACAACTCAGCGAAACATCGACGATACGCTCATGTTCGTCATCAGTTAGCGGGGCTGGAAAGGTGAACCCACGATAGACGAAATGCGGTAGGGGGTCGAAGTCAGCGGCGGCAATCCCAATGACCTCATTTCCCATCATATGGGCGGTATATTGAGGGCCCTGTGCAAATTCTTCGACTAGTATCCTCGGCAGAGACCGCCATATGTGCTTTCCACTCAACAGAAAGGCCGTGTGTCCGGCTAGCTCATCGACGTTGCGGCACAATCGGACACCGCTACTGCCTCTGCCTACGGTTGGCTTGAGAATCACCGGCAGGCCGATCTCCGCGGCAGCGCTTTCTACGTCCGTCGCATTTGCTGCCACCCGATAAGCAGGTATTGGAACGCCGGCGCCCGCGAGGAGTTCACGTTGAATGAATTTATCGCAGCATCGTTCAATGGATGCGGGGTTCGGTCCCGGCAGATTGAAATGCCGGCAGAGCTTTCCAGCTGTCGCGTAGAATGGTTCCCAGGGGCTCGTAATGCCAGCAATGTCATAGGTCGCAAGCAGCCGGCAACATTCGCGGATCAGCGCGTCCAGATTGTCTGTGTCGAGACGGATTGCCTCATTCCTTTCCGCCGCGAGATACTCGTACCGAGTTGGATCAGCCGACAGGGTAATTGGATGAAGGCCAAGACGCTGGGCCGCCTGGACGAACAACAGACCATTACCCGTTGAATCGCCTTCAATCAGAATGAGTGCTCTTTTTGCCATTGGTTAATAACCCCGACGGTGCGTGCTATGTGGCGGTTTTCGAGGACATCAGCATCAGCTTGTTCAGCCGTGCCCTCACCTCAGGCTCTTGGTAGGCGTACCATTGTCCTCAGCGGGCGCCTGCGGCACAGCCGGTGCACTCGCGAAAAGCTCGGCAAATTCCGCCTCAACGTCAATTAAGTGAATATCGTGAGTCGACAGCCAGTCCTGATTGAAGATTGTGTCCAGGTACTTTGTGCCGCTGTCGCAAGCTAGGGTCACGATGCGCGATCCAACCGGCGCTTCACGGGCCACGCTGAGCGCCTCGTAGATCGCCCCGCCAGTCGAGCCGCCGACAAGCAATCCGTGCCGCTGTGCCAAGTAGTGGCAAATCGAAAAGGCATTGTCGTCGCATACTTTCCGACCCCAATCTATCGCGTCGTAGTCGATCACCATGCCCACATTTGCCCCTTCGGGCGTACCAGTGCCCGATTGACGGTAGCACCCGCCCTGACCGCCAAAGATGATACTTCCGACAGGTTCCACGCCAATCACTTGAACCCCGGGTATATGCAGCCGCAGTTGACGCGCGGTGCCGCAAAGCGATCCACCGGTACCGATGGCCGATACAAAATGCGTAATTCTCGGGCCGAGATCCTCCAGCAATTCAGCCGCTAGTCTTATGTAGCCGGCGGCGTTGGCCGGGTTGTTGTGCTGCTCGGTCCAGTTAGCACCCTCTTCGACGGCAATCCGCCTGGCCTCCTCGTCACGCTGGTCGGTGGCTAGGGCGCCATCGCCACTGCCAACGACTCGGACGTTGCTGCCGAATGCACGAACAGTAAGGATCTTATCGAGGCTTGCATGAGAGTCCATAAGGGCAGTGAATTCGAGTCTGCGTACGGCAGAGATCATAGCCAGCGCACTGGCCGTATTCCCTGACGAGGATTCGACAATACTGGCAGCAGCTTCATCTAGCGCGATAGGCAGACTGTTGACCATGCTCAATGCCATCCGGTCCTTCATTGAGCCCGTAGGATTGAACATTTCTAATTTTATATACAGGCCGACCTCACCGCGCCGCAAAGGAATGTGCAGCACGGGCGTGCATCCAATAGTCTCGAGAATGCTATTGACGATCATTAGGGGCAATCGCCTCTTTGTTGAGGGTTTCGTCGGCTAAGATCTTCCACCCGCTAGGACATCGGACCGCGGCTAACTTTTTGGGTAAGGGAATTTGGTGGAACGAACTCTCATTCGAATCCATTTGGTACCCGGCGGTATTGGCGAAGACCACAAGATCACCCGGGGTGATGCCGCCCTCGATTGCCAGGCCGCGCCAGCGGATGACATCGGATTCAAGACAGCTGCGCCCGACCAGAAAATAGCTTGCATCGTGTCGCAGCACCTCGCGTTTTTCTCGCCACACGACCAACGGAGATGGCACGAAATCAGCGCCAAACCAGGTTTCGGAAAGTGAAAACGACATACCATCAAGGACTACCCCGAATCGACGGTCTCCAAGGTCCTTGACGTCGATCACATCGAAGGCGCTGATCCCACACTGATCTAGAAGGGAGCGACCAGGCTGCAGTAGGATTGGCAGCCGGTGACGGTGGAGGAAGTCGCGATCTCCCGGGTCGGCTAGAGCGATCTGAATCACTGCAGCCGCGTGCTGGGCTCCAGCAAGCTCCGGAACGTAAGGATAGTTGCCGGGTTTTGCTACGTTGCCCCAGTGGACGCCACGACGGTATGCAACCGGATCGAACCTCTGAAGGTAGCGCATGGGATATCCACCACCGATGTCGATTCCGCCGGGCGTCAGGCATTTAGCGCAGAGACGCCGTAGGAAGGCGATGCAGAAGCGCAATTGTTCTGCGCGCGTCTGAACCTGGTAGTCGTTGATATGGAATGACACGCCAACCCGCTCTACCTTTGTCTTTTCAAGCAGCGTCAGACACGCCACCAGCTGATCCTCGGTCATTCCAAAGCGCGAGCCGGGCTCAGTTATGGGACGAGCGCGAAGGAACAGACGGTCAATACCTCCCACGCCGTCCGCCAGCGCGAGAACGCGTTTGAGTTCTTCGATGCAGTCGATATGGATGGCCACTTTATGGCGTATGCAAAGATTGATTTCGTAATCGGACTTCGCCGGCCCCGTCATCGACATGCGCTCCACTGGAACTAGGTTCATGAAGGCCGAAGCCATCTCGTGGGCAGAAGAAACGTCGGCGCCAGCGCCAACCAGTGCGAATGCGCGCAGGAGCGAAGCTGACTTACAGGCCTTCAACGCGAACTGGACCTGACAGTCGCCATAGACGGTCCGCAATTCATTCAGCCATTGGAGGTAGTTTTTGGTGGCTTGGTCTGGATACACCACATGCAGCGGCGACCCGAAACCATCGACCCAAGCGGCCAGTTCGGATCGGCTATTGAGTAAATCGACCGTCCAATCGCTGAGTAGCGGCCCCGGTTCGTCAGAAAAGTATTTCTGGAACATTGATCGTTCCTCATCTCAGCTCGTCGAGTTCGATTGAGCAGTATGGCAGCGCAATCCGTAACTTGTGTTTTGTCGTCTTGAAGCCCATCAGGTCGCCGGATAGGCCGGCCTGGATGATACTTTCCATGTCAACCGGCCCGGGCCTGGACCAGTAGGTCACATGCAAGCTTGGATCATCATAGGAAAGCAAGACGCATGGAACAGACAAGAGACCGAGCTCGCCGGCACAGAAAAGGCGATGATGACCATCCATGATCACGGAATGGCGATGTTCAACAAAGATAGGCCGGGTCCACCGCCCCTTTTCGGTGATCATCTTTGCCAGTGTCCGAGCACGTTCAATGTTGATTTTCTCGGATGGTCGAATCTGGCTGACGGGCAGCTTGACGACGGTGTGGTTTGAGATGAGCTGTGCGGACGGCAAGGCTTTCTCCTCAGTCCGTGATTCGTTGCGGATCACCGTGCATGTGCCGTGCCAAAGGAAAAATCGTTTCCAAACAACATGATCGCTTTAAGGCTACATGCCGCATATCCAACAAGTCTGTCTGAAAGTCGCCATAGTACTGGAGCGGGGTTGAGCGGAAGGCGTCGGCATCGCTGATTTTATGGAGGGAAAAGGACGGCGGGGAGCGGCCCTATGATGCGTGTGGAGGTGTTCACATCAGTTGAGAGACGCTGGCGGTAGTCGGGCGAGGGGAAAGGAGCGTCTAGTTGCAGCGTTCTTTGAGCCCGGCGTGACGGCGTCGGAGGTCACGTGATCGGCGGGTATTCACGTCAGCCAGCTCTTTCCGATGCGCAAGGACCTGTGCGATCGGGCCAATGCCGGTCCTTCGCAAATTGGTCCCGGTAGAGATCGTTCATGCTGCTGCCATGCGAGTACGATGTGAATACAGGAGCGCTGCGGCGGGTTCTGGACGCGCTCGGGTCCCGATGATCCCGGTTTCCGGGAAAAAAGCCTAGAACGAGCGGTGTTCCCCAGATGGGAGGGCCAGTTGCTCGTAAGTATCTGTCCGGCGGGGCGCTGCCTTGGGTGATTAAAGGGATTCGTCGGAGTCTCCGACCTTAAGGTCGATGAAGATTGAGGTTTTGGGGGGCCGAACGGCGTCGGCACTGGCGGCATGAGGACAAGATCCGGATCGCAGAGGAAAGCTTCGAGCCCGGTGCTGTTGTTTACGACGTGGCACGGCAGCATGAAATTGCAAATAGCCTCTTGTTCGGTTGGGGACGACAAGCCGGGGTGCCGTTGAAGGTGCCCTGGCAGACGGCCAGGGGGAAGGCCGTGCGCCGTCAGCGGTGGTCAACTACGCGCTCGCGCGATCGACGACAGGAGCCCCGAGCCAGGCCGATGCCTAAAGCGGGATAGTCATTCTCCCTTTTTGAAACCGGCCACCCTGGCCATTCCGTTGTCATCGTTGTGGTTGATCCTATGGCTTCCTAGCCCGGCTTGTGGGCAATGGACGGGCTAAAAACCATCAGGCTCAGCATCTCGAACAGCACCTGAGCGCCGGCCTGAGCGGTATTGGTCGTGGCATCATATTGCGGAGCGACTTCGACCACATCGCCGCCGACAAGGTTGATGCCCTTGAGGCCGCGAATGAACTGCATCACTTCCCGGGTGGAGAGCCCACCCGCTTCAGGCGTCCCCGTACCGGGGGCAAAGGCGGGATCCAAGCTGTCAATGTCGAAAGAGAGATAAGCGGGGCCGTCGCCGACGATTTGCAGCGCCTTTTCGATGATCGCGGGAATGCCAATAGAGGGGATATCCTCGCCATGAATCACCGTCATGCCGGATTCGTAGGAAAATTCCCAAAAATATTCCGCCGCACCACGGATACCGATCTGGATGGCGCGCGTCGGATCTAGCACGCCGTCGAGCACCGCATTGCGAAAAGGGCCACCGTGATGGAACCTGGTCTGGCCGAAAGCACCGCCGGTGTCGCAATGAGCGTCGATGTGAATAAGTCCGACGGGACGTTCTCTGCCGACCGCCTTGAGGATCGGATGGGTGATAGAATGGTCGCCACCGACCGTGAGTGGTATCACGCTGGCCGCGACGATGTTGTCGAGATAGGCCTCAATGTCGGCGTGGCACTGCTCGAGCCGATAGCGGCTGGAAAAGAGGACGTCGCCAATGTCTGCGACGTGCAGATCAAACACCGGCGCGCAGTCGAGTACGTGATTGTAGGGGCCGATACGCTCGATAGCGCGTAACGCGCGCGGCCCGAAGCTGGCGCCGGTGCGGTTGGTGACGCCCAGATCCATCGGCACGCCGACGATCGCCACCTGGATGTCGCCGAACTCGGGATTGGAGGGGTCGATCGGGCGGTAGGGCGCGTCAAGGAAGGTGGGGATGCCGGCATAGGGCGCGCCGACGGAGCCAGGAACAGAGGAAATCTTGTTGGCGACACCGCGGAACTTCGGATCGAACGGCTCAACGCTATCGCCTTCTCCATATTTGTTATGAAGAGCCCTAAGACGTTCGCTATTCCATGCCATTTTGCCTACAATCTCCCTGGTTGGCGTGCCTCTTTTCGACAGCCGTGGGCCGGATCTGGGTCCCGCTTGATGCCGATTTGAACTCACTGCGCCGAATAAGACCCGATATCGATGCCTTGAGCTGCGAGGTCATCCGCGATGCGGCCGCGCAGGCGAGTGAGATCGTCCACGGGAATCTTTTCGAGACGCCTGATTTCATCGCCGGTCAGCGGCGGGCCAATCTCACTGATCGAGCGATCACCCCAATGATCGAGCGCCCAGTTCAGTAGCTGGGCGATCTGACTGTCCGAAAGGCCGGAGTTCTTGACGCCCGGCACATTGGCGAGAAACAGTCGCCCATCAGGATGCAGGAGCAATTTGTTGATGCCCGCGAGCCCGGGCACACGGCCAGTCTTCGAGCCACTGCCGTCGATGCCGTGACAGCCAGAGCAACGCAGCAGGTAGAGGGTCCGCGGGGAATCGCTGCCGGCATATGCGTGCCCCATCAAGCTCAATAGTCCCGCACTTACCATGCCGGTCAGGAGGGTTGGCCAGATACCCATGCGTGATCAGCCGGCCGCTGACACGCCGATCACGGCAGCGACGGTACAATGATAACTGCCCCGGTCATTGGCCATGCACCAGTTGATGTCGTTATGGACGCCCATCCGGTATCCTGGTCGCTCGCCGACATTGTAGTTGCAAGGACAGCGACCGCATGACGTCACGCCGCAGCAGTCATTGTAACTGATGAGATAGGACTTGCCGTCCTGGGTGCTTTGGCAGGTGCCGACCCAAGTGACGGCTGAGGGTTCCGACCCCGGCGGGCACGACGAGACCGTACCACCGCAGCAGGTGCACAGGAATCCGTCAAGGGCGCAATAGCGCCAGTATTCGCACGCCATATCGTCTTTCACGCCTCGCGCGTGAGCGCGTCCGCCGCTTCGATCGAAGGGCAGCATGGGTAACGCGGTTCCGCCAACCAATGCTCCACCGAGGATCGACAGAAAGCTGCGCCGCCCAAGTCTTTGAGCGGAGCGCCGGCTTCCGGCTTCCGCGACATCGTCGAGAGCGGTAACGAATCTGGAAAATTTCTTTAACATCTCTGCCTCCAATGAATCTCGACGCTCATTCAACAGCCGCCCTGTCCAGGTAATGCTGGATCGACGGCGAACCGATTTCCTTCGCGATGAAAAGGCTCTCGAGCTGTTCGCGATTGTTCACCAACCCCTTCGCGCGCACCACGCGCGATCCGTCGATCAGCACGGCGAAGGGCAGCCGACTGACACGAAAAATCATACCGAAGTCACGAGACAGTACATAAGGGAAGTCTCCAAGGTCGCGCTCGCGGACGAAACGTTCGTGGATGTTGCGTTCGCCATCGCTGGCGAGCACCACGTCAAGCCAGCCGGCTTCCGCCGTTCGGGCCGATTTGAGGATGGGCAAAAGCCGCTTGCAGACCGGGCAGTCCGGCGACACGAAAAAGAAGAGCTGGCTTCGATCCCCGGCGACACCGACTGCAATCGACCGGCCGTCGAGCGTCGTCAGGTCCATCTTGGGAACTGGATCGCCGATGCCGGGGCCTGAGTCAGTGATGAGCGCCCCGATCGGAGCGACCCGCTCGAATAGGACACCCACCTGCCGGGCGAGCGCCAGAACGAGGATCAGCAAGGCGATCACCAGGAGCCCTAAAATCAAGACCGTGACAGCCAGCGCCTGAAGTGTCATGTCCGCCCCCTTCCATATCTGCGGCGGTAGGCGCCGACTGCCCGTACATGTGAGAAGGTCTGCAGCAGCCTCTCGAAAACAAGCAAAAGCAGCCAAGCCGCCCCGAGGACCGTTGGCATCAGCATTACATCGAATCCACCGAACGGCCGGACCACCACCGGCGCGGCGGCGACTCCAGCAAGGCCGGCAAGCGTGACGTTGCGGCCAACGAGTACCCAGGAGATGCTCTGACCGAGGCCGCCGCAGCCGCAATCGATACTTGTGCGCCCGCGTGCCAGGTTGATCGCCATCGCTGCGCCATAGCCCAATAAAAGGAACGCCGCCGCCAGCGTTCCGAAGCCTCTAAAGCCCGGCGTAAGCAGCGATGCCAGGGTGAGACTCTCGGCACCGGTCAGCGCAGCGGTGATAGGTCCGGCCAATCGCTCCGGCGCGATACGATATTCGATGACGGTTTGCCGCAACTTCCCGAAATCCGTAATTTTATGAAGAACAGCGCGCGCGAACACCAAAACGAGAAGTCCGATCGAAGTGACGACGGCTAGGGGATCGAGCTCGTGCATGGCGCTCAATCAGCCTCGACCTGTATGACGGTCTCACCTACCTTCTCGACATGTGTCTCAGTGAGCGCGAACCGCGCCGCGGGATCGGCGGTATACCGGATGACTGTCGCGTCGATCGGGTTGATTGCAAACAGGGTCGGTGTCTCCGCGGTGGAAACGGTCAGGGCAGTCGCTGTCTTGGTAGGTGAACGCGATAGCAGTGCCTTTTTTCGCACGTCGAAGGCCCAAATTTCCTCCGCCGGGTTCTTGTGGCTGCCCTCCGCACCGCCTGAATGCATCAGCGCAAAAAGCACTCCGGAACCGGAATGATAGGCGATCGGCTGGGCCCCGCCCGGGCGCCAGCTGCCTTCCACTCCTTCGTTGAGCGGGAATGTCTCAAGCAACTCCACGGTCTCGCCTTCCAAGTTGACCCTGTACACCGTGCCGCCGTAGGAGACGAACAGCCAACTCCGGCCGTCCCGCTCGGCGTGGCTGAACAATGCTTCCTCGTCGGCGTCGAAGAGCTTTGTGCTCGACTTGCGCTCGGCACTCCTGCCGTCCTGCGCCAGCGTGTAAGTGCCGAAGGTGCCGTCACCGCAAATCGTGGAAACGCGTAACGGATTTCCCGATGCCGGATAGGTGCCGTAGCAGCCGTCGTTCGAAACCTCGGCAGTGGCCGCCTTGGCATTCATGTCCACGACAGTGATGGAAGTTGCCGGCGTGGCGTTCTGGATAAAGACGAGGCGGTCATCGGCGGAACCCTGCATGAGCGGCCGATAGTTCGCAGCTTGCGCACGTGTCTTTGGAATCTCGATTTCTTCCTTGAGCGCAAGGCTCGAGGCATCATAGACCTCGAGGAGATCCAGGCGCTCTCCACGCGTCAGCTTCGAGTAATACGTGGTGGCGACGTAAATTTCATTTTCGCGGTGGGGAAGGTAAATCATCCCCTCAAAGCCGGTGCTGACAATCCCCAGAAATTTAAGATCGTCGGCGTTGAGAATATACAGGCGACCATCGACATTGTGGTTGGCCGCCATATCGGCGAGATAGACTTTCTTGGTGCCGGCGGGGATCGTTTCGACCGTAACTTCCTCCTGCTCCAGTTGTTGTGCGGGCGCTGCCAAAGTAGCGGTGACGATTGCGGCGACAACAGTAAAAAGGCCAGCCGCCGGCGCAGTGAAATTTGGCGCAGGGCTTTCGATCACCGGAAAGCCTTCAACGCTCCGTCTGAATATTCTTAGCAATCCGAAATCTCCTCGTTCGATCTTCATAATAATGGGCATCCAAAGCAGGGTTCGCCACATGCGAGAGATCGCGGCGCGGAAGCTGCGGCGGAAGCCGTGGCCTGAAATCAATCCGCACAGAACGGCTCCCACGTGTTCAAATTAGGTGAATCGCCATCGCGATCTCACCCACGACACATGAAGGTCGGTCCTCAGCTTCTGCCGCCTCGCAACGATGGAGCTCCAAAAACCGTGCCAATTGCGCAGAAAAGAGCCTCAGAACAACGCGCCCTGCATATATTCAATGACTTAACGAGAGTGCAGCAGGAGCTGGGCCGAACAGCCCTCGCTGTCGCGGACTCGACAAACTCGACAGTAGGTGTCGGTTGACCGTTGTTTTCCCAAGACGGCGGACAGGACTCCGCCGTCTTGGGAAATGGAAGCCGCCCCTCATTCGACCGCGGTCCGCATTGGCCTCAGATAGGGCCCTTCGTCAGCTCCAGCGCCTGTAGCTCGAACAGGCGGCGATAAATGCCACATTCGAGACGGACTAACGCCGCATGGGTACCTTCCTCGATGATGCGGCCGCGGTCGAAGACGAGCAGCCTGTCGAGAGCGCGTACCGTCGAGAGCCGGTGCGCGATGACCAGCGTGGTCCTGCCGACCATTAGCCGTTCCATTGCCTTCTGGATCAGCACCTCCGATTCCGAATCGAGGCTTGAGGTCGCCTCATCGAAGATCAGGATGGGTGCATTCGCGAGGAAGGCGCGCGCGATCGCCACCCGTTGGCGTTCCCCGCCGGAAAGTTTCACGCCGCGTTCGCCCACCAGCGTGCCATAGCCCTTCGGCAGGCGTGCGATAAACTCATGCGCGTTGGCGAGCCGTGCCGCTTCCTCGATCTCGGCCTGGCTCGCACTGGGCCGGCTGTAGGCGATGTTCTCGGCAAACGACCTATGAAACAGGATCGGTTCCTGATGCACGATCGCGATCTGCGAACGAAGCGACGCCTGGGTCACTTTGGAGATGTCCTGGCCGTCTATCAGGATCCGGCCGCCGTTCAGGTCGTAGAGCCTCTGGATGAGCTTCACGAATGTGGTCTTCCCGGACCCCGAGGGGCCGACCAATCCAACCCGCTCGCCGCCCTTGATCGACACCGAGAAATCGCTGTAGAGCCGCAGCCGATGGTTGCCGTAGTGGAAATGGACGTTCTCGAAATCAATACGGCCCTTCGTAATCCGGATCGGCTCGGCCCCCAGCCGCTGGGCAAGGCCGAGCGGCTGGCTCTGCATATCGACCAACTCCTCCATGTCATTGACCGAGCGCTGGATGTTGCGCACATGCATGCCGACATCGCGCAGATAGCCCTGCAGGACGAAGAAAGAGGTGAGCATGAAAGCGATATCGCCCGGGGTTGCCCGGCCGCGCGACCATAGATGCAGGGCATAGCCGATCACCGCCGCCCACAGCGCGAGCAGCGTGATGCCCTGGGTCGTGCCGTTGATCGCCTCGCGTGCCCAGGTCCGGCGCGTCCGGTGCCGCCACTTGGCGATGACCGTCGCGAGACGCTCGTCTTCCCGCACCTCGGCGCCGAAGCCTTTGACCACTGCGTTGCAGCTGATTGCGTCCGCTAGCACACCGCCGAGCCGGGTGTCCCAGCTATTGGCCAGCCCCGCCGCCGGGGCGACGTAGCCGAGCGACAACGTAATCGTCAGCGCGACATAGACGAGCAAGCCGCAAGCGATGATCAGGCCCATGCCCAGCCAGTTCCAGCCGAGCAACACGGTCGAACCGACGATCATGATGAGCGAAGGGAACAACACGACAAGGATCGTGTCGTTCAAAAGATCAAGCGCCCACATGCCGCGCGTGATCTTGCGCACCGTCGCGCCGGCGAAGCTGTTGCCGTGCCAGTCGGTCGGAAGGCGCTGAACGCGACGGAACGCCTCGCTCGATATGTCGGACATCATCTTCAAGGTCAAATCGACCATGCTAATGAAGGCGATTTGACGCATGACGAGGGCGCCGAGCGCAAGCGCAATCAGCATGGAGAAGGCTGCAAGGGCAGCATCCCAGGCCATCACTTCCACGGCAGCACCACTGGCAACAGCACTGACGAGACGGCCCGAATAGAGCGGCGTCAAGAGGTCAGCCAGCGTTGCGGCAAGCACCGCTGCCATGATGACTGCGAGCCGGGTCGCCTGCCGCATCCAATGGGGAGTGATGAAGGCGAACACGTTGCGAAAAGCGCCCCCGCGCAGATCGACACGGAAATGACTCATGGTTCTAGACCAGCGCTTCAAGACGCTCGTTCCCAACAAAGCTGAACATAGAAACTCGATGAGAGGGCGAAAACGTCTATCAGAATGCGATCTGACGCGGAATTGGCATGATACTTTCCTTCGCTTCGGTACGTCGATGGCTACGTCACCACGACATAAATATCGGTCGGCAGAACTACTGCCGCCTTACGATGAGGGAGCATCAAGAATCGCGCCAACTGCGCGAGAGGAAGCCTTGGAAAAATTTTCTAAATGTTGTTCAATGGCTTAAATGCGAGCGCAGCAGTAAGCGCAGGAAACGAGGCCGACCAGCACCGTGTCGCGGACTCGACCAACCCGACAGGAGGTATCGGTTGCCGGGGCGTTTTCCCAAGAATGGCGGACAGGATTCCTCCGCGGGGGACGCGAAACTCACGCCTCGTTCAACCGCGTTCCGCGCTTGTGCAATGTTGTGCTCCGAAAAATGTGGAAGAGAAAGCTTGGGTTGCAACAAGGCGGTGGAAGTCTGCGGAATCGTCTGCCTGAGGGGTTTCAAAATCGCTCACGTGGCAGCCCGTAACTCGCCGGGGGCCTGCTGTCGCCGGCGTCATTTCCTTCCTGGAGGTCAACACCCGCGACACAGTTGCCTGATATCCGATGGTTGTCGAATCTACAAGGCCAACCGGCCTGCCAGAAAAGGCTGGACCCCACCGCCACTCAAGTCTACGATCGTTCGCAAGGCGTCTTCATTTGCACAGGCTTCACTCGCGATACGGAGCCCGGTGCGCCCTTGGCTGCATATCCGCTTGCCCCGGCGGCGATTGTTCGCCGGAACATTCGTCCGGTCTTTAATAAAATAATCAGCACGGTCGGACAGCGCGGATGTTTGCGCTTCAGCCGCTCAGCGCCAATATCGGGGCTCGAACTGCCGGTTGCTCATCAAAGACGATTCGCGCGTCATGGCGCGGATCTACGTTCGACGGCCACCGGGAAGTTCCGTGTCGATGGGGTTAGATCCTGAGTTGGTCAGGAAATGGTATGAGGCTCAAACTCCGCCGGATATATCGTCCGCTTAACGGTGTCATTCAGGATCTTGATGTATTTATCCACGGCGCGTGATCGAATAGCGTGTTCAGACAGCACAATCGCAAACCCGAACTTAACATCCGGTTTGAATTCAACAGCCACCACGGTACTCTCTCGGAACAAGGATGCGGCGAGCGGGTCAACCAGACCGACACCCAGTCCCATTTCAACCATTTTGCAAATCGTATACCCGGAGGTCGTCTCGATCAGGTTGTCGATCTTTACGTTTGATTCAATCCCGGCCAGAATTAACGCCTTTCCGATTGTAAGGTCTTCCGAGATTCCGATATTCGTCTCGTTCTTCAGGTCTTCGAGCGAGATTCTACTTAGGCCGCTTTTGGGATGTCCCGCCGGCAGAACACACTTGCAGAAAGGTTCATACACACGTTCGAGAATAACACCCGGGTAATTAACTGGAAATGCAGCAATGCCGACATCGACTTGCCGACTGGAAACCAGATCTAGAATCCTAAGCGAGCTGCGTACTTCAAGTCTTATCTTCAGGTCCGGGTAAGCTTCGTTCATCCTCACAATTGACCTCGGCACCACTTCAAGTGATGCAGCGGGAAATGAAGCGATGCGGAGCCGGTCATGCTTGAGATTGGCGATGTCCTTTGCTGCGCCTTCAAGATATTGAATGCCCGAATAAGTCCGCTGCACATACTTGAAAAACGCCTCACCTTCGGGAGTAGGTACGATCCTTCCCGGAATTCGGTCGAAAAGATCAAATCCAATCGAACGTTCGAGATCCTTGATCAGGCGGCTTATACCAGGCTGGGAAACGTTCAAGAAATGAGCTGCGTCACTCACGCTCCCCGCAAGCATCACAGCGCGATATGCCTCAATTTGATTAAATTTCATCAACCGCTGCCGAGCGAGTGCCGACCAATTCTTGTCTAATACCACACGATTGGCGTAGGATGAAGTCGGTTAGAGCCCCCGAAAGCCTCGACTTCATCATGGAACCCCTTGTTTCGACGACTGGAACACAGCTTTTGAGAGCTTAACAATTCAAACGCTCCGTCAGGAAAACTCGATATCCGCTGCGAGGCCATTCGTTTCGACACGGGCGAGGGCTGCCAATGGTAAAGGCCGTATTGGAGAACGGATAGTGTAGTATCCCACCTCGCTCGGCGACTTTCCTGTAGCGTGGGCGAACAATTCGGTGACAGTGAGCCCGCAATTGCGTCCCTGACAAGGGCCCATGCCGCATCGTGTGAAAAATTTGGCCTGGTTTGGCCCTACACAGCCAGCGGCTGCCAAATCTGTGATCTCACCGGCGGTAATTTCCTCGCAGCGGCATATCACGGTACTTTCCCGCGTCGGCATTCGGAACTGTGATGGTGGTCGATACAGCGTATCAATAAATTTGCGTATCTCAGTATGGCGGCGGAATTTTCGCTGGATGGAATTCCTGGTCTTCGGATCGATAATCCGCTTCTTGTTTTCTGCGATGTGAAGGGCCGCCAAACGCGCGGAATATTCGGCTGCCTTTGCTCCCATTATGCATGCATTGTCGCCGACTGCGAATACGCCAGGCACGCTAGTCTCCCAATTACCGTCGATCAGAGGGTGAAAGCAGAGCTGTGAATCAGCCCATTTAATCTCGCAGCCTAAATGTCTGTACAGCTGTATGTTAGGTACGACGCCTTGGTGGAGAAGAATGCAATCGGCCTCGATAATTCCGGACTCGCTAGGAGTAGAATATTCGACTGCTTCCGAACGGTTTTCACCCAGAATTCGGATGTCTTCCACCTGAAGTATCCGGCGGATGCCATAGGCAGACATAGTTCGGATCATCCGAACACCGTCGAAGAGCTGGCTAAGGCCCGTAGACCCCAGCTTGATATAGCGAATAGCGCGCCAGTAGTTTCCGCGTGGGGTAGTGTCGAGCACAGCTCGGACGTCGGCCCCAGCCTGGGCCAACTGGCCCGCGACGAGATACAAGAGTGGGCCGCACCCCGCCAGTACGATACGTCCGGCAGGAATGGCCGAGCCGGATTTCATTGCTATTTGTGCAGCACCAGCGGTCATGACGCCTGGCAAGGTCCACCCGGGAACCGGAAAAGGTCGCTCAAGCGCACCCGTGGCAAGCATTATGGCTTCAGCTTCAACCACTACCACTTCGTCTTTATGCACGAAGTATACCATCTTCTCCGCCGAGATATGCCAGACCACCGCTTCTGCCCTAATATCAAGGCCCATGTGCTTGGCGGTTCTCAGCAATCTTTTGCCAGCTTTGTAATTTTTTCCCAGCACCGACCGCATATTGTCGTTCAGGTCCTCAAGATTGCGGTAAATCTGTCCGCCGGGCCGTTTCCCGTCGTCTAGGATCACGACAGATAGGCCTAGTTCGTGCGCCTCTAACGCGCCGGCCAATCCGGCAGGACCGGCGCCGATGACGACCAGATCATATTTTTTCACGGCAATTGTCCTGCGTTTCGATGACCATGCCATCACGAACTTCAGCTCTACAGGCCAGAACGTCAGCCACCCCGTTGACAATGATCCGGCATTCAAAGCAGGCGCCCATCATGCAATAGGGTAGACGCCGTTTTCCCGATACCGGATTGACATTGAAATGGTCGAGGCCGTTTTCCAGCAGCGCCAGTGCAAGCGTTTGGCCAACCCTGGCGGTCACCGGCACGCCGTTGACCTGGATGATTGTCCGCTCGGCGGCCTCTTCCTCAAATATAGGGCGGAAATTCATGATCTCTCCCTTGAAAAGTCCGGGAATCGAGCCTCCAAGTTTCCTTCTTCAATGGCCGACGCCAAGTCTTGCGCATGCACGGGAGCAAGTGTCACTCCGCTATGAACGTTAAATGCATAGGCATTGGGATAGGAGTTGGAGCGCAAGTAGAGCGGTATCCCATCCTTTGTGAATGTTCGCAGCCCGCCCCAGGCGCGCAAAAGCTGCGCATCGGCCAGATTCGGAAAACACGCTATGGCTTTCCTTGCGATGGCTGACATGACCTCCGGCGTGGTTCCGTCATCGAGTCCCACCTCTTCGCGAGAATCGCCGATAATGAAGGCGCCTTCCCTCATCTGCCTGATTGTGTGGGTTGGATAATGCAGCGATTTCGGCAGTTTGTTCGTAGCCAGAACCTGCCCCCTGACGGGTCGTATATCCATTGCGACGTCGACCATCGGTGCCAGCTGGTTGTTGCCAAGTCCTGCGGCCAGCACCAATTTGGCGCAGCTATATGTCGAGTTCCCGGCTGTTACCTGGAAGTCGGACCCTGCTGGCCGGATCTCCGTGACAGCGCTGGATGCACGGTATTCGCCACCAATTGCGCCAAATGCCGAATGTAGCGCCCGGAAGAACTTCAAGGGGTTCACCGCGCCGTCCAGACGGCCGTAACAGCCACCGACCACCGAATTTCCAAGACCGGGAATATGCTTGTCCAGTTCGCCGCGCTCCATCATCTCGTAGGCGGCAGCCACGGGAAGATCATTGTCGAATTGTTTTCTCATCAATTCCGCACGATCTTTCCATTCCGCCTCCGACATGCAGAGATAGAAGGCCCCGTCGCCCTCCAGGCCGACGTCTATTCCGCTCAATTCTTTTAACTGCGAACTAAAGGCCGGCCATATCTTTGCCGCTTTGCGCGAAAGCTGCGCATAGGGTCGGAAGGTGTGGCCCTTGGTCTGGACCCAAATGAGGCCGAAATTGCCTCGTGCAGCGCGATTGTCGTCATCGCAGCCATCAAGCACGAGCACATCAAGGCCACGTAGTCTCAGCCCAAGGGAAATGGAAATCCCCACCAGACCGCCACCGGCAACAATCACATCGAAAGTTTTTCTGGGCGAGTTCATAGAAGTTCATTCAGCCGCCTTGATTGCGTCAAAGGCCGACTGCTCGCTTTTGTCCAGAATCTGCTCTACCCGTGATGTGCCGTAAGCTTTTTTCGCGAATGCGAGCGATGTCTTGCTATTCTCGATATCATCGACAATCTGCTTATCGCTTCTTTCACCGGCAGGACCATATCCTCCGCCGCCCGGCGTTTCGATTCTTATACTGTCACCGGAGTTGAGGACGAAATTCGTAGTCTTCGAACCGAGTTCACGTTCTTCGGCGGACCCAGAATTGAACAGTATTTTCGCACAACGCCCATCTTGGCCACCGCGCAGCCCGGGAGGCGGGTAAATATGGCCATCCGAACGGACCGAGAAGATCACGTCATCTTCTGTGGCGGCAATCTGCCGCGCGATGCCGAGACCACCTCGGTACCTGCCCGCGCCACAGCTGTCCTCCACCAGCGCATATTCATCAACCAGGAGATTGTATTCGTGCTCAAGGGCTTCCACGGGCAAATTGGAAGTATTGGTGACGTGAACCTGCACGCCGTCCATGCCATCGACTCCCGCTGTCCCTCCAGATCCCCCGCCGATAGTTTCCATGTAGACATAATCGTCGCCATTGCTTCGTTTTCCGGCAAAGCAGATACCAGGCACAATGTCCTGGCCCGACGCAATACCGCGCTCCTGCGGTAGCATTTGCGCAAGTGCTCCAATGACCGCGCGCGCGACCTTGTTCGCAGTGATCGATCGCGCGCCAACCGCTGCGGGATGTGCGGGACTGACGATCGTCCGGCCGGGCGTCTGAATCTCGATGCAGTCGAAAATGCCATGATTGGGCATCAATCCCGGATCGATCATCATTTTGACGCAATACACTACCGTCGCCTGCAGGGCATTGAACGGTACATTCATTGCACCTGCGGCTTGCGGACCGGTGCCTGAAAAGTCGAATAGTAATTTGCCGCCTGATACGGATATCCGCACGGCGATCCTTACCGGATCGTCGCCAATACCATCGTCGTCGAGAAATGCCTCATAATCGGCCTCTTTCGACGTGAACGCTGCGATCTGATTGAGGAGGCGGTGCCGCGTATAGGCGATCATATCCGCTATTGCTGCCGTAATGCGATCATCTCCGATTTGATCGAGAAGCTCCTGAGCCATGACGATCCCACGGTCATTCGTTGCGAGTTGCACCCCCAGATCGAGCTCGCGTTCCTTGGGATCACGTGTATTCAGGGTGACGAGACGAACGATGTCATTCTGCACTTTGCCTGTGTGCCGCAGTCGGACAATCGGGATACGAATTCCTTCTGCAAATATTGTTTCGGCGGTACCCGAAATGGATCCCGGAACCACGCCGCCGACATCCGAATGGTGGGCGATATTTGCAAGAAAGAACGACAGCTTGCCATTGTAGAAGACCGGCGAGACCACAGTGATGTCGGGGAGGTGGGTACCCCCGGCAACATAGGGATCGTTACACATGAAGGCGTCGCCTTCGCTGATTTGCTCCGGCGAAAACTCCTTCAGCAAATTGGAAACCGCGCCGACTGTGGAGCCCAAGTGCAGAGGAGTGTGTACTGTCTGGGCGAGAACCCGGCCGGAAGCGTCGAACAATCCTACAGAACAGTCGCGCCGTTCCTTTACATTCGTGGAGAAGGATGAACGCACGAGGATATGTAACATTCCCTCGACAATCGTCATCAAGCGGTTGTTGTAAACTTCCATCGCAATCGGATCGGAGACCGGTGCGCTGCCGCTATCTTTCTTCGTCATCTGCTTATTGCCCGCTCTCTTTGTTCAGTTCAAGGATCAGGTTCCCCGGAGCGTCCACAAAGGCGACCTGGTTGGGAAAGATCACGCAGGTCGAACTCATGTCCTCAACAATCGCGGGACCGGTGATCCGCGTCGAAACCGGAATCCTGTCGCGTTCGTAAACGACCGCATCCACCCATTTTAAATCCGGGTCGACGAAGAATTCGCGCCGCCCAATGATGGCCGCTTCAAGCTTGCCGTTCGGCTGCTGGCAGTGGCTGGCCGTTCCTGAAGATGGCGCGGATCCGCGGACCCGAAAGTTTACTATTTCGATCTGACGGTCGGGGAGCGAATAGCCGTATTCCTTGCGGTGCGCATGTTCGAACTCCCGCAAGAAGGTTTCGGCATCTGGCAGAGGATTCGGGAGTGGAATTTGCACCTCGTGGTTCTGTCCAAAGTACCGTGCCTCCAGTACATTCTCATATTGCCGTTGGTATTGGGGCACATCCTCGCTAGCCAGCCAGCGCTCGGCTTCGCCCCGCAAAACTTCCATTTCCGACGTGATGCTCGACCAGCGTTCGCGAATGAAGGGGCGGATCTTGCTCTGAACGAAATCGAGGCTGATATCGGAAACAAGGATACCACGCGCACACATCGTTCCGGGCTCCCTCGGCGCCACAACCCTCGACAGTCCGCATTCGATCGCCGTCTCAACACCATGCAATGGCCCAGCGCCACCATAGGCTATGAATGCATATTTCCGCGGATCGACGCCGCGTTGCGTTGTCACCGAGCGGATGGCGCGAGCCATGTTCGAGACGGCAATCCGTACAATCCCATAGGCTGCCTGTTCCACACTCATTCCCAACGGAATGGCAATCTTTTCCTCGACGACCCTGCGCGCGCCATTGAGGTCAATGGGCATTGTTCCGTTCAATATCGCGACAGGGTTAAGACGACCCAGGACAACATTAGCGTCGGTTAACGTGGGTTCGACGCCGCCTCGCATATACGCGACCGGCCCTGGCACGGCGCCAGCGCTCCGTGGTCCCACATGCAAGGCACCGGCACTATCGATATAAGCAATTGAGCCGCCGCCGGCGCCAATTACGTGGATATCGACCATCGGCGTCTTAATAGGATATGATGCCACTTCGCGACTTGTAGTAAAATGCGGCGTTCCGTCACTGATAAGCGATACGTCCGTGCTCGTGCCGCCAACGTCAAAAGTGATCGCATTTTTATACCCTGCCTGCGCTGCGATGACGGCAGAACCAATTACCCCGGCGGCTGGACCCGACAGACAGGTTCGAACGGGGTATCGGCGAACCGTATCTATGGACATCAGCCCGCCATTTGAATGGATCGTGTAGGGCTTTGCCGATATGCCCAACTTCGTCAGCCTCTCGACCAACCGAGCAAGGTAGTTCTCAAATTTCGGCCCCAAATACGCATTGGCTGTCGTTGTTGAAAATCGTTCATACTCACGAAATTCAGGCAAAACGTCGCTTGATCGGCTAACGAACGCACGCGGCATCAATTCCCGCACGATGCTTTCTGAGCGCAGTTCGTGTTCCGGGTAGAAGTAGCTGTGCAGGAAACAGATAGCCACGGCTTCCACGCCCTCGCGGGCCAGGTATTCCACCCCGCGTCGGAGTTCGGCCTCGTCGAGTTCCACCAGCACGTTTCCGCGAGCATCGACGCGTTCGGAGACTTCGATCCGGTACTGTCGCCTTGCCAGGGGTATCGGCTTGATTACCCGGTAGTTATATACGTCTGGGCGCATCTGTCGGCCGATTTCCAGGATATCACGAAATCCTTTAGTCGTTATCAGGCCAGTCTTCGCGCCGCGAAGCTCGATGACCATGTTCGTGCCGACGGTTGTTCCGTGACCGACGAATTCGATTTCCTCGGGTTTCAGATCATATTTGGCCAGCGCGCTGGCCAGACCGGTTTCAATAGCTTCGGACGGATCGTGCGGTGTCGAGGGCTCCTTGAAGTACATGACCTTTCCCGATTTCGTGTCTATCAATACGAAATCGGTGAATGTTCCTCCGACATCTATTCCCACACGTATCATTCCTGGCTTCCTTAATCGCGTATGGACAAGCACGTCGCTTCGTGTCCGATCAGTTCGATCTGGCTCATTGCCACGACACTGAGTAGCCGCATCGCATAGGAGCTGCTCAGTGTTCTATCCAGTGTGCAAGAAACCAGACTTGAGGCGACATGGCTCATACCAATTCCAACATAGCCCCCGAAACTTTGATATTAGCGGGCATTCGGGGCCCTGCTATCTTTAGGGTGCCCTTTGTGACGGGAGGAGAAGTCGAGTGAATCTGACCTATAAGATAGCAGCCTTGGCAGGCGTCGCAGCGGTCTTATCCGGGCCAGCATATGCTGCCGATCCTATTCGCATTGCGTTGTTCGGCTTCGCGGCTGACAACGCCTTCACACTGGCTAGCCTAGAGGGTCTAAAGGAGGCGGCGAAAGAAGCTGGCGACGTTGAAATTGAATTGTTCGACGGTGCGTTTGATGCAGACAGGCAGTTCAACCAAATCCAGGACGCGGTCGCTTCTGGACGATTCAACGGGATGCTGATCCTGCCGATGGGCTATTCTTCGGCGGTCCCTGCGGCCGAGGAGGCAATCAAAGCAGGCATCAAGTTCGGTTCGCTCGAATACCCGCTAGGACCCGATCCAACGACAACCGACAAGTTCCAGGTCAAGGGGATGACGACATTCGTTGGCTATAATGTAGGCAGCATTGGTCTTCGGCTCGCGGAAGCCACTGTGGAAGCCTGTCAGGGCAGGGACCCGTGCAAGGTCGCGCTGCTAGTCGGCAGCCGGTCAGCAGCCCAGGACGTGCCCAAGATCGAGGCATTCAATAAACATATTGCGGAGTTTCCTTCGATCAAGCTCGTCTCCACCCAAGACACGCTGTGGGGGAGAGAAGTTGGGCTCAAGGTGACGCAGGATGTTTTGCAATCGAATCCGGACCTGGACGTAATCACCTCTTTCGCCGACCAGGCGGCGGCCGGCGCCGAGATTGCGTTGACGGGCGCAGGTATGAATGTAGGCGGTGAGGGCGTTCAACTTATCGGCCTAGGCGCTACGAAATCAGCGGTAGCGGCAATCCGCCAAGGGCGCTGGTATGGTACCTATGTGGAGTTGCCATACATGGAAGGCTATCTCGGTGGCAAGAACATCATAGCAGCCATGCGCGGTCAAGAATTTGAACCGATTATCGATTTGGAAACGCATTCGCCCGTCGGTGCGGCAATCGCCACGAAGACAAATCTCAATACCCATCCGGACTGGTCATCCAAGTGGGATGGCTAGAGGTATACAATGCAAGTCGTTGTCGACAATGTCAGTAAACATTTTGCCGGCGCCATCGCACTTCAGAATGTCTCCTTTGAAGTCTGCGGCGGAAGCGTTCACGGTCTCGTCGGAGAGAATGGCGCGGGCAAGTCGACGCTGGGAAAGCTGGTCGGCGGGATTCTCCAGGCGAGCGATGGACGCGTGATCTACGATGGTGACGACACGCCAGTCTCGTCACCACGTGAAGCGATTGAGCGCGGTATCGCTGTCGTTCAACAGGAACTTGTTCTCTGTCAGAAGCTAACCGTCGCAGAAAATATATTTCTGGGGCGCGAGAACACCACACTTGGATTTTTACGAAACCGGGGGAGCCTTCGGGAATTCAACCAACTACGTGACGAACTTGGATTCGAGCTCGACGGAAGAGCCAAGGTCGGATCGCTAAGTATCGCTGACCAGCAGCAAGTGGAGATACTCAAGGCGCTTTCTCGAAACGCTCGACTGATCGTGCTGGACGAGCCTACATCTTCCCTTACTCCTACCGAAACTGAACACTTGCACCAAGTCGTCAAAAGGTTGGCAACGGATCGCGGAACGACCTTTATATATGTATCCCACTTCCTCAACCACATACTCGGAAGCTGCGATGCTGTATCTGTCCTTCGAAACGGTAAGCACGTGCAAACGGGACCGGCTAAAGATCAAACACACGCGTCACTGGCGGCTGCAATGCTGGGCCGCGACCTCTCCGATATCTTTCCGCCCAAGAAGGCCCCGCCGCCAACTAGCTCGGTTAAGTTGTCTACCAGTGGCCTGACAAGACGGCGCAAATTCGAGAACATCAACATCCAGGTTAAGGCGGGAGAGATCGTCGGAATAGCAGGACTTGTCGGCAGCGGCCGCTCTGAGGTGTTGCGATCCATCTTTGGTGCCGACGAATTTCAAAGTGGCATGGTTGCAATCGACGGGTACCCAGTTGGCCGTCATACGCCGATCACGGCAATGCGCAATGGTTTGGCCATGGTGCCGGAAAGCCGGCGCGAGCAGGGATTGTTCCTCGAACATTCGATCGCGGAAAACATCTCGCTCATAAATTTTAGTGAGCTTCGTCCTTTCGGCATGGTAAACCGCGGGAAAGAAGCGGAAGAGATACGCAAGTGGGCCGGCCGCCTGAACATCAAATGCACATCTACCGACGCTTTGGTTTCCTCCCTTTCAGGCGGCAACCAGCAAAAGGTGCTTTTCGCAAAATGGTTGGCCGGCAACCCATCGGTTATGTTGCTTGACGAGCCGACCCGCGGCGTGGACATCGGCGCAAAATCCGAAATCTACAATCTGATCGCCGAACTGGCGGCGCGTGGGATGGCTATCCTGATCGTCTCGTCTGAGATCGAGGAACTGGTTGGCTTGTGCCACCGGATGTACATCATGCATGAAGGCAGCATCGTTGGCGAAAAATCCGCCGAGGAAATCGAGATCGGAGCAATCCTGCGCGAATGCCTTGGCGTATGCGAGAGCGATCTCCATTCAAACAGGTGAGAATAAAAATTTCTGCAAACCGCTGAGATCGAGAGATTGGAGAGACCAGTGCGGTTCAAGAACTATGGGCTGAGCCTCCTGAAGGATTACGCCATCCTCATCGCCTTGGTACTGGCGGTCATTCTCCTCGCGGTTGTGGAACCTGCGTTCCTCACATTCAGGAACTTGCGCAATCTGCTCGACCAGAACGCCGGGATCGGGATCATTGCATGTGGGATGACGTTCGTGATCGTCGCTCGCGGTTTTGACCTATCCGTGTCAGCGACGTTCGCAGTTAGCGGAATTACGGCCGCACTTGTTGCCAATGCATCGACGCCGATAGTCGGCTTGGTGTCGGGTGTAGTGATTGGCACGATGATTGGTTTAGCCAACGGAACCCTTATTGCCAGGCTTCAGTTGAATTCGTTCCTGATCACCTTGGCTTCCAGCATCGTAATTCGGGGCTGCGGCATCGCCATGTCCGGCGGATACCTGATCAACGTAACGGAAGAATCCTATTCTACGCTTGGGCGAGGTACTGTTTACGGGATCACTTATCCAAGCATTGCTTTCGTCCTTTTCGTGCTAATCTCCACGCTTGTGCTTCACCGCACCCAGTATGGCCGGTATATTTTTGCCGTCGGTGGAAATGAGGAGGCGGCGCTTCTTTCGGGTATCCGAACCAAAATCATCAAGGGATCAACTTTTGCGATTGCGGGATTTGCGGCTGCTCTTGCTGGCATCCTTCTGTCATCGAAGGTTTCCACCGGCATACCCAACAGCGGTTCCGGGATCGAGCTGCAGGCGATCGCCGCGGTTGTTCTCGGAGGGACGTCGATTGGCGGCGGTGCCGGCGCCATCTGGCGCACGGTGGTGGGGGTGTCCCTGTTGGCGATCGTAAACAACGCCTTCAACATTATGAACCTCGAACCATATCTCCGGGAGATAGTCACCGGCACCATCATCATTCTAGCGGTGATTACAAATACGCTCACCGGTCGCAAGTAATACGAGGCAAGATAAATGGCTAAAATCAGCACCATTGTTAAAAAAGACCGGTACAGGATAGCCGCCGACATAGGTGGCACTTTTACGGATGTGGTCGTTCAAAGTACGAGCACAGGTGAATTACTTGCGGCGAAATATCCGACCACGCCAAGTGATCTATCTGACGGAATATTGCGTGCATTTGGCCAAGTCATCGACGATTTCGCCGAGGTCGAGTTTGCGGTACACGGAACGACGCAAGGATTGAACGCGCTGCTATCTCATTCTGGCGGCAGGATTATGCTCTTGACGACCGCCGGCGCTCGCGACAGCATTCTTCATAATGCGGGGATCGCGACCGCGAAGGGAAATGTACAACAACAAGTTCCAGCGTCCCGAACAGTTTGTGCGGCGGCGGGATACATTGGA